>CAMCSO010000227.1 GCA_945877545.1 Bifidobacterium breve | reverse complement strand
ATCACGTGGAATTCCACACTTGAGAACGGCGCGTAGAGTTCGGCGACATCGATCTGGGTCGTTGGGTCGGTGAGTCCCGCCTGGGCATACGCGCGCTCAAAGGCAACGGCGAGAGCATCCGCGTCAGCGTGGTCGCCCAGTGCTTGGGGACCGACACGATCCCCCATCCAGAAGGTCTCCGTGTTCTGGCCCAGTCCTCGGATCCAGGCAACAGGTTTCTTCATACGGGCCGCATACTCCTCAGAGACGAGAATGAGTGCGGCACCGCCAGTGGAGGATGGGCAGACGTCGCCAAGCTTCAGCGGCCAAGAGAGGATCCTGGAGTTCAGGACATCATCCTCAGTTACCAGTTCACGCAGATGGGCATGTGGGTTGAGGGAAGCATGCCTACGGTTCTTCACCGTCACCCGCGCCATGTCACGCTCGTCGGCGCCGTACATGTGGTTGTAGCGCATAGCCGACATTGCGAGCATGGTTATGGTGTTTTGCGGATACGGGCGCTCGTAGGCCACGTCCCACATCTTGTTGAGAACAGATTGGGCTGAGAGCGACTCACTCACTCGGTCAGCACCAGCAACGAGTACGACATCAAAGAGGCCGGACGCAATATGCATCCACGCAGCCTCAACGGCGCTCGCTCCCGTAGCTCCACCGTTGTTCACCCGCATAACGGGCTTGCCCGTCGCTCCAATCGCTTCGACGAGCCACCGCTCACCATTCCCGATCCCGATGAGCGCATCAGGGGCAAGTGGCACCACGACTGCCTCGACGTCGCGCATAGACAGGCCAGCATCGTTGAATGCCAACTGCGCACCTTCACGGACGAGCTCTGGATACGTGACATCCGTTCGCTTGGTGACGAAGTCCGTCTGGCCGACTCCGAGTATCCCTACATTGCGCATGTCCTCACACCTCCGAAAGATCTGACATGAGCACAACGGTGACTCCCTGAGCCGCGAAGCCCAGGGTCGCGGAAGCGGCAGCAAAGTGCGGTGCGTCCGGCCGGACTGGACTCATCACTCGCTGGGCTGCTCGCCAAATGGCGAAGAGCCCCGCGGCGAAGTCCGGATTAAGGCAATCAATTGACGGGAAACTCACGGTCTTGTCATCGCCGAGCAGTTGGGTAAGGCGTTGGGCGAGGCGACGTTCGTTCGGGACTCCGACGGCGAAGGCATCAAGCGTGCCGATCGGTCCAAATGAGTCGCCAGCCTGTCTGAGAGCGAGTTCGGTCGCAGCGGTGAGTCCACCCACCTCGATGTCGTCTCGATCCCCAAGGTCATACCTGTCCATGGCCCATCCGACGCCCCGAACCCAGGCTCCCTCGCCGACATAACCGGGCTCACGCGACTCAAGAACGATCGCGCATACGCCGTCTGCGTGATCCTGACAGTCCGAAGCCGTCAGCGGCCACGAGACGAACGGGTCATTCGCGGATTCCGAGCGAGCACCAGTGCGCTCGGCCTCGGGGAGTGCCGACGCTTGCAATGCGGCCGCGATGAGTCGATTCATCCCGATTGGCCGCACCATGAAGGGATCAGCCGAAACCAGTTCCGCATGCTCTGGGAATGCCGACTCGCTGGGCTTGCTCCAGCCCACGACGACGGCATTTTTGCCCTGCCCTGCGAGGAGTCGCAGGTAGGCGTACGCGAACGCATGCTCCGGGCCCGATGCAATGGTCATGACGTTCTTGCCAACCCCGCCGGCAGGCCCGGCGGTGACCATGCAGGAGATGATCCGGCCATCGGTCTGGTCGTTGCCGCTCATGACAATCGCGTCGACCGACTCAGGTGCTATCCCCGCCTTGGCGATCGCCGTCGACACGGTCTCAAAGATCAATTCCTCGAGCGATGCGGTTTCGATTCTCTCGCCGGCGATCTGATGTCCGGCGGTCACGACGACTATGCCCACGTTTCCTCCATCAGGTGGCGAAGCCTCCTACGCTGCGCAAGCGCAGCCAGTTGTTCGATATATCGAAGTTTATTTCGTATTAACGAAACTCTAAGGGGCCCTTCGCAACCTGTCAACGGCTCGCGCAATCTCCCTCCAGCCCGCTATTCCCTCGGAGCTACCCGGCGAATCGGTGACCAACCCGTCCTCGAACCCCGGGCCGCAGGCGAAACAGCGACCCAGCTAGCGGTTGCTGTGCCACCTGTTCGGCGCTGAGTCGGTGGCGTGACGTCGGAACGAACAGATCCTCGAGGTCGTGCCCGCCGAACGCCACGCTCGTCGTGCAACTCGCGGGCAGAAGAAACCGTGCGATATCTGCGCCTTGCCGGTCGAATCGTCTGACCTGTCCCCCACCAAAGAAGGCGACCCACGCACAGCCCTCGTCGTCGATCGTCAGTCCGTCAGGCAAACCGTCAGATGGGTCAAACTGCGCGAACGGGATTCGCTCCCCAAGTCGCCCCTCACTCGTCACCGGATAGGTATCAATCCGATGTCGACTGCTATCGACATGCATGAGTGTCGAGGCGTCCGGCCAATCCATTCCATTAGAAATCGTCAGATCCTCGAGGACCTGCTCGCAGCTGCCATCGGGGTCGATCCGATACAGAGCCGCCTGACCCGAGGGCCGAAATCCGTCCGGGCGTTGTGAGCACATCGTCCCGGCCCACAGTCGTCCCTGTGCATCGCACACCGCATCGTTGAATCGGTTGTAGGGATCAAGGGATGACAAGTCAACCAACGTCCGGCGAGATCCATCGGGCTCCGTCAGCACAATGGTCAGGCCGATACCCATGACGTACCCGCCCGAGCGACGCGGAATCGCGAAACCAAGGGGTGTTTCAATCACCTGAGTTGACTGCTCCCCCGTCGCGGGATCGCACAAACGGAGGAGCCCGGCATGGATGTCGACACGCGAGAGGATCCCGCGGTGCTCGTCCCAATGCGGACCCTCCCCAAGCATGTCATCAGCGATAAACACGGTGCAGTTCTCAACCTGTTGCAACTCATTCCACATTTGTTCCCTCTTCCTCGTGTCGAGCAACGGGCGCCGACCATCCCAATCGCAGGGTTGGCAGCACCTTGTTCGAGATGTAGTCAAGTCGCCGTGACCCTGAGTCGAGCGGCTCACCGGGCAGGACCCCGTAGACGTGAAACTCATGAACTCCGGCGGCCCCCGCGGTCCTGAGCCGGTCCAACGCACCTTCGGCGTCAACGATGTCGAACTGGCCGTCTCGGATGAGATCGCGAGCGTCGGTGTATCGCGGCCTCTTTACGAATCCGTATTCGATGTACTCGTTCACGTGGAAGAGCATGTGCTCGCTGAGTTCCTCCAGTGCCCGCTCCGGATCCTCATCGATAATCAATCGAGCGGTCCGCATGGTCTTCGCAGGCGCGTCCTCAAATCCGAGCTGCCGGCGCGCCGCAAGGTAGCCCGTTACGTCGTCATTGGACGAAGCCATGAATCCGTCGCCCTGTGCTGCCGCTCGCTCCAATGCGGGTCGAGCCCTGCCCCCCAGCCAGATCTCAGGTCCGCCAGGTCGCATTGGGCCGGGTGCGACGGTTAACTCAGGAAAGGACCAGTGCCTGCCGGAGAAGGCAAATGGCTCACCCGCGAAGGCCTTTCGGATGATCGCGATCCCCTCGTCCATGAGACTCCCGCGATCGCCAAGCCGGACACCCAGTCCGGCGAACTCCTCTTCGCGGTAGCCGGCAGCAACACCCAGCCGGAAACGCCCCTGCGACAGGATGTCAACGGTCAGGGCATCCTCAGCGATCCTCAGTGGCTGGTGGAGAGGCAACTGGATGATGTTCGTTGCAATGCCCACCCGCGAGGTGCGCGAGGCCACGGCCGCCGCGAGTACCAGCGGTGAAGGTGTCCATCCGTCATCGAGGAAGTGGTGCTCCGAGATTGAGATTTCATCGAATTCAAGTTCCGCATCCACCCAGGCAATCTGATCGATGAGTTGCCGGTAGCGCTCCGGCCATGGCTGACGCCATGCCGCTGGATTTCGAAAGTCGTAGAAGACGCCGAATCTTCGGGGGTAGATGGTCTCCATGTGCGACTAGACCGCCGTGTATCCGCCGTCGACCGGCAGAGCCACACCGGTGAGGTAGCTCGACTCTTCGCCGGCGAGGAACAGTATCGCTGCCGCAATCTCACTGGGCTCAGCAACGCGCCCAAGCGGCACGCGACTCGAATACAGTTCGGCAACCTCATCAATCGATTCCTGCCCCTTGGCCATGAAGCCGGCCAGCATCGGAGTGCGGACCGGGCCGGGGCAGACGGCATTTACCCGAATTCCCTCCGGCGCCAGGACAACGCACAGCGATTTCGTGAGACCGATGAGACCCGCCTTCGTCAGCGAGTAGAGCGGGCTGGTGAAGGATCCCACGAGGCCTGCCGCAGACGAGGTGTAGATGATCGATCCGCCATTCCCTGTCCTTCGCATGAGCGGAAGCACCGCTTGGGTGAGGAAGAACCCGCTCTTGAGGTTCACGTCTACACTTTTCTCCCACTGTGCTTCGGAGATTCCATCAATTCCATGCGGATTGGGCATCCCCACATTGCTCACGAGAATGTCGACGTGCGGCACGACACCACCGATCTCGGCTGCAACGGCCTGGATCTGGTCAACGCAGCCGAGGTCTGCCTGGTGCCCCGAGGCTCGGCCGCCGGCCGCGACCAGTTCACGTGC
>CAMCSO010000226.1 GCA_945877545.1 Bifidobacterium breve | reverse complement strand
TCATGTGTGGTGTAGACATCACACATGAACGAAGAGACGTACACCCAGGTGATGCTCGTCGTCGCGCAGACCTTTGAGGTCATTGCCGCCGGCGTTCTGTTTGCGGGCCTTGTCTGGTCATTATGGATCTCGCTTCGCGACTACTGGCGACGCAAGGACGGTGGCCTCGCCTACCGGGTCATGCGGCAGTCCTTCGGTGGTGCGATCCTTCTCGGACTCGAGATTCTGGTCGCAGGCGACTTGATCCGCACGGTCGCGGTCGCGCCAACGCTCGACAATGTGCTCGTGCTGGGCATCATCGTCCTCATTCGCACGTTTTTAAGTTTCAGCCTGGAGATCGAGATGGACGGTGTGCCTCCTTGGCGCAAGGGCCTCGTCAGTGGCGCGACCGTCATGGCGAGGGCCGCGGCCAATACAAAGCCCACCCCCGGAGACCCCGTCCACTGAAACCGAGCAGCGCATCCATTTCGATCGAACGGACCCCGGGGTCTCGCCGTGCTACGAGTGACTCGCGAGGGCGACGGCATTGCGTGAATGTCCATGGGGAATTCCGAAACGTCCGCCGCAAACACGGATGGGCACGGTCGCGTAGCGACGTCACTGGGCACTTCCGTCTGCTTCAACCTCTCCAACGCTCACCGCGAACGGCATCGAATCCGAAGGGTGCGTCATCCCTTCAATTCCGTGTCCAAAGACCGTTGCAATGCATGCCAACCGGAATGGAGTTCGGTCATCGGATCGACGTATTGCCGCTGCTATGTTGAGAGGGTGAGCCAACCGTTGATGGAAGACGTCATGTCGCGTCATCGTGAACGATTGGACGGATCTGTTGCCCAGTCCGACGGTGGCGAGGCGGGCATGGAGTCCTCCGATTTTTTGGCATCGCGGCCTGGCCCACCGGAGTACGGCAACGTCGAAGGCTCCAGTGACTATCACACCGCCCGCGACGAACAGCAGAGCGACGACGTCGGCTCGAATGCCGATTCGTTGGCTGAGCAGGGTTCCGCTGATGGTGGGCCAATCGACGAGAGTCAGGTTGACGGTGGCGTCCCGGCAGAGCTCCCCGGGCAACTCATCGCGCGAAGGCATTCGATCGGAATGAGCGATGAGTCGAACATGGTGGCGCCCTGGATGCCGAAACGATCGAACAGGGTGTTCGGCCAGTACTTCAAGACGTTCGGTGAGCGAAAAAGGGCAACGGGCGGAGGCATAGGCGGATTCTTCAAGGCGCTGTTCGGCAAGGGGATGAAGCGGGCGAATGTCATCGCGGGGGCGAATGCCCGCCGTGCCGAGGAGCGAGGCGCGGACGAGCGTCGAACAGGGGAGCCGCCGTTGATTGGCGAAGCGGCAGGGCTGCGCTCCGCTCTGCGCGCTCGGCTGGCGAATGAGGGGCAGGCGACAGACGCCGGAGCGGACAACTTCCCGCGCGAGCCGGGGATCGACTATGACCCTGATGCGGTTCTCCAGGCGCGCGAGGCCTTCCAGGAATCACGTGATCGACTCGGGAGAATTCGAAAGCCGAGCCGATGGGATGCCCGAATTACGATGGGTGCGCATGCCGAATATGACCTATCGACAGGTACCCGGTCCCAAGCGCTTGATGCTGACATGATGGGCAAGACCGACGACAAGTTCAACGCCATTGTCGGGGCGAACGAGCAGTGGGGTGCGAATGCCGCGGCGGAGGACAGCAACCCACACGTGCCGAAACCCCGCCTGCGCAACCAAGCAGGCGTGGAGAAGAAGGTGAGATTCAAGGACGGTCTGAATGATCAGGTGGGCCAGCCCGTAAACAAGCGGGACGATAACACCACGAAGGTCCGTCCGACCGGGGTGCGATTCCATCCGATCCCGATGACCGATGCCTCGCGCGGCGCACTTTCCAAGAAGGAGCAGAAACGACTGGGAGTGTCCGATGAAGAAGCGCTCGCGAACGAGCGCGCGCTGTGGCCCATGCGCAACAACCTCTCCCGCATGGATGATGGTCGCCTTGAGGTGACAGGCATGAACGCTGGGGACCGTGCCCAAAGAATGGCTGAGGCGAATCCAGCACCGGACAGCGCAGAGGATCACACCCTTCGCGAGGGTGCATTCACTGAGCAGATCGCAAGTGAGATCGTCGACAAGCGTGACCGCGACCGCCACATGCGTGCCCAGACCGGTCAGCAGGCATTCCCCGTTCGCGCTCTCGGGCAATTCAACAAGTTTCGGGTCCTTCAGCAGTTCGGCCACCTCGACCAGGGAACCGATCTCAGCCAGCAGATGTCGCATGTTCCGCGCACGTTCTTCCGCGATACCTACTGGAATTCGTACGAACAGCAGGTCCAGAGCAACGATGGCCAGCAACAGCCGATGGCGCCCGGCCCGATCGAGGAAGAGCAGTAGCGGACGAGGGACGGTGTGGTGAGGATGCACATTATTGAGGTGGAGGCGGTTCACCGAGGTCGCGAGCGGCACCTGTTCGCGCTGCAGGGGGACCTGAGGTTGATTGATGCTGACGCCTACTTGATTCCCACTGACTCCCATGGCAGCGTCGAGGATCATTGGGCGTGGGCGGTGGGCGTTGACCGCGAGGGTGCGACGCGCCAATTACGAGAGCAAGGCCGACTGCTCGACGAGGCTGGTTGCGTTTGGGTTGACGATGCTTCGGCCGGGCCTGTGCTGGCGGTCAATGTCGCCGGGGGCAACAGTGACAATGACGTCGCTTCGATGGTCCGCCGAATCGGGACGTCCTTGGAGGCTCTGGAGGCGCGGGCTCTGCGGACTCGATTCCGGGCTCGACCGCTTGTGGCAATGCCGCTTGTCGGTGTGGGTCGCGCTGGTCTCGGGGGCCGCACCGGTGAGGTCATCGCCGCACTCCTCGACGCGATCGGCGATCACTTCGGCGGAAGTCCCGCTGGCGGATTCGACCTCGTCATTGTGACGCGAGAATCCAGCAGCATCGCCGCCCTGCAGCATGAGCGCCGCGAGCGATTCAATGCGACGTCAACGTGCGTCGTCCCGGACTGGCTTCAAGGGTTGGTGGCAGCCGGCAGGGCAGGTGAGTTGGCTGTCATATTCGGGGCGGGGGCGAGTGCGTCCCTCGGCCTGCCAATGTGGGATGACCTGCTCAAAGAACTGCTGAAGTTACTTAACGATCCCGAGCTCAGTCGAATGGACCTGATGGGCCTGGATCCCACCGATGCGGCGACCCTGCTCATCGAAACGGGGGGCAAGGGCTGGTTCATCGACGCGCTTGCCCGATTGCTCACTACGCCACGCCATTCCCTCACTCATGGGCTCATCGCCAACCTCCGCTGCCCACTCACCGTCACGACGAACTACGACCAGGCGTTCGAACTAGCCGCGGAGTCGATTACCGGATCACCGGTTGCGGTGCTGCCATGGGATGAGGATTCCGGCGCCGGCACTCGGGTGCTAAAGCTTCACGGTGATCTCACGAGGGGGCAACTGGTCCTGTCCCGCGATCAGTTCGTCGCCATGCATGCGTTCCGTCGGCCACTGGCCGGAGTTCTGCAGTCCAGGATGCTCATTGGTCATCTCCTCGCCGTCGGCACGTCGATGAGCGATTCGACCCTCGTCCATGCGGCGGAGGAGTTCCGTGCGCTCATCGGGCAAACACAGGGGGTGAACACGTCGCAAGGCAAGCCCGTGGCTGAGGCGCGGGCGGGAACGGTTGTCCTCACCTCGTCGGACCCGGCGCGGGTTCGGCTGCTCGACCGAGCCTTCACGGTAGTGGAAGGCGATGTGGAGCACGGGGTGCGCGAGTCAGCACGCGATGTCGACGTGCTCCTTGACTGGGTGGCGATGCAATCCTCGAGCGACCTGTCATTCGCCCTCGACGCGCGCTATCGTGCTCTCCTCTCGCCGGGCGATCAGGATCTTGCCGAGCGGCTCAAGTCGCTCGTGGGTGACGGGCCTGGCGCTGAGGATCATTCGTCGAGGCTTCGGTCATCGGTGGATGTGTATCTGGCATCGCTCGGAGCCATTGGTGTCAAACATTCTTCGAGGATCGCTTGAACGATGTCGCCACCGGGCAGAGAAGACCGACCGGGCTGGGAATTCTCCGATGGACACTCGCGGACGCCTTCTCGGAGGCGTCAGTCTGGCGGACGGACGCTCTTGCAGCGATAGGTATCGATCCGAAGAGCGGGTGCAGTGAAGCGCGGCTTCGGCCACGAGTTCGCGGCTGAGTCGTGCGTGCCGCGGGTCTTGAACCGCTGGAGCGTAGCCGGGAACGAAGGCGAAACGACCACCCCGACAACACGGGGCAGGCTTCTCGCGCCAGTCAATGAACGCGTGGCCGTGAAGTGGAAAAGGGCAGCCCGAGCCGTCAACCCGCAGGACTAGTGTGACGGGGGCGCGACATGAAGGCGACATCAATGTCAGGAGTCGCGCATCATCCAAGAATTAGGGGGAGCACATGTGGGGAGTATCGCTCGGGGATTACGTGATCTACTGGATCGGTCTTGTCGTCATCACTATCGGGGCTGTCATCGCATCCATCGTCAGTTGGTTCCGTCAGCGAGGGAAGAAGGAGTGACCGCGACGTTTCCGAACGAGCGTGGCTCAGGGCCGATCTGGGTGGTGCTCAGCCTGAAGGCCCTTTTGGTCGCGGGCTGCGCATACTGCGCCGCTGGCACCACCAGTCAGGCAATCCCG
>CAMCSO010000225.1 GCA_945877545.1 Bifidobacterium breve | reverse complement strand
CCGATCCAGGCCGGAGGAGTCTTGCCGATGAACGCGTTCATCAGCGCAAGCGCCTCGGCCACACCCTGGTCGTACGGACGCTGCGCCCCCAGACCCTTCAGGTACTCGGCCCCTGCGAGATCCGTGGCCGCCTGATCGCCCAGGTCGATTGTGGTGACTGGAATGTTCTTGCCCTCAGCGCGTAGCGCGCTGATGACACCCTGAGCCGGGCCGTCCCAGACTGCGAAGACGCCCTGAACATCGGGGTTGGCGGTCAGGAAGTTAGCTGCCACATCGCCGGCCTTATCCGGATCCGTGAACGCAGCCTCCTTGATGGTGACGTCTGGGCGGTTGGCCGCGAACCAGTCCTTGACGCCCTTGGTGCGCTGGTTGGTGACGAAGAACGTGATGCCAAAGTCGATCACGCCGATCGTTCCGCCCTCGGGGATGTAGCACGACAGCTTCGCCGCGGCGATCTGGCCGTTGCCTTGGCTATCAGCCGAGATAACCGACTGGTACTGATCGGGGTAGGTCAGGCCCTTGGCGGCGTTATCCATGAAGACTAGTTTGATGCCAGCCTCCGACACCTTGGCGTACGCGGGAGCCGTGGCTACGTCATCGACAGGGATCGTGATGATGCCGCTGGGCTTCTGCTGGATGGTGTTCTCAATGTCGGCAATCTGACGGTCGACCTTGAACTGGGCGTCCGTCGTGCTGATGATCTTCACGCCGTACTTGTCGAAAGTGTCGGTAAGGCCTTGGATCTGCGCCTTAGACCAGTCGTTCATGAACTGGAAGACGAGGCCGACGGTGAAGTTGCCAGCCTTTACCTGGGCGGCTTCCTCGTCAGTGAGTGCCACGTCGTCGGGTGAGGCTGCGGGCTCGCCATTCGGACCTTGGCCGACGATTCCCTGCGGCTGAAGCGCAAGTGCGTCCTCGCCACAGAATGCAGGCGTGGTCGCTGCCTCGCTTGCCGGGGCGGCCGCACTCGCCGCAGATGTGACCACTGCCTCAGCAGAGGTCTCGCTCGAAGCACTGGAACCGCCGCCACACGCTGCAGTAAGCAGCAAGGCCATGGAAGCGGGAACCAGCAGCAGGGCCTTCATCGGCCGGTTGCTCGTTCTGTTCATTTCACTCCTTCATCTAATTTTTGCCTTGCCGAGACAAGGTCCTCGGAACACGTGAAGCCACCGGCGAGCCGCCAACGGCTCCTCATTTTGCGCAGAGGCTATGCACCCTATGCAGATCCGACGGTAGCACAGGGTACGGCGAAAATAGATAACGATGTCATAACAAGTCTGGCACAAGATTTGCCTAGAGAATTTCACTCCCCCACCTCAGCGGAGCGAAATGGATGAACGATTCCCCGGGGTCGTCAGTGGTCGTAGGCGGTCAGTGATCATTTGACGGTGAGGCTGAATCGGTCGTTGTGCCAGATCGCGACTGTGAGTGGGAGGACGCGTTGGGCGATGCGGGCGCAGACTTCGGTGACGGACTTCCCGCCGTGGCATTCGAGGTCGGGTTGGGTTCAGAACACCGAGTCTGGACACCCTTCGCCCCCATCACACCCGCCGCACCCCTTGGAATCATTCATCTAGACGCTGGCCACATCGAAGAAAGGTGCTGGCACAGTAGGCCGCGTTCTGAGGCTGAATCGAGCCACGTAGCCGTCACCAATCAGGCGTGCGACGCCGTCGATTCGGATGAAGTCCAGCGGCTCGAGGGCAAGCGCCAGCTTCGTCTCGATGACCCAACTGCCCGTCAGCACACCGAGCCATAGGGTCTCCCCCGGCTCCGATGCCGCCTCGATCGGCGAGGATCCGTCCAGGATGTCAACCACGCAGGTCACGCGATCACGTCGATACATCACGTTGAGATCCCGAGTCGGGCCGGACGTCGGGGTGCATGAGGCCACCGCCTCGCCGGCGAGGCGCACCGGCGAGAAGGGTTCGATGGAACGGGTGTGACCGTCGAGGGTCAGGTTCATCCCCTCGCCTTCGATGAGGACGAGGACGCGATCGATGCCGACGAACGATGAATGGGCCATCGTAAGCAGCCCCCGTCTCGAAGATCGCGATCCACAACTCACCAGCCGGCCGACGCAGTGACGCCGGCCCGTCGAGCACCTCAACATCGATGGCCGCAGTGATTGCCGTCGCATCGAACCGGACGTTGACGAAGTGGATGCCCCGGCCGGCACCCGATACCTCCAGGCTCACCGCGTCCATGGCATCGGTCATCGGGGCAGCACGGGTTTCGAGGCGCACATCCCACATCCATCGTTCTCGCGCAGGGCTGTCAGGGCTCGCGGCCACCTCGAGGCTCGTGTCGGCTGCGACAGCAACTGGCGACGCTGTCGGCGATCGAAGAAGGAGTTTCACTGATGGCTCCCGGTCCGAGAAGGGTGGATGTCAATGAGCGGTGGACGGACTCACGATGAGGATCGGACGCGATCCCACACCTCGCCAATGACCGATACGAGTTCGGCCCCGACGTCCAACGAGCGGTGACGCCCGTCGGACACCACGATCACCCCGTCGACGACAACCGCGTCGACATCGCTGGCGAAGGCGGAGAGCACGATCTGCGAAGGGTCACTTCCAGCAGTTCGGACGGTGTCGGCTCGCACAGCGACGAGATCAGCCCGCTGACCAATCTCGATCCGTCCCGCATCCGGCCACCCGAGGCTGGCCTGCCCGTGGGTGGCCATGGCGGCGATCAATTCAGTGGGCTGGAGCCGTCCGCGCTCGTGGTGGTGCAGGCGCTCATGCATCTCAAGCGCTCTGGCTTCCTCGAGAAGGTCGATGACTGCGTGTTGGTCTGTGCCGAGGCAAAGCGGTGACCCCGCGAGGGCGAGTTCCCGAGCCGGGCCAATGCCATCGGCAAGATCACGTTCGGTGGTTGGACAAAAGCAGGACGAGGTGCGCGTTCCGCCGAGCAATCCGATGTCTGCGTCCGAGAGATGTGTCGCGTGAACGGCCGTGGTGAGTGGCCCTAGGGCCCCCGCTGCCGACAGCACCTGAGTAGGAGATTGGCCGTACGCCGCCTCGCAGGCCTCGTTCTCGGCTCGCTGCTCGGACAGGTGCATGTGCAGCGGCCGCCCCGCCGCGGCGTGGACAACGGTCGGGATCTGGTCGCGGGGCACCGCGCGCACTGAGTGGATTGCGGCACCGATGTTCGTCGACCCATCACCTGCAAGCAACCCGAACCTCTCGGCCCAACGGTTGGCGTCGCCGTCGCCGAACCTGCGCTGACGGGGCTGCAGTTGCGTGTGCCCCGCATCGGATAGCCCACCCGTCAGGTAGCAGGTGTCGAGGAGTGTCAAGCGGATGCCGGCCTCGCGGGCGGCATGACGCAGAGCCTCACCCATCGCATTGGGATCGTCATAGGCAGAGCCGTCCGGTGCGTGATGCACGTAGTGGAACTCGCCGACGGAGGTCACCCCCGCGAGCGCCATCTCGGAGAAGACCGCCCGGGCCAGCCGAAAGTAGAGGTCCGGATCTAGGACGTTCGCCACCTCGTACATCCGCTCACGCCAGGTCCAGAACGTGCCTCCGTCACCATGAGTTCGCCCGCGAAGCGCCCGGTGAAACGCATGCGAATGCGCGTTCGCAAACCCGGGTAGGACGACTCCGGGTAGCAGGACGACCTTCGCCTGTGACACCGCACCCCAGGATTCGATGCTTGCGATGCGCCCGGTCTCGTCGACGGTGATGTCGACCTCGTCGCGCACCTCGCCATCGATCCACGCGGACGAGCAACGGTAGATCTGCATCAGGCGAGTTCGCGCAGCACGGCAGTCAGCGCCTCGACACCCGCTAGGCAGTCGTCGCGTTCAGCATGCTCATGGGGCGAATGCGATACGCCCGTTGGGTTTCGGACGAAAAGCATGGCGGTATTGACGCCGGCGGACGCAAGAATGCCCGCGTCGTGGCCGGCCCCCGTGGGGAGAACGGGAATAGCAGGCACGCCCTGCTCGATCGCGATCGCAGCAGCTAGTCGGTCGCGGAGCTCCTCGTCAAAGTCGAGCACCGCCGTGACCGACTCGGCCGTAACATCGACCTCGGTGCCGTTCTCCAAGGAACTCACCTCCGCATCAGTGCTGATGCGTTCGAGCATCTCATCGAGGGTGCGTTGATCCATGGCCCGCGCGTCGAGCCAGGCCCGCACCTCCGACGGGATCGCATTGGTGCCGTTTGGCGCCACTTCCAGCCGGCCGAAGGTTGCGCGGCTGTCGTGTTTCCTTGCGGCCCCATTGGCACTCAGCGCAGTGTGGGCAAAGGCAATCATCGGGTCATACCGGTCGATCATCCGCGTGGTGCCCGCGTGATTTGCGACGCCACGAAAGGTGAATCGATAACGCCCGTGAGGCCAGATTGAGGTCGCGACCCCGACCGAGGCTCCCTGATCGATGAGGAAGCGACCCTGCTCGACGTGGAGTTCAACGAACATGCCGATACGGGCGATTCGCTCATCGTCTTGGCCGAGGCCCGCTGGATCATGCCCGGCGGCCACCATAGCCTCAGCCATGGTCGCGCCGTCACGTCCCCGAAGCGCCCTGGCCTTGTCGGGTGGCAACTGACCGGTCATCAGCCGTGATCCAGCACAAGCCATGCCGAAACGTGCACCCTCCTCATCGGCGAAGGCCACCACCGCGATCGGCGCGATCGGCGCCAAACCCGCACTGCGCGCGGCATCGAGGGCAGCG
>CAMCSO010000224.1 GCA_945877545.1 Bifidobacterium breve | reverse complement strand
CCAGTCATGTCGAGCACGGTCGCACCACCGCTTTGAGCCGCATCGCCATACGAGCGTCCAAGACCCCGAGCCAGCAGCCCACGCGGACCAACATCTGCAATGGCCTGCTCAATATCGGCGGTGTCGCGTGGCTCGCGCACACGGGCCATACTCGGACAGGTGCGGCCCCAACCAGTTAGAAGTTGCTCATCCCCGTTCGTTCGAAGTGGCGAGACCGTCGACATCGTCATGCCCCCAATGCGCCGAGACTGAATGTGACAACCCATGCCACCGCGATGACGAGGAGCACGCGGTCGCCGAGGACAGCATCCTCGGGGGCCTCGGCCTCGCCCTTGTCGACCACCACGCCGTAGCGCAGGATCGCGAGCACGAACGGGAGCACGCTCCATTGGGCCCATGGCAGGGTCGAGGGCGCGGCGGCCACCTCGAACGCCCAAAGGCAATAGGCGGTGATGGTCACGGCTGCCGCTGTCGCCCAGACGAACCGTAGGTAGCCAAGGGTGTAGCCCGAGAGGCTGCGGCGGGCGGATTCAGCGACGTCTGTTCGATGGAGCGACCGTTCGAGTTCGCTGTAGCGCTTGCCGGCCGCCATGAACAGGGATCCGAAACCCGCCACGATGAGGAACCACTGCGAGATCGGCAGATCGGAAGCGATGCCGCCTGCGATCGCCCGCAACAGAAAACCCATAGACAGCAAGGCTAGTTCAATGACCGGCTCATGCTTGAGCTTCAGCGAATAGGCAAGGGTGAAGACGAAGTAGACGGCGACAACCCCAGCGAGCGATGGCCGGATTGCCAGGGACAGCGCTAGGGATGCCAGCGCGAGAACCACCGCAGCAGCCCAAGCGACTGGCGCAGGCAGGTGTCCTGCTGCGATTGGGCGGCGTCGCTTGGTCGGGTGTTCACGGTCTGCCTCGACGTCGCGCGCATCGTTGATGAGGTAGGTCGAACTCGAGATGAGGCAGAACGCAACGAAGGCACCGATGGTGGGGGCGAGGACGTCTCGTTCAACAATCGCCCCCGCAGCGAGCGGGGCTGCGAAGACGAGGACGTTCTTCAGCCATTGGCGTGGACGCATCGCGACGATCAGCGCAATAGGTAACGATCGGTGCGGGATTTCAGTCGCCGCGGTCAACGCTGGCTCCCGGTTCTGAATCCCCGACGATGCGAGCGAGTTGTGGCACAACGAGGAACCAGGTGATGACGTGCATGACGACGAGCCAGATTCGAGTGGACCACAGGACATCGCTCGGCTGGGTGAACGGAACAACCGCCGAGCCGAGTGCGAGCAGGGTCCCGACCCAGAAGGTGATGCGGCGTGCGTGTCGTCTGCCGAGGAGCAGGCTTGCCGCGAGGGCGCCGAGAACTCCGAAGATGATGGGGACGATCAGGGGCGCGATCCACGGTACCTGCGCCTGAGGGTCGGTTGACCGCGTGACGACGATAAACGGCACACCAAAGAGTCGTCCGATTCCGTAGATGGCGAGGCAACCGAGGCCGGCCCACGAGCCAGTGACAATCCCGGCGTAGACCAGGAATCTCAGCCTGGGGTTGGCCGCGGTGGGCGGGGCTACCGGGGTCATCGACTCCAGCCACGGCGAACTCATACGCACATTCTGTCGGCTCGAAGGCGCGGGACCTAGGCACGGTGGATTTCTTCGAATGACTTGCGCAAGTTACCGATCAGTAGGATTATTCTTACCAACGGGTACCCGGTCGCGTAAGCGCGGCCACGAGTGAGCGGATGATCATGGGCCACTACAAAAGTAATCTTCGCGACATCGAGTTCAACCTGTTCGAGGTCTTCGGTGCCGGCGAGCGGCTCGGCCACGGCCCGTACACAGAGATGGACGTCGCCACGAGTCGTGAAATGCTTCGCGAGGTCGAACGCCTCGCGACCGGTCCGCTCGCCGAGTCCTTCGCTGATGCAGACCGTGAGCCCCCCATCTACGACCCGGTCACCCGAACTGTGACGATGCCGGAAGGCTTCAAGAAGTCCTTCAAGGCGCTCATGGACGCCGAATGGTGGCGGCTGGACCTGCCAGAGCACCTCGGCGGAACCGGCGCACCGCCGTCGCTTCGATGGGCCGCAAGTGAGATGCTCCTCGGCTCCAACCCCGGTGCATTCATGTTCATGTCCGGACCTGGCTTCGCTGCGATCCTCGACAACCTCGGCACCGCCGACCAGAAGCGCTGGGCTGAGCTGATGATCGATAACGCTTGGGGCGCAACGATGGTGCTGACCGAGCCCGATGCCGGATCCGATGTTGGAGCAGGCCGCGCGAAGGCCTTCGACAACGGTGACGGATCCTGGCGCATCGAGGGCGTGAAGCGCTTCATCACGTCTGCCGAGCACGATATGGCCGACAACATCGTCCACCTTGTCCTCGCCCGACCCGAGGGAGCGGGCCCCGGCACGAAGGGCCTGTCACTCTTTCTCGTTCCAAAGTTCCACGTCGAACTCGCAACAGGTGTCATCGGCGAGCGCAACGGGGTGTACGCCACGAACGTCGAGAAGAAGATGGGCCTCAAGGTCTCAACGACCTGTGAGCTCACCTTCGGCGAGAAGGAACCAGCAATCGGCTGGCTCGTCGGCGATGTCCACAACGGCATCGCGCAGATGTTCAAGGTCATCGAGTACGCACGCATGATGGTCGGTACGAAGGCGATCGCTGCACTCTCCACGGGCTACCTCAATGCGCTCGACTACGCGAAGAGTCGCGTGCAGGGGGCCGATCTCACTGAGATGACCGACAAGACAGCCCCGAGGGTGACAATCACCCACCACCCAGATGTCCGCCGCTCGCTCATGCTCCAGAAGTCATACGCCGAAGGCCTTCGCGCCTTGATTGCCTACACCGCCTACTGGCAGGACATCATCGAGATGGGCCGCTCCGGCGACGCCGACATCGACGTGGAGGCAGCCGAGCGAATGAACGATCTGCTGCTACCCATCGTCAAGGGCGTCGGTTCTGAGCGTTCGTACGAGATGCTTGCAGTCGCCCTTCAGACGTATGGCGGCTCCGGTTTCCTTCAGGATTACCCCATTGAGCAGTACATCCGTGACGCCAAGATCGATACCCTCTACGAGGGAACAACGGCGATTCAAGGCCTCGACTTCTTCTTCCGCAAGATCGTCAAGGATCAGTTCAGGTCACTGATGACCGTCGCCGGGCAGATCACTGAGACAGTGAAGGGTGATGAAGGCAGCGGTCAGTTCACGGTCGAACGCGAGTTGCTCGGCAAGGCACTTGAGGACGTCCAAGGCATCGTCGCCGTCCTCGGCCAATGGGCCATGGCCTCGCAGTCCGATTCCGAGGAGATCTACAAGGTCGGCCTGAACACCACCCGCTTACTCATGGCATCCGGTGATCTCGTCATTGGCTGGCTGCTGCTGCGTCAGGCAGAGGTGGCGTCGGCTGCCCTCGCCGGCGAGGTCGCCGAGAAGGACCGCATGTTCTACCGCGGGAAAATCGAGACCGCCCGGTGGTTCGCACGCAACCGGCTGCCGCTCCTCGCTGCCGAGCGGGCCGTGGCCGAGGCAACCGACCTTGACCTCATGGGGATGCCCGAAGAGGCCTTCTGACATCCGTAGGCCGCGGGCGCGTCGTAGGCTCGAACGCGTGAACCTTCGTCCCGCCCGCAGCGTTGCACCGCTCTTCCTTATCGGCGCAGCACTAGTCGCGGTCAGCGTCTCCGCTCTCGCCGTGGCTCTCATCGTGGCTGGCGGAGCCTACGAGCCGCCACCACCTGGCATCACTGATGCAGGGCCAATCGTCGTATGGGGCAACGCCATCCTTCGGTTGCTCACCAACCTCGCAGCAATCGCCACGATTGGCTGGCTGCTCGCTGCCGCATTCATCGACCCGGCGGGCAAGGGTGGCATCGTGTCGAAGGAGGGGCGCGCCGATCTCAAGCGGGCCGCCATCGCAGCGGGTTTCTGGGCCGTCCTCGCCTGGAATCAGATGCTTTTCACCCTGGCTGACGTTCTCGGGGTTCCGCTCGCGACGGCTCTCGACCCGGCTGTGTTCACCACCTACGTAAACGAGATCCCGATCACTCGGGCACTGCTCGCCATGACCGTTCTCGCTCTGGTCGTGTGCCTCGCCGCAATCACCACCTCATCAACCGGCGCTGCCGCTTCATGGGTCACGATCTCGGTTGTCGCAGCAAGCCTTCCCGCCCTCGCCGGTCACGGGGCTGGCATGGGCGATCACGCTCTCGCCCTCACTTCCGGGGTCGCGCACGTCGCGGCCGCGACAATCTGGATCGGCGGTCTCTTCGCACTCGCCGTCCATGCCGCTCGGCGTGACCTCCCAATGCGCAGAGCTGCGGAGCGGTTCTCCGGCATAGCCCTCGTCGGGTTCACCCTCCTCGCTGTGAGTGGCCTCACGAATGGCTATACCCGCCTCGAGACCCCGGACCAGATTCTCACCACCGGATATGGGCAGCTCCTCCTCACAAAGGTCATGCTTCTCATCGGGCTCGGGGCCCTCGCCTGGATCATCCGGACCAGAGTCATCTCCACGCTCGGCAACTCCTCGCGCGCGTCCGTGTTCGCACGAATCGCAGGCCTCGAGCTCACTGTCATGGTGATCGCGGTGGCACTCGGGGTGGCCCTGGCGATGACCGCTCCACCCCGCATCAACGTCGAGTTCGCGAGTTTCGGGGAGTCGCTCCTCGGGTTCGCCTACCCACC
>CAMCSO010000223.1 GCA_945877545.1 Bifidobacterium breve | reverse complement strand
TCCGGTACGCCGCGACCTAGTAACGCCAGAGGCGTTCGCCGACCTCCTCAGCAAGAACGGCATCGGCCCTGACACGACGGTCGGTCTCTACGGCGGCAACAACAATTGGTTCGCCGCCTACGCGGACTGGTACTTCAAGCTCTACGGCCACGACAGCGTGAAGCTGCTCGACGGTGGGCGCAAGAAGTGGGAGCTGGACGGTCGTGAGCTCGTTACCGAGGTCCCGGTACGCGCAGCAACCAACTACCCTGTTCCGACCGAGCGTGTCGAGCTTCGGTCGAAGCGTGATGAGGTCATCGCCGCGATCGGCAAGGTCCAGCTCATTGATGTCCGATCACCTGATGAGTACTCAGGCCGACTCCTCGCCCCGGCACATCTCCCGCAGGAGCAGTCGCAGCGCCCGGGCCACATCCCCACGGCAAGTAACGTCCCGTGGTCGAAGGCTGCCAATGACGACGGCACTTTCAAGTCGGATGGCGACCTCGTCGAGCTTTACACGACAGCGGGCCTGACCGAAGGTGCACCAACCATCGCCTATTGCCGAATCGGTGAGCGTTCTGCTCACACCTGGTTCGTCCTGCATGAGGTCCTCGGTTGGGAGAACGTGACGAACTACGACGGATCGTGGACCGAATACGGCTCACTGGTCGGGGTTCCGGTTCAGATCGGTGACGCAGCTGGCTCGCCCGCCGGGGGTGGTGCCTGATGTGCGGCGCGAATCCCGAGCGTTCGCAGACCGGCGACTATGCCATCACCGGAACTGTCGTTGTCGATGGTGAGCGGAAGGCCGGTGCCTATGTGCGACTCCTCGACAAGAACGGTGAGTTCGTAGCGGAGAGCCCGACGAGCAAGGGTGGCGCCTTCGCGTTCTTCGTTGCGCAGGGCTCGTGGACGGTGCGGCTGGTGCTGCCAAGTGGGTCAATCGACCGCTCGACAGTAGTTGTCGATCAAGCCGGCTCGACGGTCGAGTTCGTGGTGTAGCTGGTTCTTCTCCTGCGGGCCTAGTTGAACTGGGTCAGGTAGACGGCGGTGACAAGGAGCGTGCCGCCGCCGATTCGATACCAGACGCGCATTGAGTCCCGCAGGTACCACCGAGTGTCGCCCTCGCGGGGTTCCTTCCCGAACATCCCAAGCGCCGCGAGGGCGAGGCCCGGAATCATGAGGATGACGAAGGATGTTCTCGCGAGGTCGCGGCCATCGGTGATGAGTAGGGAGATTGCCGTTGAAATCCCGAGCGATACCAGCAGAATCAGGACGAGTTTGGGGATGCCGACCGGGACCGCGTGAAACAGACGCGGGCTGTTTGGCAGGTACTTGGCGATGATCTCGCAGGCTTGCGCGGCCGCAAAGATTGCCGCTCCAGCCCAGAGTTGCCAGGACGTGCCGATGAAGGCGACCGCGACGAAGACGAACAGGATGGTCCGCATAGCGGCGACGATGCTGCGGTGGAGCACGCCGGGGGTCGGAGCCGCGGCAGGGGCAACCTCGGCGATGCGCGAGGGAAAGGTGCGGGCCGCGAATTCCTCGAGACTCACTCGCATGAGGAGTCCGATGAGTGCGATGAGGGCGATGAGGTTGGCTGACGAAACGATCGGCAGTTGGTACCCCGAAAGCCCGGCCAGCGCTCCGACCATGCTCTGCACCGCAAAAGCGCCGATGAGCGGGATGATGACGAAGTCAGTCACCCGCTCCCACATGTCGTAGTCGTCGCGGCCGCGGCGGAGGGGTCGCGTTGAGCCAGCGATGAGGGCCGGTCCGAAGCCGATGACTCCTAGGCCGAGCAGCGTACGAATGCTGTCGGCGCCGGTGATACCGCCGGATACTGCGACGCCGGCCGTGAACACGGCGAAGGCAGCGAAGCCGGCCATCGCATCGAGGGCACCGATGAAGGTGATGAGGCCGAGGATGGCGACGCTCGGTGCGAGGGCGAGGCCATTCACGCCAATCACCCCGAGAACTGCGAGGACGACGGCGGCTATCGGCAGGAGCAGGGCTCCAGACCCGAAGATGGCCCGCAGGTAGGTGTTGTCGGCGAGAAGCCGTGCCGTGAGTGGCGAGATGCGGGACACCGAGTCGATCGAGACATGGTGCGAGCGATCGACCTGCGCTGTTAGCGGCGGACGCCACAGCCGCCATCGATCGGTAGAACCCGCGGTGCCAAGAGCCGCGGCAATCCCGGTGAATGAGACGTCGATATTCGACAGGGAGCCCTCACTGCGCTCGGCCCGCACATGCCCACCCTGATGGCGACCGACGTCCTCGGCCCGCCTGTTCTGGGCGTCGGAGGATCCTGAGCCGGAGCCCGAGCCGGAGCCCGAGCCGGGGCCCGAGCCAGATCCCGATGGCGCTGGGACACCTCCGGCCATGACCCCGGCCGACAGCCCTATGACGCCGAGCACGGCAACAAGCGCGATCGTGGTGTCGACCACCTGCTCCGGCTGGCCGAGGGGGTCGTACGTCTGCAGGGTGATGCTGCGCGGTTGTGAGATGGCGCCGCGCGGATCATTCGCTGCGACGACGTTGGCCACGGGGGCGAGAGCCTGCGTAACTTCCGGAGTCGGCACAGCTGTTGGTAGAGGCGTCTGGACGGGCTCCACCGCGAGCAGGGCTCGGCTGCCGGATATTCCACCCGAAGGACTGTCACTTGGTACTGCCGTCACCGAGATCGATGTCTCACCCGCTCGGTTCGCAGTGACGAGCACGTCGGTGATCCCGTTTATGATCGACGAGTACGGGGCAGTGATGGTCGCACTGGGCCCAGCAGGTCCGCCGCCGATCGAGACGGTGCCGAACTCGACGGAAACAGTGACACGAATCATCATCCCTGCTCCCGCCTCGGTGTAACCACCATCGATGAATGCGATCGAAACCGCCACGGGAGAGCCGACGATCAATTCCGAGGCGCCAATTGAGATAACGGGAGCGTTATCACCGTTACCGTTACCGTTACCGTTGCCGCCGCCGCCGCCGCCGCCCGAACCTCCGCCAGGTGATGAGGGGTTTGTCGCGCCGGGGTCGTTCGGTGTCGTCACGCCCGAGTTGGGGGTCTGCAAGTTTTCTCCGGGCGGCTGCTCGGGGCAGGCCGGACCTCCCTCACCACACGGCGGCATCGGGTAGGTGCCGGGCGCCGGCGTGCCCGGCGTCGGCGTGATCGGCTCGCAAGGCAGGCCGGTATTGCCACAAGGGGGTGGCTCGGTCGGAGTATCAACAGCGATGGCCAGGCCAGTTCCAAGAAGGCCGGTGCTGAGCAAGGTGAGCATCAGGCAGGTGAATCCGAGCACCGCCCTACGCGACATTCGATCCATTTTCGAGCCCTTCAAGAATTTCCCGAATGAAGCGCATGATACTCGTCGATTCTCCGTTGGCAAATAAATAATGTACTGCGCTGCAACGTGACTGGCCCGTCGCCCAGCACCACCGACACGGTCACCGCCACCGCAGCGAAGGAGGGCTGCGCTGCGGTGCTGCGTGCCGCGCAGGGCGCGAGCCTCGTCGAAGCCGGCAGCTAGACGTGGTGGCTGCCTGGCCCGGCATGGCCTGGGGGTCAGGCAGCACACTCACGGGCCTTCCACGAGCCTTGCGGGGATTGTGCCCATCCACTGGGGTGGCGTAACGCACGCGTGACTTCTTGACTCGTCGCGGAGGTCAACGGACTGGCGTGAATGGGAGATGGTCATGGGTGTCGATGTGAAGGCAGTGCTGGGTTCGGTCGTGGTGTGTTGCTAATCGCGGGGTGCGGCGGCGGAGAGGCGGCCGCGCCGTCGGTCAGCGCAGCGGGCGGCGCGGGGACCATGGTGAAGGGAAGTGACACCGACGGGCTCGTGCCGATGGACTCGGGAGCGGTGTTGACCGCCCCCACCGTAATCCTCCCCGTGATCACAGAGGCGTATTCCCCCCGGACCCCCCTTGGGGGGAACGGGGCGGCGAATTCCGCGACTGCCAGGTGCCCAGCAGGCGCTGCCATTTCCGGGGGCTTCACCAGCGATGCGCCCATGGGCGCCCTTGTGGAGGTGTCGAAGCGCGATGGATCTGACGGTTGGACCGTGTCAATGAGGGGGGATTCCGCATACCAATTTCAAGCAATTGTCTACTGCCTAGCGGGGTAGAGGAATGATCGCGGGCCGCTGAAGGCGCGGCCGTCGTCGACGCCGACAGCTAGATGTGGTGGCTGCCTGACTCGGCATCGATTGCTGGGTCAGGCAGCCCACTCGCGGGACTTCCACGGGCCTTCTAGGGGGATTGCGCCCATCCACTGGGGTGGCTTAAAATACGCGTGACTTCTTGATACGTCGCGGAGGTCAACGGACTGGCGTGAATGGGAGATGGACATGGGTGTCAACGTGAAAGCAGTGCTCGGTTCGGTGGCGGTGTGTGGGGTGCTGCTCCTGGCGGGGTGTGGCGGCTCGAGCAGCGCGACTGCAGAGGCAGTTTGGAATCCGCCGAGGCCGACGGGTGTGCCGGATGAGAAGTGGGCGTCGGTCGTTGATCCGGCGTCGTTGCCGGACGAGGACCTCGCGGGTGGGTATTGCCAAATGGTGAAGCCTGCGCCGGCGGAGGTTGATGCGAAGGCACTGGAGTATCCGGGTGCGACGGCCCAGGAGTTCAACGCCTACTACGACTACGTCATCGCGTATGTCGCTCCGCTGTGTGACGCCCTCCCGCCCGCCACCGGCCCCAAGGGCGCGAAGAGAATGAGTGTCTCGACCTTCGCCGACCTGTAGGCGGT
>CAMCSO010000222.1 GCA_945877545.1 Bifidobacterium breve | reverse complement strand
AAGGCGGGCACCTATCTTTCCGGCCGGAAGTTCACGCCCACCGGTGATTTCTTCATCGGGGCCGTCGAGAACCCGGGCGCTCCCCCACTTGACTACCGCGCCGACCGAGCCCTGCTCAAGGTGAACGCCGGGGCCCAGATGGTTCAGCTGCAGATCTCCTACCGTCCCGATCAGCTTGAGACCTTCATGAGCGCCTGCGTCGCCAACGGGGTCGCCCAGCGCGCCATCGTGCTGCCGTCGGTTTGCCTGACGACGGGCGCCCGTGCCCTGTCGTTCATGAACGACAAAGTGCCCGGCATCAGCGTGCCCGCCGAGACAATCGACCGCATCGCGAACGCTGACGACCAGGCTGAAGAGGCGTACCAGCTCGTCCGCGACCTCACCGCCCACGCCCTCAACCTCCCCGGAGTCGCCGGCATCCACATCACCGATTTCCGGCATGACGGCTCAGTCCAGCGCCTCACCGAGGAGCTCGGCATCGGCCCCCGCTTCGATTCCACCATCGCCGAAGCCGGCACCATCCCCGAAGCCGGCACCATCCCCGAGCACGAGGAGCGTCATGCACACAGTTCTTAGCTCGGCGACGAAGACCGTCACGATCGGCCCCGACCAGCCCTTCTGCATTATCGGCGAGCGCATCAACCCGACAGGTCGCAAGGTCTTCCAGGAGCAGTTGCGCGCTGGCGACCTCTCAGCCATCGAGCGCGATGTCATCGCGCAGGTCGAGGCCGGGGCCACGATGCTCGACGTGAACATGGGAGCACCGCTCATCGACGAGCCGGTCGTTCTCGCGCAGGCCGTCAAGCTCGTGCAGAGCCTCACCGACCTGCCGCTGTGCATCGACTCATCGGTCGTCGAGGCCCTCGAGGCAGGCCTGCAGGCCTATCAGGGCAAGGCGCTCGTCAACTCCATCACCGCCGAGGACGAGCGGATGGAACTCATCCTCCCCCTCGTAAAGAAGTACGGCGCTGCAGTGATAGCCCTGCCGAATGACGAGTTCGAGATCCCCGAGGATCCGATGCGCAGGCTCGAGCTCGTTCGCCACATTGTCCAGACCGCAACCGGCAAGTACGGCATCCCGATTGAGGACATCATCATCGATCCACTCGCGATGCCGATCGGCGCCGATTCGTCCCTCGTCAATCGGACCCTCGAGACCATCGCCCTCATCAAGGAGCACATCGGGGTCAACATGACCCTCGGAGCCTCGAATGTCTCATTCGGGATGCCCGAGCGCCATGCCATTAACTCAGTGTTCGTGCCGATGGCCATGGCCGTCGGGCTCACGAGCGCGATCATGGACGCACGCACCGAGCAGGTCGTCATGGCGGTGCGGGCCGCCGACCTCATGCTCGGCAACGACGAGTGGGGCGCGTCGTGGATCGCCGCCCACCGGGCCCGGCTCGCGAAGAACGCAGAAGGCTGAGACTCTCCCCTCGTGACTGACACCACCGCACGCATCGATCTCGCCTTCGAGCCCTCCGGCAAGCAGGTCCGGGTTCCTCCCGGCGTGAGCATCTTCGACGCCGCCAGCTGGAACGGGATTGCGATCGACTCGACCTGCGGGGGCCATGGCACCTGCAAGAAGTGCCGGGTTCAGGTCACAAGCGGTTCGGTTCCCGCCAGCAGGCATGATTCGCGGGCGTTCACGCAGGAACAGATCGACGATGGCTGGCGCCTAGCCTGCCTCGCGAATGCGACCTGCAATCTGCGCATCGACGTCCCGCCGATGACCACGCGACCGAAGGCGGCGACCGTCGGCGTGGGCCGCCAGGTCATTCTGCGACCGAGCATCGTCAAGCGCTATCTCGAGCTCGCCGACCCGAGCCTGTCCGACCAGCGCTCCGACATCCAAAGGATCCTCGACGGCATCACTGATCTCACCGAGCACTACGACCCGGCCATGCTCCGCGGACTGCCGGCTGCCCTACGTACGAGCGACTGGAAGGTGACCGCCGTCGTCGTCGATGACCGACTCGTCGCGGTCGAGCCAGGCGACACGACCTCGCGGCTCTTCGGCATCGCCTTCGACCTGGGCACGACCACCGTCGTCGCAACCTTGCTCGACCTGTCGACCGGCACTCCTGCGGCAGTCGCCTCGATGCTCAACAAGCAGCAGCCGTTCGGCGCCGATGTCATCAGCCGGATCAGCGCCGTCATGCTCGACCCCTCGGCCCTAGGGAAGCTCCAGGACCTCGCGCACCAGACGATGCAGGAACTCGCGATGGAGGCATGCGAGGAGGCTGGCGTCGACCCGGTCGAGATCTACGAGATATCCGTGGCGGGCAATGCGACGATGGTGCACCTCGCTCTCGGTATCGACCCGGAGTCCCTCGGCGTCGCGCCGTTCATCATGACCTCGCAGTCGTTCGACGATGCGCTCGCCGCTGACTTCGGCGTCGCCATCCACCCCCGTGGCCGCGCCGTCGTGTTCCCAGCCCTCGGCGCCTACGTGGGCGGCGACATCATCGCCGGCGCACTCGCCTCCGGCATGGACCGCGACAAGCGACTTCGGTTGTTCATCGATATCGGCACGAACTGCGAGATCGTCCTCGGTGACGGCAACCGGATGATCGCGACCGCGGCACCCGCTGGGCCGGCCTTCGAGGCGGCGTCCATCCGCTGCGGCATGCGGGCAGCGCCGGGTGCCATCGAGGTTGTCCAGATCACCGATAACTTCGATGTTGTCTGCGGAGTCATCGGCGACGTGCCTGCAGTCGGCTTGTGTGGATCGGGCCTTGTCGATGCCGTTGCGGAGCTCGCCCGGGTCGGAATCATCGACGGTTCCGGCCGCTTTGTGTCGGCTGAAGAAGCGTCCGCCATTGCCCCCGCCCTCGCGAGCCGGCTCACCGACGCTGATGGCCTGCGGCTCTTCGAGCTCGCGACCGAAGCCGAGACCGGCAGCGACCCCGTCCACCTGAGCCAGCGCGACGTGCGCGAGCTGCAATTCGCGAAGGCAGCGATCTCCACCGGGTGGCAGCTGCTGCTCGAGGAATTCGGAGCACAGCCGGAGGACCTCCAGCAGGTGCTGCTCGCCGGGTCGTTCGGCACCTACCTGTCGGCGAAGAACGCGATCAGGATCGGCCTGGTGCCGCGGCTGCCCGTGCTGCGCATCGTGAGCGCGGGCAACGTCGCGGGCGAGGGCGCGAAGATGGTGCTCCTGTCTGGGCCGGAGCGGCACGGGGCCAATGCGCTCCTGCGCGAGATCGAGTACCTCGAGCTGTCGGACCGCACCGACTTCAACGACCGGTTCGTCGATGAACTCGCGTTCCCCGGCTAGGCAGCGCGTCGCGCTCATCGGCTGCGGCGCCCTGAGCGCCGACATCACCGCCATCTGCGAGCAGCGCGGCTGGGACGTCGAGCTTCATCCCCTGCCACCGCTCCTCCACAATCAGCCTAGGCTCATCGCGCCTCGCGTCGAGGAACTCATTGTCGCGCTTCGCAAGACCTACAAGCGCATCGCGATCGCCTACGCCGACTGCGGCACGTACGGGGCACTCGACGAGGTCTGCGCCCGCCACGGGGTCGAGCGACTCGCCGGCGACCACTGCTACGACCTCTATGCGGGCGCCGAGGCCATCGCGGAGTTGTCGGCTCAGGAGCCCGGCACCTACTTCCTCACCGACTTCCTCGTCATCGGATTCGACCGGCTCGTCTGGCGCGAGCTCGGACTCGACCGACACCCTGACCTCCGCGACGACTACTTCCGCCACTACCGGCGGGTGATCTGGCTCGCCGGCCGCGACACTCCCGACATGCGTCGTGCGGCCGAGCGGGCCGCCGGGCGACTGGGCTTGCCCCTCGAGGTCCGCGAGATCACGCTGGCGGGACCGGGCCACGCCGGTTCGCTGACCACGGCACTCGCTGCAGTGCTCAACGTGCCGTGACCCGCGAGGCGGTCGCGGGCTGCTCATCCATGGCCATTCGATCCCGTGGCGAAGGTTATTGGGGCGGTGGCTCGTTGCGCCGCTTGTGCTTGCTTGCCAAATACTCCCGTACCTAGGCGGGTAGGACAAACTTGTAGAGGTTGCTCGTCACTGCCCGTGCGACGAGCTCCCCGAGCGGGCCGAAGTCGCCCTTGTCGGCCTTGCGCATCGCGCTGAGGTACTTCGCGCGTTCGTTCTTGAACACGATTGCCGGCGGGTATCCCAGCCGCACCAGCATCATGTGCAGCACCAGCCTTCCACTGCGGCCGTTGCCGTCCAGGAACGGATGGACCGTCTCGAAGCCGTTGTGGAGCTTCGCCAGTCGCTCTGCGAGCGGTCGTGGACTGGATCCGCGAAGGGCATTGGCGTCATCGACCCAGTCACTGATGAGGTGGGGGATCTCGGTGAAGGACGGTGGGGTCATTCCCTCGGGAAAGGGGTGGATCTCGTGTTGCCGCCAGTTTCCGGGGATTCCGCCGGAGTGGCATCGGGGGTGGGGAGCCTCAGACCTCCATGTATTCCTTGAGTTCCTTGTCGCCCACCGCCCGCCCCTCGACGAGGAGCTGACGCACTTCGTCGAGGCTGAGGGTGTTGCCCTCAAGCGCAGTGGAGTGGTGCGCTTCCTGGTGCCACAGCTCAGCCCAGATGTGGTCGGCTTCCTCGGGCCTGGGCAGCCCACCCATGCGAGTACGTAGGTCCTCGACAGCATCGTCAAGGTGCCGGTAGATCGCATGGCGCGAAGGCCTCCCCGCTCCTGCCATGCCTCCCCCTCTGGGACCGCCGAGCGAGGTTGTCGCGAACTCGCGAGATTAATTAGGCCACAACAATTGCAGT
>CAMCSO010000221.1 GCA_945877545.1 Bifidobacterium breve | reverse complement strand
TCTTGGGCTCCGCGAACCGAGACCCACGGATGTTCCCCGATCCCGATACGTTTGATATTTCACGCCAGTACAGCACCGAGAACCGGATTCTCAGCTTCGGCGAGGGGATTCACGCCTGCATGGGCGCGCCTCTCGCCCGACTCATCGCTCAGGTGCTGATGGAGGAACTCGTTGCTCTCCTTGATGGCACCGAGGTCCGCGTTGTCGGCCTGCCCGAGCGCTGGGTGAAGCAGATGGTGCGCGGGTTCTCCCGCCTGCCTGTGAAGTTCGTCCCCGCGGGCGAGGTTCAGCGCATCACGAAGACGCACGCTTCGACCGCGCATCTGGAGTCCATCGACCACCTCAGCGCGCGCTTCGCTCTGGCCACCCGGGAATTGGAGACCGAAGTCCGGGTCGCCGCGAAGGCGGTCGAGGCCGATGGGGTTGTGTCGCTCACGCTCGAGGCCGTGGACGAAGCGCCGCTGCCCGAGTGGGAAGCTGGCTCTCACGTAGATCTCGTGATCGAAGGAGTGCCGACCCGGCAGTATTCGCTGTCCGGCAACCCGGATGACCGTCGCCACTGGCGCTTCGGGATTCTTCGCGAAGCGGATGGCCGGGGGACCTCGCGCTACATTCACGACCAACTCGCGGTCGGCGACACACTCAGGGTGCGGGGGCCACGCAACAACTTCCGGCTGGTTGAGTCGCCCACGTTCGTCTTCATTGCCGGAGGCATCGGCATCACACCGATCCTGCCAATGATCCGCAAAGCGAAGGCGATCGGAGCCGACTGGAGCCTGACCTACGGCGGGCGCAACCGGGCGTCGATGGCGTTCCTCGACGAACTTGCCGGATACGGCGACCAGGTTCAGGTCTGTCCACAGGACGAGCTCGGACTGCTCGACATCGACGCACTTGTGGGGGCACCGCGGGACAACACCGTGGTCTACTGCTGCGGGCCGGAGCCACTGCTTCGGGCGGTCGAGGTCCGGTGCGCGGACTGGCCCGAGGGGGCCCTACACGTTGAGAGGTTCGTCGCTAAGCCGCTCACCGAGCCGGTACTACGCGAGCCCTTCGAACTGGTGATGCACAGGAGCGGCCTGACGATCACCGTGCCCGTCGATACGTCCATCCTTTCCGCTGTTGAGGAGGCGGGTGTGACGGTGCGGTCATCGTGCACCGAGGGGACGTGCGGTACCTGCGAGACGGCTGTGCTGGCAGGCTCGCCCGACCATCGTGACTCGGTGCTCAATGAGGAGGAGCGCGGGGCCGGGAACACGATGATGATCTGCGTGTCTCGATCCCGTACGCCGCGATTGGTGATCGACCTGTGAGGTACCGGAAGTTCGGCCGGACCGGCTGGCAAGTGAGCGAGATAGCGTTCGGCGGCTGGCAACTCGGCGGCCAGTGGGGGACGGTCGATGACGAGGAATCGATCGCGACTCTTCTGCAGGCCTTCGAACGAGGCATCAATTTCGTAGACACCGCAGAGATGTACGGCGAGGGGCGAAGCGAAGAGGTCATCGGGGAGGCGCTGCGTCGGTGGACCGGCGACAAGGTGTACGTGGCCACGAAGGTGCGGCCGGTGCAGTGGCCCTCGCCAAGTGAGAGCGATCCGCTCATGACCGGGCGATACCCCGAATGGTATGTGCGCGAAAACGTGGAGAAGTCCCTACGACGCCTGGGCGTGGAGCGGCTTGACCTGTTCCAGCTGCACGGCTGGTTCCCTGATGGCGTGACCAACCTCGACTGGCTCGAAGTCCTCAATGCGCTTCGTAAGGAGGGCAAGATCGACCGGATCGGTGTCTCCATCCGTGACTACCGCCCGCAGGATGGTCTCGAACTGGCGAGATTCGGGCTCGTGGAGTCGCTGCAGGTCGTCTACAACATGTTCGAGCAGCGCCCTCGAGAAGAGCTGTTCCCTGCCGGGGCGGCAACAGGCTCGGCGTTCATCGCGCGCGTGCCGTTGGACTCCGGGTCCCTTGTCGGCAACTGGGACGACGCTACCTATGCGAGCTGGCCCGAGGACTCCGTTCCAGCGTGGCTGTTTCGCGGCGAACGGTTCGAGGAGACGCTGCGCAGAGTGCGCGCCCTTCAAAAACTGTGTGCGCCGTTCTTCCCGACACTGGCCGAGGCGGCCATGCGGTTCGCGCTGTCCTCGCCCGAGGTCAGCGCAGTCATCCCCGGCATGCGCACTCCCTCGGAGGTCGACATGAACGCTGCCTACTCGGATGGCGAGCCCTTCCCGGACGAACTCCTGCGCGACCTTCGCGATCATGGCTGGCCCCGAAACTTCTACCAATGACGGCGGGGTTGGGCTTCGAGCCGGACGGACCGAATGCGCAGGCGCGAACCGTGCTCGCGGCCAGCCAGAGCGACGGCAGCCTGCCCATGTGCGAAGCGCCAATCGGCGATTCTCGTCAGGCGCAATGGGCGTGGACTGCCTTTATGGGCGAACGCGAGCCGGTGGCGAGCGTGCAGGACCGCTTCATCGCCACGCCGACCGCGGAGATCCCTATTCGCGTGTACACCCCTGAAGGCCAAGGACCGTTCCCCGCGCTGGTCGCTTTCCACGGCGGGTGTTGGATCGTCGGCAACATCGAGGTCTCAGATCGTCCGCACCGCAATCTCGCCAACGCGTTAGGGTGCGTCGTGGTCGCGGTCAACTACCAGAAGGCACCCGAGCACCGCTTCCCAATTCCGTTGGACGACTGCTACGCGGGATTCGTGTGGACGGTCCAGCATGCGGAGGAGCTCGGCATCGATCCCGGCCGCATAGGTGTTGCTGGTGACAGCGCAGGAGGCAACCTCGCTGCCTGCGTATGCATCAAGGCGCGGGACGGCCGCGGGCCCCTGCCAGCGGTGCAGGTCCTCATCTACCCCGCGGTCAACCCCAATCTGGACACCTGGTCCGCACGCCACTTCGCAGAGGGCTACGGCCTATCGACGCGCGACATGGAGTGGTCGTGGCGACAGTACGTGGAGGATCCCGCGCTCTTGGCCCACCCGCTGGTCAGCCCGATACGGGCCGAGTCGCTCGCCGGCCTCCCCCCGGCCGTTGTCGTGACGGCGGGCTTCGACGTCCTGCGCGACGAGGGTCTCGCGTATGCCGATCGGCTAGAAGAGGCTGGTGTAGCGGTGCGACGACTTGCCTATAACGGCACAATCCATGGCTTCATGTGGATGCGGGCCGCGGTCGAGGAGCAGTCGCGGATGCTCAGTGACCTGGCATCCGCTCTCGATCCGTGGACCTCGCCCGCACGATCGGACGGCTGAGTTAGTGGCGGATGCCCGGGGATCGGGAGGTCCCGCTCGATCTGGCCCGGTGGATGGCCGACTACCTGGCCCGGGCGGTCTCATCGGCAAGAGTCGACTGGTGGCAAGTCAAGACCGCGCTGCAGCGATTGAGTCCTCGTGGTTATCGGTCATGAAGGTTGACATCCCGAGCGACTCACCACGGTTGCAGCTGGGGCGGATGGCCGACGACCGCGCCCTGGCACGCGTCAAGAACGGGGGCGGCCGACGTGTGATCCGTATAGGCGACCCGCGACTCGTCGCACTTGGAAATCCTCTCGCGGCTCGGCCACAACGGCCATTTCACCGTCTAGCATCGTCATTGTGATCTTCAACGTAGAGAGCGGAGAGACCACACGCCAAACCGCTAGCGCGCCCGGCCACGGACGTGAGCCGACCATGGCCGACGTTGCCGAGCACCTCGGTGTGTCGAGGCAGTTAGTTTCTATGGTCTTGCGCGAGCAGCCCGGTCCGAGTGAGCGCACGCGCGCGCGAGTGAAGCAGGCAGCCAGCGATCTCGGCTACAAGCCACATGCGGGTGCCCAGGTCCTCAGGAGGTCGCGCAGCACGCAGATCGGCGTCGCCTTTGTTCCGGGCTATTGGGTCGAAGGCGAGATCATCGAGGGGATGTACGCGGAGGCTGCTAAATCCGGATACGGCCTCATGCTCAGCGCGCAGTCGCTGCACCACAGCACTGAGAGAGCTTTGTCTGAACTGCAGGGTTACCGATGTGCCGGCCTCATCACCATCGGCAGCACGATGAACCCAACAGAGCTAGGGGAGTTTGCCCGGGCGTCGTCAGTGCCCGTGGCGCTCGTGGGTCACGGAACTCGAAACACCGCGTACGACGTGATCCAGTCGGCAGGTGCTGCCGGTATCGCCCTCTGCGTTGACCACCTCTGGGAGTTGGGCCACCGTGACATCGCCTACATAGACATCACATCGCTTCCCCCCTCTGGAGTGCGCCGCCGTGGCTACCTCAGCGCATGCCGGCGCCTTGGCCTTGAACCCCGCATCGAATCATCGGATCACCCCTACCCCGAAGATGGTGGGGCGATTGCGGTGCGGTCACTTCTCGAACGTAGCCGCATGCCGACCGCGGTCGTGGCCGTCAACGACCAGTCGTGCTTTGGCGCAGCAATGGCGCTCCTTCGCGTTGGGTTGAGCATCCCCGGTGACGTTTCGATGACTGGTTATGACGACAGCCGGTTAGCGGGCGCATCATTCTTCGATCTGACGACCGCCCGCCAGGATGCGACGGCTCTCGGCACGCGGGCGGTGAAGTCCATTCTTAGACGCATTGAGGACCGGTCCCTGGTCGCCCAAGAATCAGTCATCCGAACCAGGCTGATCGTGCGCTCGTCGACCGCGGTGCCTCGACGGAAGTCGGCTCCTCGATCAGCGCGCCGGGGCTAGCAAACGGCCACGGTGCAGCACAGGCGACACGCTCATGAATTCGCCCGAGTGGTGGAAAGAGCGCGGTAGTGGCTGATGCGGAG
>CAMCSO010000220.1 GCA_945877545.1 Bifidobacterium breve | reverse complement strand
ATCTCGATGACATCGCCGTTCGTCAGTGAAGACTCAAGCGGCACGAGTTTGCCATTAACGCGCGCTCCGACACACCGGTGGCCGACCTCCGTGTGTACCGAGTAGGCAAAGTCAACGGGGGTCGCGCCGGTGGCCAGCGCCACGACATCTCCCTTGGGTGTGAAGACGAAGACTTCCGAGGACCCGAGGTCATACCTCAGTGAATCCATGAACTCGTCGGGATCCTCGGTTTCGCGCTGCCATTCCATCATTTGGCGCAGCCACCCAAAATCATCAGGGCCAGTCTTCGCTCCGGAATCCTGCTTGTAACGCCAGTGGGCCGCGACTCCAAACTCCGCTGCCCGGTGCATCTCATGGGTTCGGATCTGCAGTTCGACCGGTTTGCCCTCCGGACCGATGACAGTCGTGTGGAGCGACTGGTACATGTTGAACTTCGGCATGGCGATGAAGTCCTTGAACCTCCCGGGAACCGGACTCCACCGCGCGTGGATGACTCCCAGTGCGCCGTAGCAGTCACGAACGCTGTCGACGAGGATCCTCACTCCCACCAAGTCGTAAATATCAGCGAAGTCCCGACCGCGCACAATCATCTTCTGGTAGACGGAGTAATAGTGCTTGGGTCGGCCTGTCACACTCGATTTCACCTTGGCCTTACGCAAATCCGCATCGATTTCATCGAGCACGAGCGTGAGGTACTGGTCCCGTGATGGCGCTCGCTGCCCCACCAACCTCACGATCTCGTCGTACATCTTCGGGTAGAGGGTGGCAAAGGCCAGATCCTCAAGTTCCCATTTCACGGCGTTCATCCCAAGTCGATGTGCGAGCGGCGCGTAGATCTCGAGCGTCTCGCGCGCCTTCACCTGCTGCTTCGCCTCCGGCATCCAGCGCAAGGTTCGCATGTTGTGAAGGCGGTCGGCCAACTTGATGACCAGTACGCGGATATCGCGCGCCATCGCCACGACCATCTTTCGAACAGTTTCCGCGGCTGATGACTCCCCGTATTTCACTTTGTCGAGTTTCGTCACGCCATCAACGAGTTGAGCGACCTCCCCACCGAAGTCCTCTCGGAGCGCGTCAATCGAATAACCGGTGTCCTCAACTGTGTCATGGAGAAGTGCTGCGGCCAGCGTTGAGGCACTCATCCCCAAATCCGCCAGAATGGTTGCGACAGCAAGTGGGTGGGTGATGTACGCCTCGCCGCTGCGCCTACGTTGGTCTCGATGCAGATACGCGGCTGTCTCATATGCCCGCTCGATCAGCTTCGTATCGCTCTTGGGATGGTATTGCCGCAGCGTGCGCAGGAGAGGCTCGAGTTCTGGGTGGAGCCTGCGCGGTCCTGCGAATCTCACGATTCTCGCCCGAAGGCCACCCGCGTCTGGCGCACCAGCGTAAGTCGCAAGGGGGGGAGCCTGCTCCGTCGGAGGCGACACTTGGTTCGTCACGGGCAATCCTTCCCACTCAGGTCGATTTTACCCGGGCGTCGGGGTGAGGAGCGCGTGAACGAGCGTCCCCCGAGCCTCCAGAACACTGCGGCCTTCGAGAAAGGGCAGATCCATGACGACAAGCAGGGCCATGACCTCCGCTCCGCACAGGGTCACGAGGTCGACCGCGGCGCCAGCAGTGCCGCCGGTTGCGAGGACATCGTCGACGACGACGACCCGATGCCCTGGTCCGACGGCGTCCTGGTGGAGCTCCAGCGTTGCGGTCCCGTACTCGAGTTCATACTCGCGGGCGTGGACGCGTCCAGGAAGCTTGCCCTGCTTTCGCATCGTGATAAACCCCGCGCCGAGATGGTGCGCCAGCGCGGCACCGTACGGAAATCCCCGCGCCTCGATGCCGACCACCGAATCCACCCGCAAGCCGTCGACCTTCTGAGCGAGTGCTTCAACGACGATGCGAAAGGCTTTGGCATCCGCCATGACGCCGCTCAAGTCTTGGAAGGACACCCCGGGCTTGGGCCAATCCTGAACCACCCGGATGCAGGACCGAACGGCATTTTCGTCAGCAGCGTCCACGATTCAGCCCTTGCTTCGGCGGGACTTGGGCGGACGCTTGGGCTGCTGCCTCAAACTCGAGCCAACCGCGGCAGTTGGGTCACCCGCTGCCACCGCCTTCGCCGCTTGCGATCGACGCGCCAAGACTCGGGCCGTGAGGGACTTGATCTCCGGCTGGGCGTTCTTCATCTGGGCAAGAATCGGCGTCGCGATGAAGATCGACGAGTACGCCCCTGCAGCCATGCCAACCGCCAGCGCCACCGCGAGATCAAGCAAAGTACCTGCACCGAGGAGCCCAGCGCCGATCACGATGATCGACACAACTGGGAGCAATGCAACGACCGACGTGTTGATACTGCGCACGAGGGTCTGATTCACCGCGAGGTTCGCGGCATCTGAGTAGGTGAGCATGGACTGCCCCGTGATCCCTCGCGTGTTCTCACGGACCTTGTCGAACACGACGACCGTGTCGTAGAGGGAGAAGCCCAGAATAGTAAGCACGCCGATCACAGTCGCAGGCGTCACCTCCAGACCGGTGAGGGCGTAGATACCGATCGTGATGACAAGGTCGTGCGCGAGGGCAACGAGTGCCGCCACCGCCATCCGCCACTCGAAATAGATCGACAGGAAAATGGTGACGAGCAAAAGGAAGACTAAGAGACCCTGTAATGCCTTTTTCGATATCTCAGCACCCCAGGTCGGCCCCACCACCTGAACCTTGATCTCATCCTTGGCGACACCGCACGCAGTGGCGAGTTCACCAGCGAGAATAGAGCTTTCCGCAGCCGTGAGGGCCTCGGTTTGAACCCTGATCGTCCCGTTACCCGTCTTGGTGACGATCGATTGGGCTCCGCTGCCCTCCTCTGCTACCACTCGCGCCTGCTCGATGCTGCAGGTTGCTGCGGGCAGGGAGAAATCGGCGCCGCCCCGGAACTCAATGCCGAGATTCAGCCCACGGGTGAGCAGCGCCCCCACCGAAACAAGGAGAATGATTGCCGAAACGACGTACCAAGTACGTCGACGGCCAATGAAGTCGATCGACATCTGTCCGCTGTAGAGACGATGGCCGAGGCCAGAAATCTTGCTCATGGGTTGGGCACCTCCTTCGGCTCGCGACGACGGCCTTGTCGGGCAATCGCCCCCGCCACACTCGGTGCGCCCAGACGGTCAGGGTCAAGCCCCGTCCAGCGGGAGCCCCGCTGCATCCAACCTGCTCGCCCGAGGAGGACGACAATCGGGTGCGTGAACCAGAAGGCCACGAGCACATCAATCACGGTCGTAAGCCCGAGCACGAAGGCGAACCCGCGCACGCTGCCAACCGACAGTAGATAGAGCACGACAGCGGCGAGGAGCGAGACGAAGTCAGCTGCCAGCAGCGTTCGACGTGCCCGTACCCAGCCCGAGGCGCAGGCCTGTCGCAGCGTGCGACCCTCACGGATCTCATCTCGAATTCGCTCGAAGTACACAATGAAGGAGTCGGCCGTGATACCGATCGCCACGATCGCACCCGCCACACCAGCGAGCGTGAGGGTCAGGCCGATGCTCTTGCTCATCACCACGAACACCAGGTACACGATCACCCCCGCTGCGATGAGGGAGATCATCGCCACGACACCGAGTGCTCGGTAATACACGATGAGGTAGATCATGACGAGGACGAGTCCGAGCAGGCCAGCTAGGAGTCCGGCACGCAACTGCTCGCTTCCGACGGTTGGCGACACGGATGTGATGTCGACCGCCTCAAGGGTGACCGGCAGTGCGCCGTACTTGAGGATGTTCGCGAGGTCGTTCGCCTCCTGCGCTGTGAAGTTGCCTTCGATCTGTGCCTGACCACCGAGAATCGGTTCGTTGAATCGCGGTGCCGAGGTGACGACGCCGTCAAGAACGATCGCGAAGGCATTGCACGGACTCGCGCCTTGGCCGCAGTCGGGCAGGGCCGAGAGACTCGTTGATGCGTCACCAAGCGCCTTGGCCCCCTCCCCGTCGAACTCAAGTGACACAACCCAGCCCACGCCACCCTGCGGGAGAACGGCACTCGCGCCGGTCACATTCGTTCCCTTGATGAACGCCGGCTCCAAGGTGTACTTCACGGTGCCGGTCTCATCACAGGTGCCGAGCCATAGGGTCGGGTCGTCAGGCGTTCCTCCCGAATAGGCCTCTGGGTTGGTGCAGTCCAAGTTCGCTACCTCGGCCTGGAACTCCGGCGAATTCTCGGGAGCTTGCACGAGATCCGTGGTCCCGACAGGTGCAGATCCCGACGCGGACGGGGTCGCTGCCGGCGAAGCCCCTGCTGTCGCTGATGCCGACGGCAAAGCCGAAGATGTCGCAGACGGCGAGGCCGATGATGTTGCTGACGGCGAGGCCGAAGATGTCGCAGACGGCGAGGCCGATGATGTTGCTGACGCGGTGACCGATGGTGAAGCCGAAGGCGAGGCACTGGGAGCGGGCGCCGGGTTGTCGATCGAGTAAACGGGCCTGAAGTCGAGCAGGGCGGTCTTCTGCACAAGATCGACCAGTCGGTCCTGGCTCGCGCCCGGAACCGACACGACGATGGCTGCACCCTCTCCGCTGCCCTGGGTTGTCACCTCAGCCTCTGCGACGCCGAGGCCGTCAACGCGCTGCCTGATGATGGCAACCGTCTGTTGGAGTTGCTCGTCGGTGATGCTGGCCCCCTCCGACACGGGCTTTGGCAGCAAGATCACCTGGGTGCCACCCTGGAGGTCAAGGCCGAGCCGAACAGTCGAGTCGGTGCCCGGCCAAAAGGCCCACGCGATAAGGCCCAGCATGATGACTGCGA
>CAMCSO010000219.1 GCA_945877545.1 Bifidobacterium breve | reverse complement strand
CCGATGCGCGAGTGCATGCGTACGCGATGGCTCGCTTCCACCTTCTCGACGTAGACAACCTCCCCGTCCTCGAGAGTGCCGAGGTGCACTGTCTCCCCAATTAAAGCATTCAGCTGCTCCATGAACGGCTTGGCGACCGACCGTAACTCGATGCCCTCCAACGCCTGAAAGCCGAGCCGAAATATGGCCGACCCTAGGCGATAGTGGTGGTCGGGCAGTTCGTGGACGAATCCGTGCTTACGCAGCGTGTGAAGCAGGCGCAAAGCTGTGGAGTGGTGCACCTCGAGCAAGGTCGCGATCTCGCTTATGCGCCGCGGTCGCTCGCCAACAAAGTCGAGAATACGCAGAGCCCTGTCCAACGTCTGGCTCATCGCCGGCCTTCCCCTCCCAGTTGCGGTACGGGTTGCCGAAAAGTGCTGGCAATCCATGCCAGGTCCTCGGCTGAGATGCTCGGCCCGATGTCCGCGGTGACCGCGATCACGCGGGCAGCAAGGAAGTGGCCGAGGCGTAGTCTGTCAGTCGCGGGCCAACCCCAGATCGATGCGGCTAGATACCCGGCGGCGAAGGCATCGCCCGCTCCCACGAGATCGACGACCTTGACATCATTCGCGGGCTCGGAGACTTGACCCTCGGACGTGACGAGAGTGACCGCGCCGGCGCCTCGCTTGAACACCAATTGCTGACCATCTAGGCGAAGCAGCGCCCCTGCCACGTCGTCGACCGACACGGTTCCCAGCAATGCCTGCGCCTCGTTATCGCCGATAAAAATCACGTCGGCAAGCCGTGCGAGCCGGACCAGCACCTCAGCGGCCGTCGCCGCGTCCGGCCAAAGGGCCGGTCGGTAGTTGACATCGAAGCTCATTCGGACAGTGCCCAGACGCTTCGACAGGAGCTCGGTGACCAGTTCGCGGTCCTGTGGCGACAATGCCGCAGTGACCCCGGTGAGATGCATCCACGCCGCCTCGTCGAGGTCGGAAAGGTCCATCTCATCCAAGCGCCGGGCGGCACTGTGACCGCGGTAGTAGCGCATGAGAGTTCCAGTCGCGGACACCTCCTTGACACAGACCCCGGTGGCGCGGACCGGGTCCCAGTCGACCACCACGTCCACGCCGTGGCCGGCGATCATCTCGGCTACGAGGTGCCCTAGTTCGTCGTTCCCAAGGCGGGACAGCCAGCGTGTCCGGCAGCCGAGCTGAGCGAGGCCTGCTGCGACGTTGGACTCCGCTCCAGCAGCCACGACCCGGAACCGGTCCGGCTGCCCGTCGCTCACGAACGTGGCCATCGTCTCGCCGAGGGTGACGAGGTCGACTGGATTGGGCACGGAGTCCTTCCCTCTTGGCGTGGCACCCGACGCGTGGGTCAGGATCTTGTTGACTGCTCTATTGAGTAAGGCTATTGTACGAGGCGCGTCATATGCAACGGCTATGCATCATTTGCATTCACCACTACGAGGCGCTGAATAGCACCCGCCCAGCCTCCTCGAGAGACAAGGACCTTCCGTGACATCCCAGCTTCGGACCTACGACATCAAGCCCGGGACCATGGGCGAGTGGCTGGCTTTCTTCCAGGAGAAGGTCGTGCCCATGCACGAGAAGTACGGGCTGCCCGTGCGCGCGGCCTGGGTGGACCACGAGCGCTCGCAGTTCGTCTGGGTCCGCGAGTTCATAGGCCAGGGGACTGCCGAGGAGCAGGAACAGCGTTATCGCGTGTCCGAGGAGCGCACCCGTGTCATCGGTGACTTACCGAAGGCATTCATCGTGCAGATGGAGGTTCGCGAAGTCGAGCCCGTCTTCGCCGCAACGTACCGGATCGAGGCCTGACCGTGCGCACTCGGCGACTGGGTGCGGAGCTCGAGGTCTCCGCGATCGGGCTAGGCTGCATGAGCATGTCCGGCACATACGGCACCGACTTCGACGACGTCGAGTCGAGGGCGACGCTGCGGCGAGCACTCGACCTCGGGGTCACCTTCTTCGACACCGCGGACGTCTACGGTCCGTTCGCGAACGAGTCGATCGTCGGGCATGCCCTGTCGGATGTGCGCGACCAGGTGATCTTGTCGACGAAGTTAGGCTTCGTCCGGACGTCGGCGGGCCAGGACCTCGGGCTGAACGGCACGCCGGAGTACGTCCGTCGAAGCTGTGATCTGTCCCTACAGCGCCTTGGCACCGACCGAATCGACGTGTACTGGCAGCACCGCGTCGACCCCGCCACACCCATCGAGGAGACGGTCGGCGCGATGGCCGAACTCGTGCAGGCTGGGAAGGTCCGCTTCATCGGATTGTCTGAGGCCGGACCAGACACGATCAGGCGTGCGCACGCGGTACATCCGATCGCTGCAGTTCAAAGCGAGTACTCACTGCAGAGCCGCGACGTTGAGCAGGCGATCCTGCCGGTCTGCCGCGAGCTCGGGATCGGCTTCGTCGCTTATAGCCCACTCGGGCGGGGACTGCTGACCGGAGTCATCACGAGCACCGACGATCTGACGGCGGGCGACTGGCGGCTGGGCTCGCCGCGCTTCGCCGACGACGCCCTGCGCCGCAACCTGGCCCTCGTCGAGGCCTCGCGAGAGATCGCCTCAGATCTGGGCTGTTCGCTCGCGCAGCTTGCCCTAGCCTGGGTGCTCTCACGTGGCGAGGATGTCGTTCCGATTCCCGGCACGAAGCGCCGTGGCTACCTCGACCATAACGTTGAGGCGGAGGGTCTGGCCTTGACAGCTGAGCAGATCGGCCGACTGGAGGAATTGGTCCCGATCGAGGCGGTCCAGGGCGACCGCTACGCCGATATGTCCGCGATCAACGTCTAAGCCGGAATAAACCGCCCATGCCCACGATGCTCGACTCACTGCTACCCGACCTGCTGAGGGCTCGCGCAGCAGAGACCGGCGACCGGGAGTTCTTCCGGCCCGTCGGCGGCTCGCCGGTGACGTATTCGCAGGCGTACTCGAAGGCCTGCCAGATCGCAAACGGACTCGTCGATCTCCGGGTGGCGCATGGGGACACCGTGGTCATCATGGCCGACAACGCCGAGAACCCCATCTGCACCTGGCTGGCCACGAGCCTCGTGGGAGCGGTCGAGGTGGCCATCAATACCGGATACCGCGGCCACTCCCTCGAGCACGCCATGCAAAACTCCCGCGCCCGCATCATCTTCGTCGAGGCCGCGCTCGTTCCCCGGCTCGTCGAGGTGCGCCAGGCCCTCAGCTATCTCGAGATTGTGGTCGTGTATCCCGAGGCGGACGCTCAGGTGCAAGCCAGCCTGCCGAACCTGCGGGTGCTGTCCTTCGCGGACGTCCTAGGGCCCGAGGACCGCGAGCCCGGCCGCACGGTAGGCCCGCAAGACCTCGCCTCGATCGTCTACACGTCTGGCACCACCGGCCCCGCCAAGGGCGTGATGATGCCCCACGGTCAGATTCGGCTCTTCTCGCGCCTGGGAGTCGAGGGCGCTCAGCTCACCGAGGACGACTCTTTCTACTGCTTCATCCCGCTCTTCCACGTAGCCGGCAAGTTCATCGGGATCATGGGCGCGATGATGACCGGTGGACGGGTCGTGCTCGACACTAGGTTCTCGGTCGAGGCATTCCTCCCCCGAGTGCGAGAGTTTGGGTGCACCGTCGCCCTCATGCACGGCCCCCTCGTCGAGATGTTGTACCAGCTCCCGGAAGCCCCTGACGACGCCCACAACCCCCTGACCCGCATCATGGCCTCGCCGTTCCCCGCCCGGATCGCCCTAGACTTCCAACGTCGCTTCGGCACTCGGGGCATCGAGACGTGGGGCATGACAGAGGTCACCATCCCGATCTGGCAGCCCTATGACGAGCCCCTGCGGATCGGCTCTTGCGGTCGCCTGCGCGAGGAGCACTTCGACCTGCGAATCCTCGACCCCGACACTGACGAGGAGGTACCCATCGGCCACACGGGAGAGATGGCCCTTCGACCCAAGCTCCCATGGACGATGATGCAGGGCTACCTCCACAACGACGAGGCCACGATCGGCGCATGGCGCAACCTGTGGTTTCACACCGGTGACCTCGCGTATATCGCGGAGGACGGATTCGTCTACTTCGTTGATCGCGTCAAGGAGCGCATCAGACGACGTGCTGAGAATGTCTCCTCGTTCGAGATCGAAGCGGCCGGGCTGCTCCACCCGCACATCGCGGAATGCGCCGCAGTGGGCGTGCCATCCGAGTTCGACGGCGACGACGACGTGCTGCTCTGCGTGATTCTGGCCGACGGAATCTCAATCGAGCCCGAGGAAACCCTACGCTTCCTCGTAAAGCACCTCCCGCACTTCATGGTGCCGCGATACATACGTTTCATGGACCAATTGCCGCGCACCCCCACGGGCAAGCCGCAGAAGGCCGCGCTGCGCGCAGAGGGCGTGACGCCCACAACCTGGGACCGCAAGACCGCCGGGGTATCGCTTCGAGAGATCGTCTAGAAGGGCAGGACTCATGCGCAACCGAACAATTGAAGACGTCGCGATCGGAGATCGCGAAGTCTGGACCCGCACGATCACCGATGCCGACGTCGTGATGTACGGCGGGCTCATCGGCGACCGCGGGCCGCTACACCTCGACGAGCAGTTCGCTGCTGGTACCCGGTTCGGCGGCCGCGTCGCCTATGGCATGCAGTGCGGCGGCTACATTGGCGCGACGCTGGCCCAGTTGCTCGGCATCGGCAGTGCCTACGTCTCGCAGAACCTGCGGTTCACTGGACCAGTCCTCATCGGCGACCGGATCACGGTCGAGACCGTCGTCACTGCAAAGAACGAGGCTCGGCGGCGCGTATTCGTCGAGACGACTGTCTACAAGGACGATGGC
>CAMCSO010000218.1 GCA_945877545.1 Bifidobacterium breve | reverse complement strand
GCCACTCGTCACCGCAAGTCGCTGCGCGCCCGGCCTACCGCTGAGGATTCCGGTGGTTCTGTCCCAGACGATGCGGGGCTTGAGGGAGGCGAAGTCATCGGATGGGTAACGGCCGCTGAGGAGATCGAGGACGGATTCCAGGACGCCTCGGGTGAGGCCGGTGAACGGTGCTGCCCGCCGGGCGAGGGCGAGGCATTCGTCCACCGTCCACTCCTCCCCTGCCGAGTCGGCCATCGCGAGCATGGCGACAATCTGCTGGGCGAGGACGTCCAAGGGATTGCGGGGGATGCGCAGTGCCTCGATCTGTCCGGCGAGCATGCGCTCGGCCACGACGGTGCACGTGACGAGGTCGCCCCTGAACTTCGGGAAGATGATCCCCCGACTGGTGGCGCCGACCTGATGCCCCGCGCGTCCAACCCGCTGCAGTCCAGAGGCGACGCTCGGCGGGGTCTGGACCTGGACGACAACGTCGACAGCCCCCATGTCGATGCCGAGTTCGAGGCTGCTCGTGGCCACGACCGCAGGGAGCCGGCCGGCCTTGAGGTCCTCCTCGATCACTGAACGCCGCTCCCTGCTGACCGACCCGTGGTGCGCGGCAGCGATCGGGGCGAGTGCCCCCCGGTCGGCCGCGATGTCATTAATTCGGGAGGTGATGCGCTCGGCCAAGCGGCGGGAGTTGGCAAAGATGATGGTCGCGCGGTGGGCGTCAATGATGTCGACGAGGCGCTCGTCTATGTGAGGCCAGATGGACGACTGGGCCTCCGCGCCCGCCGCTGATCCTGAGACGTCACCACCTCCGGGCCCGCCCCCCGTTCCATCGGCCAGCGCCGCCATGTCGTCTACCGGCACCTCGATGCGCAGGTCCCATTGTTTGTGCGATGGCGGGCAGACGATGGTGGCCGGCTGACTCGGGCAGATCCACTCGGCGACGTCCTCGATCGGCCGGACGGTGGCCGAGAGCCCGATGCGCTGGGCGGGCGCAGCGAGCAGGGCGTCGAGACGCTCGAGCGAGAGGGCCAGGTGAGCCCCGCGCTTCGTGCCGGCGATTGCGTGTACCTCGTCAAGGATGACCGTGTCGATTCCCCGGAGCGCCTCTCGGCCAGCCGAGGTCAGGAGCAGGAACAGCGATTCGGGCGTCGTGATGAGGATGTCGGCCGGCGCCCTCGCGAATCGGGCGCGCTCGGCCGCCGGGGTGTCGCCCGTTCTCGTTGCGACGGTGACCTCGGGGACCTCAATCCCAAGCCGACCGGCCTGCTGGGCGATCCCGACGAGCGGGCTTCGCAGGTTTCGATCGACGTCAACCGCGAGGGCCTTGAGGGGGGAGACATACAGGACGCGGCAGCGCCGGGCCGGGTCTGGCTTGATCGCAGTGGAGTGCAGTTGATCGAGGGCCCAGAGGAATGCGGCGAGGGTCTTGCCGCTGCCAGTGGGCGCGACGACAAGGACATGCCGCCCGGTGGCGATCGCCGACCATGCCTGCTCCTGAGCCAGCGTGGGCGCGGCGAACGCGGCGTCGAGCCAAGCCTGCGTGGCCGGAGTGAAGCCTGCGGGCATGCTCGCCATGGTAGGTCCACCGGCAATGGCCCGCGAGCGGCTCGTGCATCGAGGTCTACCCATCAACCACAAATGTTCGTTAATCTGCGATTATGAGCGTCAGGGTGAACATCAACGACGACCTCAACCGTGAGGTCAAGGTCGAGGCTGCTCGACGCGGAGTATCGACAACCAGCGTGGTCGAGGAAGCGCTGCGCATGGCGCTTCGACGACAACAACGTGAAGACTCGCCAGACTTCCCGGCTTCTACGAGATCGGGTGGCGTACGGCCCGGCGTAAATCTCGGCGACTCGGATGATCTTTATCAACTGATCTACGGCGAGGACGATCGTCGGGCAGCTCTGCTGGTTGGGGCAAACGCACCCAAGAACCCACCCACCTGACGGAAAGTGCCCGTCGATTCATTATTCCGGCAGTTGGCGCGTGCTCGGTGAATTCGCCCGAACCCTCTGGGTACGCCGCTCAAGTTCGAAATAATCCGGTAGGACCGCATCCCCCTTGAGAAGCCAGACATAACGGACGTAGTCATGGGGCTGGCGACGGCGACGGTGACGGATCTCGTCGCGATGAAACTGCTGGCGAACTCGGATCGATGGGCCGACCCGACCGTCTTCAGTCGCGACATCATCGACTTGGCAATGATTCAGCCAAACCGGCAGGTGTTGACGCAGGCAATCGCGAAGGCCTCGGTTGCCTACGGTGAGGGCGTGGTGCGCGACGCCCGTTCGGCCATCGCTTGGCTGCTTGAGCGTGGCGCAGTCCTCCAACGGTGCCAGCAGGCGATGGGGATGGAGCAGCCTCGTGCGGTGCTCGTGCATCGCCTCCGCCGTCTCTCGGTGTCGCCAGAGACCGTGAACCCCGGCCGGTGACTCGGCAATGACGGTAACCGCCAAGCCGGCACGCACCATGTTCTCGTGGCGCACAACATAGCTTCCTCTCGCACGTGGTGGGGCGCAGGGGCACGCGGGTGCACGACTGACTGACCGAGCAATCGCTTTTCGATTTCGAATATTGTCCGAAGTGCAACGCCTTTATAAATTCTTTTTTACAACTGTGAAGGTTGTCTTATGGCACCCACGGCGCCTCAACGAGCGTATCTCCCCCGAATCGTGGACCATCTACTGCGTCAGCGCTTGCGCTCTCACGGAGCGGTCCTCATCGAAGGCCCGAAAGCCTGCGGCAAGACTTCCACCGCGCGCCAGCTTGCTGCCAGCGAGGTGCGCCTCGACGCTGACGTCGCGATGCGACGCGCCGGACGTGCTGAGCCCGATGAGCCAGTTCGAGTCCGGCGACTCAACTGGAGCGAACTCTCCAGCCTAATAATTTCGTCGGGTTTTTGATTTTTCTGACCCGAGGCCCTTGGGCATTACTGCACATCCCCTGCGCCGGGGTGGCGGTCTGTGTGGTTCCAGTCGGGTGCGAGTCAGGTGAGTCCTGCGAGTTGGGTGACGGCGAGTTGCTGCCTCCATTGCAGGAGGAGCGGTTCTGAGCGGCTGTCTGCCTACGCCACACGGCGCATCGCCTGGCATGCGCTTGATAACGCCCAGGAGATCAAGGACAGGAGCCAATCAGGTGGGCCGCCACCGGTTGACGGTGTCGACATTGGCCGCGGGTATCGAGGCAACCGACTGATTGGTACCGTCTTCTCATGGTTGCCGGGATGTTCGATGACTAGGTGATGGGGTCCGACCGCGGGGCGAAGGGGAATGTTGCTGTAGATGGGCTCGAGGGTGGGGACATGTCCGCGGAGGAAGACCCCTTTCTCGCCCAGCGCCCGTCACAGGGTGCCGCTGTCGCGCTGGCGCCACCCCAGATGATCGATTCAGATGACAGCGACCCCCAGGTCCTCAACCGGCCGCGTCACGGCCGCGTCAACTCCATGCTCCGTCCAGACGCCACCTCGTTGGCCCCAATGGCCTTCGGCCGCGAGCGGGCCGGCACCGCGGTGGGCGCCTTAACTGCTCCGTGGGACCCGAACATCCATCGAGATCAGGAACTCGAGCAGGCGCACGACTTCGCAATTGACGATGCACTGACTCAAGTCTCGCCGAAAGTCGCTCCCAAGCTTTTTCGTGGCGCGCGTGCCCAGGCCCTCCGGGGCCGCATGAACGGAGACTCAGGGGTCTTCGACCACGGGTACGACGGCGTGCCAGCACCCGAGCGGGCTCCACACACGCAGGGAGAACTGACGGCGATGGGCGCGTCGATGGGCTACCAAGAGGACGCGGGGCGACCAGACCAGCGACGCTTGGATCCGAAGAGGCATTGGAAGTTCTGGAAGCAAGCACATCCCAAAAAGCCGGGAGCTGGAGCCTTCATGTCCGAGCCTGATGCTGGCTGGGACCGCGTGCAGTCACGGGGCGCACTCGGTATCCCGTGGCTTGCCAGCATGCTTGGTAGCAAACTGTTCGGCAGCAAGGGTGGGCGCTATGACCGGCGCAAGGCCGACCTCGCGCGTCGGGATGGACACTTCGACCGAGCATGGGAGACCTACGGATCGACTGCCAAAGGAAGGAAGGGCGTAATGCCCGACTGGGTCGGGCAGTCGACGTGGGCGAGGGGTAAGTGGGATAAAAAGGTGAGTGCGGTTGAGCCCACCGATATGGAGAGACGCATAAGAATGATGGTCTAATCCAGCGCCTCACGTGCAACCCGGCGTCCGCGTCACACACGACGATCGACACGTTGAGTGAGAGAACGTGAGCCCCCCACACTTCGACCATGGCTCGTTGGACAGTAGACGTCATCATCACGACCGGGCGGAGGCGTGTGTTCGCCTCTACCCTAGATTTCCCCCGATAGCTGTTTCCAGCGCGCCCCAACGCCCAGTACACCGACCTCAAGGTCTTGGCTGCCGATGTCACTGGACAGGGCAAGCGATTGACGTCCAAGACGGTCAGTACCTACCTCGACCCGCTGTTGCGGCTATGGGTGGTCGACGAGCAATATGCCTGGCGCGTCCGACAGCGCCGTCATTTGGGGATGAAGTTGTGGGCCACGGGCGAATCCGACGACAGAGACGGTCCCAGCAGTTCCTGTTCGCTTGCCCAGGGAGAATGTCGAAGTACACCGTGGGTCCGGGCAGGAATCTGGTGCCCGAAGCCAGCGCGACCGGCGACGTGGCCGTGGTCACTGCCCGCGGTGAAGTGAACTTCCACGGCGACGTTCGGATACCAAACCTCAGGAAGGACGGACGGGTCGGCGTCTGGGCGGAGTAGATCACCAACGCATCCATGCCCGTCACCGTCGGCTTATCTGCGGTACTCCCACGACCCTTGACCTGCATCGTGAACCCTGAACCGGCCACAACGAGCGCGGTCGGGGCGACCGTCAGACTCGGGCGGACAGTTACCGCGATGGGCGCCCCCGCAACAAGGGTCAAG
>CAMCSO010000217.1 GCA_945877545.1 Bifidobacterium breve | reverse complement strand
CCCACCGCCTCTACCAGAAGCGCGGCTACCGCACCCGCCTGCTCTCGGCGGCCTTTCGCAACCACATGCACTGGAGCGAGTTCATCGGCGGCAACGTCGTCATCTCCCCGCCGTTCGGCTGGCAGCAGCGCATCAACGCCAGCGGCATCGAACCGGTGCACCGTCTCGACGACCCGGTCGATCCACGCATCGTCGAAGGGCTGTACGAGAACTTCGCTGAGTTCCGCAAGGCCTACGACGAGGACGGCCTGACCACCGCCGAGTTCACCGGGTACGGCGCGACCGCCCGCACCCTGCGCCAATTCCTCGCCGCCAACACTGAGCTCGAGTCATTCGTCCGCGACGTCACGATTGCCAACCCCGACAGGTAGCGTGCGCTCTCCCTCCCGGGAGGTGCACGACGATACTTCCCGCATCGAATGCCCGCAGCCGTCGATGCCGAGGGAGCGCAGGTAGGTTCAAGGGGATTGACGCAGCTCCGACTCGGGAGACGCCCGATAGCGGTCGTCGAGCGCCTCTCCGAGTGACGTACGACGGTGTCGAAGGAGTCGGTGAGGACGACGAAAGCATCCGCGGCGAGCAGCCCGAGATCGCCTCGGAGCGTGAAGCAGTGCCGGTGACGGCCACACGCGGGCTCGATGTCTCGCATGTTGACGCCGCGCATCGCGAACCCTGCCCTTGGCACATGTGAGCGCACGAGAGGCGCATTACCGATCGAGCCGGACCTTCAGAATCACCCGCTGGACGGCTGGCCCCTGCGCAAGAGTGCGGGTCATTTCAACATCTTCCTCATGTAGGCATCCATCTGCTGCTGCGTGAGTTCGCCCTTGCCCGTGGGGTTCTGGTATTCCTCATCATCATCATCAGACTCGATGTCGTGCCCGTCATGGATCGGACTGCTGATGCGAGGTGCCGATCCGCCCGCCGGCGGTCGCGGCCCTGCCCCTCCAGCATTCGGGCCGAGGACCTCGCGGACGATGCTCGGGATGCCGTCACCCTCTGTGTCCTGCGCATCATCGCCCGGCCTGTCGAGCCAGGCATGTCCATCGACCACGTCGCCTGCCTCGTTCAAATCACCATCCATGGCGACAGCCTGCTGAGGCCGCGTATCTGCCAGGTTCACCATGTTGCGGAAATCCTGATTTAGCATGCCGCTGTTGTCCACCGCCTGCTGATAGCGACCCTGCTGCTCCTTCCATTCCGGGCTGCCCTGCTCCGCGCTCTTTACTGTAGACAGCGCATCGGCAGCCGTGCCCCACGCATCGGCTGCCTGCTGCGACATGCCGTAGGCGGCGCTGGTGGTCAGGTTTGGATCGGGCGACGCCTCGGCGCCAGTGATCCCGCGGCCCGTCTTGGTATCCCACGTGGCGTTTGAGAAGAATCCGCTCTTTGGGTCCAGCGTCTTGACCGCGCTGTTGAGCTTGGTCATGCGCTTGGTGAGTTCCTTGTCCTGTCGTTTGGCCGCCTTCTTGCGACCCCACGCGGTATCGCGAAGGCCTTTCCATGTGCTCGGGCTGAAGAGTTTCCAGCCAGTCTGGGGCTTGGCGCGCATGTCCTGCTTGGCGATCAAATTCTGGGCCAGCGCGCGATGGTCGACGGGAGCGGGGCCGTCATTAATGAGCGGGGCACTTCTGAAGAAGTCACTGTCGTCGGCGACATTGCGCTGTTTGGAGCCCGACCGACGAAGGAGCGATGGCTCCTCGTAGAAGTTGGACATGCAACTCCCTCGTTCACCGACATCACCATGTCCGCGCCGCACGTCCCGCTCACGACGCGATTGAGCGCCCAAGGGTCTCACGCCCGAGCGCACTGTTGCGTTACTTGATCGTAGCGCGTGTGGGATCGTGGGCGGAGGCGGAACCATTCAGATCGCGAGACGGAGTTCGTCGAATGCGGTCGCCAGCCGGTACACGGGCGCGGTCTCGACACCCAGTTCGTAGTGGCCGCGCCGCAGGTTCTGGATAAACGCGTGCCCGCGGATCACGATGCTTGCCTTCCTTTCGGTCCTCAGTCCGCGCATCGGCCGCAGTCGGGCCTTGAGTCTTCCGTGGTCGCATTCGCATCGGTTATTCTCATACTGGCCGGTGTTGTGGAACGCCGCAGGGATCAGCTCCTCGATCACATTCGCCAGGGCCGGTGCCCGGTCCGTGATGACCTCGACCGGGGAGCGATGCGCGGCCAGGGCTGTGGTGAAGAACCGCCTGGCGGCGGCGATATCCCTGCGCTTGGAGACGTACACGTCGATGACCTGGCCATGCTGGTCGACCGCCCGGTAGACGTACCGCCAGATGCCCTTGACCTTCACATACGTCTCGTCGACGAACCACCCGTCCCCCACGGCGTGCCGGTACGGGCGCGCCGCGTCGATCAACAGCGGCGTGAACCGCTGCACCCACCGGAACAAGGTCACGTGATCCACGTCGATGCCGCGCTCGGCGAGGATCTCCTCAAGGTCCCGGTAGGAAAGGGAGTACCTCAGGTACCAGCGGACCGCCAGCAGTATCGCATCCGGAGGGAAGCGGAACCCGGCGAACGCTGATGGAGCCTGAACGGGCGGCCTCGGGCGGCGGTTGCGCTTCATCCGGCCACCCTCACCGAACCCCGACGATCCGTCAATGCAACAGTGCCGCGCAACCTACTCGCGCAACCCGATCCGGACCGCGAGCGAATCGATGAGCGCCGGCAGACCGGGCACCGCGCGCGCGTGGGGTGACTCGTGCTCCACCGTCGACCGTACGACCTTCACCGCCTGATCGATGACCTCCTCGGCCCGGCCTGCCCCCAGGCCCCAGCGGCCGGCTTCGGCGATGAGGTCGTTTCGGCGGATACGTGAGTGCTCGTAGACTTCGTTGATCGCCATGGCCATGCGACCGTCGATTCCCGGGTAGTGGGTCAACGGCGCCACGTCGTAGGCAGGTGCCAGCCGCGCAGGTCCTTCCGGCGGATGCAGCAGCGAGATGTTCTTGGCGTGCATGTCGAGGTTGCCGACAGCGACGGCGAGGGTGACGAGCGTCAAAAGTCGCTCCAGCCCAGCGATCCCCTCCGAACTCGCGACGACCGAAGCCACTCGCCCGAGACTCACCTTGCCTGAGTGCTCCTGGTACTTCTCGGCACCGGAAGCCCCAAGTGCCTGGTTGAAGTCCTCCTGGTGGAGGCGACGACCGGGGATCTCGTCGTCCCGGTCGTACCGCTCGATTACTAGGGCGTCCGTGCCCTCGAAGGTCTCGATCCATGTGGCGTAGGGGGCCAGGCCCAGCGCCCGAGCCAAACGCGAGGCGTACTCCTCGTTGTAGATCATGTCGGAGTGAGACCGTGCCACCGGCTTGAGGATGTGGGTCGAGGGATAGCCATACAGGCACTGCGCCCAGCGATCACCCACCCGTGCCAGCAGGACCTTTTCCTGGACGCCAGCCAAGGACGCCTTGCCCGACATCGGCGCGTTTCCAAGTGGGAAAGCAGCCACGTCGTCCAGCAGGTCGACGATGTCGGCCGTCGACAGCGCACGGGCGCGGGGAGGGTCGGCAGCATCCGCTGCTGTCGGGTCGATCACCTGCACGGCGCCGGCGACATCTCGCCCGTACGCGGCCAGCAGACCCAGGGTGTCCATGGGCGTAACCCGAGCTCGATCCGCCAGTCGCTGTCGGGCAGCGCCCTCCGGCAGCAACTCGTCGAAGAACATGCGCCTCCGAGCGGCTTTCCCGCGAGGTTGCCGCGGCACGAGCGGAACCGACTCCGATAGGACCGTGCTGCCCACCCCGAACCGGTCGATCGCGGCACCCATCGCGACGAAGTCGAAGTCACGCCAGGAGTTTCCGACGAGATCACCGACGTGGGTCTCGTAGAGATGAACCTCGAGGCTAGGCATCAGTCGAGCCCTCGGGAATCTCCGCCTGAAGCGTCATCCCGGTCAGGCGCATGATGTCGAAGACGCGAGTGAGGGCAAGGGACGTCTTGCCGCTCTCGAGCTCTGAGACGTAGCCCTGACTGATCCCGAGCTGGGCGGCCACCTGCTGCTGGGAGAGCCCCCGGGACAGGCGTGCCTGTTGCAGCAGCCGACCCAGGGCCTGCGGGCTGGAGACCGTGCCGGTGAGTGCCATGATTACACGGTACTATATGAATATTCCGATAGTAAAGGTTCATAAGGATATTCCGATGACAACCACCCATCGGAATATCTCGATAACTGATCAGCGAAAGCGGCGGTGGAGGGCACTGTTGCTTTGGGCGATCGTAGGGCGTTCGGGATCGTGGGCGGAGGCGGAACCATTCAGATCGCGAGTTGGAGTTCGTCGAATGCGGTCGCCAGCCGGAACACCGGCGCGGTCTCGACACCCAGTTCGTAATGGCCTCGCCGCAAGTTCTGGATGAACGCGTGCCCTTGGATCACGACGCTCGCCGTCCGCTCGGTCTTCAGCCCGCGCATCGGCCGCAGCCGGGCCTTGAGTCTGCCGCGGTCGGCCTCGCACCGGTGGTTCTCATACTGCCCGGTGTTGTGGGACGCCGCCGGGATCAACTCCTCGATCACGTTCGCCAGGGCCGGGGCGCGGTCGGTGATGACCTCCGCCGGGGCGCGATGCGCGGCAAGGGCTGTGGTGAAGAACCGCCTGGCCGAGGCGATATCCCTGTGCGTGGAAACGAAGACGTCGATGACCTGGCCGTACTGGTCCACCGCCCGGTACACGTACCGCCACACCCCGGCGACCTTGACGTACGTTTCGTCGACGAACCACCGGGGGCCCACGGCGTGCCGACACGGGCGGGCCGCGTCGATCAACAGTGGCGTGAACCGTCGCACCCAGCGGAACAAGGTGACGTGATCCACGTCGATACCGCGCTCGGCGAGGAGGTCCTCCAGATCACGGTACGACAGTCCGTACCTCAAGTACCAGCGGACCGCCAGCAGAATCACATCAGGAGGGAACCGGAACCCGACGAACGCC
>CAMCSO010000216.1 GCA_945877545.1 Bifidobacterium breve | reverse complement strand
ATTGGGCGCCTCAGCCGTCGGAACTCCGGGCTCGTACGCCACGATGAGCCGTTGCACCTCCGGCTCCTCCCCCAGCGTCGGCGTTGCAAGAACGGGCGCGGAAGGCTCTGACATTCCGACCTCATTGACCGCTTGAATGGTCAGTGCGTACTCAATACCGTTGTCGAGGTCCGCGATTGTGGTCCCGTTGCGACCCGCTGCAACCTGCACCACCCGACCGCCGGGCAGAAGAGTGATGACATAGCTCGTCACGACAGGTGCACCTGCGGCCGGCGCCGCCCAGCTCACCGCGATCCTCGAAATCCCCGGTGCAGCACAGAGGATCGTCACGGCCGTGCCACGCGAGTTCCACATCACGGTGCCTCCAGACTCGCACGTCATCGCAGGCACGACGAATTGCTTTTGCAGCGTAGCGTCCCCGTAACCGCAGGGTAAGCCTTTATTGAAAGCGGGGTCCGAACTTGGTCAGGGACCAACGACTCGCTGCGGGAGCAGAATGGCAGCGGACGAACCAGGGAGCTCGAACCGGGCACCGCCGGCTTTGCGATCGCACGGCACCCAGGTCCGCCCGTCCACGAAATGCGCGGCGAGTTGCTCGTCCCAACCTTCGACGACCACGGTCAGCACCACAGGCTCATCGGAGTGATTCGCAACCGCCACGCCTGGGTGACCACCGCGTGTTGGGACGTACACGGCATAAGGGCGGTGGCTCGCGCCATCGCTCGTCCGCACAGATGCTCCACCCTCGTCACGGTAATCGCCGTCCCAGAACCACTCACGCCAGGTCGTCCGCAAAACGTCCATCGACCGCCCGTATTCAGTGGTGGCGGGAAAATCCTCAAGCCTCCCCTTAAAGTGATACGGCTCGTAGCTGAGGACGTAGCGCCTGACAAGCGCCTGGCCCACCAAGTTGCGCTCGTCGAATCCAGTGATGGCCGTCATGAGCTGAGCCCTTGGATTGAGCACTCTCGTCAACGGCAGATGATCGACTTCGTAACTGCGGTGATACGAGAAGGGGTACACCTCGAACTGTCCGTCGTAACAGGCCTCACCCGCATACAGAAAGTCCGGGTTGGTCGTGCGTGCGTAGTCGGCGAAGCCCTCGATGAGGGCTAGGTCGTGCGAGAACGCGGAGTGTCCCGGTCGGTGACCGTGCATGGTGTCGAAACACACCAGGGCCGGGCCGTGGTGGAGGCACTCGTCAAAGAGCATTCCGTCGGCGCCGAGGTCGACGATGGCGGCTGCGTCCAGGTCGCAGATCTCGCGGTAACGGTCGCTGGCGAAGCACATCGGGACCAGAGGACGCGGGCTGATACCCAGCATCTGACTGACCGTGTTGTACATGAACCCCTCGAACACATAGGGGTCTCCGTAGGGGTCCTTGATCGATTCGCGGACTAGGTCCGTGCGGTAGCGGTCCGTCGTGCGGTCAGCCCAGGTGAACTTGGCGAAGAGAACGACACGTACCCCCAGGCATTTGCACTCCTCGATAGCTGCACGCAGAGCCTCTGCCCCACCAAGGCGCGGGTCGGGAGTGTGATTGGGGTTGTTGCGGTCCTGTCCCCCCTCATTCCACCCAACAAGTTGGATCGTGCGGACACCGTGCGAGACGCAACTGCGCGCAACCTCAGGGAGTCGCTCGAACGGCAGGCGCAGCTCATCCTCGGGTGAATTCACCTGGAGTTGCATCCAAGCCTCTGGGCCAGCGGCCCAGGCGGGTGCCACTGCGGGAGTGGACCATGTGCTGCGTCTGGAGCGGTAGATCTCAGCGCCTGCTTGCCAGCTTCCGTCGAAGGCAACGAGGGCAACATCGGGAAGACGCGTCGTCGTGCCGGGGTACGCGTACGGCACGTGCACTGCCTCGAGTCGCACGCAGGTGGGCTCGGGAGCGCCTAGGTCGGACATTGGGACCCGCAGATGCATCGAGTCTGAGTACCCGGGACGAAGCTCTGCGATCCATCCGACAATCTCGGTCGTGCGCTCGTCGACGCCGACGTAGAGTCCTCGCTCGCCGTCCTCTACCAGGACGAAAGGCGTGTATGGCGACACTGCGCTCTGGCGCATGGGGCCATTCAGGTAGGTCGGTCGGTCGACGCCGAAGTACGGAACGGAGTCCGTGAACTGAGGCCGGAGCTGAACCCGCCTTGCATCCGCGTAGCCCGCCATCACGCTGTAAAGCGGTTGATCAACCGCGCACTGCAGAACGTCGCCCAGCCGCGGAAACCGCACATCCTCGACGACCTGCGTTGACCGATTGTCGATCTCGAGTGAAAACACGAGCCGAGGACCCTCTGCTGCGACCCGCATGCGGACTCCAACATCATGAACCCCACCGTGCTCGGACACCAGCGACGACCATTCCGCCGTTACCCAACTCGAGTCGGGCCCGACCTCCCACGCGGGTGCCGACTGCGCCCGAGAGTCCGCGACATTGTTCCGCTTACCGTCAAGCGGCAGGAGCAAGCAGAACCCGAGGCCTAGGGCCGCGTCGTCGATGATCGACCATCCGGCGTCCAGCGTCACCAGACTGATGAGAGAGCCATCGGCCGTCGAGAAGATGGCTCGAAGAGTCTCACTAGCAACGGTGACGTTTAGGTCTGTGTGATGGGTCGTCATTGACGTATCTGCAGACGAATCTCACGAGCCATGACGCCTCCCAAGTAATCGATTACCCAATTTAAGTATGGTGGCTTTCAACCGAGCAACACAAATCCCGTAGGTACGCTCGGGGCGTGATTCAGCGAGCATCCGTGACCGTCCATGACGTGGCCCGGCTCGCTGGCGTATCAACCGCCTCGGTCTCTCGTGTGTTGTCCGGCCGCCGGACTGTCAGCGCGGACGTCGATGAGCGCGTGCGATCAGCGGCCGCCGAACTCGGGTATCAGGTCAATGCCGTCGGCCGATCCCTCCGCCGGCAGTCAACTGAGACCGTCGGCCTCGTGATCGCCGACATCACCAACCTGTTCTTCCCCTCGCTGACAAAAGCTCTGGAAGACGCCTTCGCTCATCAGGGGCTCGGGTTGCTCCTCGCTGACGCTGCCAATGACGTGGCTCGGGAACGAGATGCGGTGTCCAGGCTCCTGGCCCGACAGGTCGACGCCCTGCTCATTACCCCGGTGAGTCGATTGCAGAGCCGGCGGACAATCGACGAAGCGAACCAACGAACGACGGTCGTCCAACTCGACAGGCGTGCCTCGACCAAGGCCCACTATGTCGGCATGGACAACAGCCAAGCGGTTTCTGACGTCCTTGCCCATCTCGCCGAGCTCGGCCGCACGAGCCCGGTCTTCATCGGCTCCGACCCGCACATCTCCACGACGTGGGAACGGCAGCGGGCATTCAGCCGGTTAGCGCCTACGGGTGATCGCGTCCTCACCGGTGATTTCTCACTGGACTGGGGCCGCACCGCCACCATCGAGGCCCTCGAGCGCTGGCCGGACACCGATGCACTCTTCTGCGCCGACGACCTCATTGCCGTCGGCGCTGTCGAACAGTTGCGTGCCATGGGGCACCGGCTCCCTGGCCCGGTGGCCGTGGTCGGCTTCGATGACACCCTCCTCGTCCGTCTGCACACACCGCCGGTGAGCAGCGTGCGGCAGCCACTCGCTGAGATGGCCGCGGCTGCCGTCGAACTCGCCGTGAGCACGGCCAACCTTGCTGTCCAGCGTCGACTGTTCCCGGGCACCCTGCAGGCCAGACCCTCCACTGCGCCCTAACCACGTGATCTGATGTGCTGGTTGTGATGCACCTTCGTCATACATACGATGTCTATCGTCAGAGGGCGAGGTAGCCGCTGCCCCAACAAGGAGTCTGCGTGAAACCCAACTTCATCACCATCCTCACCGATGACCATGGCTACGGCGACCTCGGTTGCATGGGTGCCGACGATCTCAAGACCCCGCACCTTGACCGACTCGCGGCAGGCGGCGCCAGGTTCTCGGACTGGTACTCGAACTCGCCCGTCTGCTCGCCTTCACGTGCCGCGCTGCTCACCGGTCGCCATCCCGCTCGCACCGGCATCACTGACGTCCTCGGCGGGCACCGGTCCGAGCCTGGCCTGTCACCTGAGATCCCGACACTCGCCACCGCGCTCAAACCGCTGGGCTACCGAACAGGGCTTGTTGGCAAGTGGCACCTCGGAGTCGCAGAGGGCTTTCGACCCAGCGATCACGGCTTCGACGACTGGTTCGGACTCCTCTCAGGGACCATCGACTACTTCTCGCACATCGACTACAACCTATGGCCGTGGGATCCGACGTACTACCCCGTTCACGACCTCTGGGAAAACGACACAGAGGTGTGGCGCAACGGTCGGTATATGACCGAGCTCATCAGTGAGAACGCGGTGGAGTTCCTGCGGCGGGGCGAGGGATCCGACACCCCGTTCTTCCTGCACGTCGCCTACAACGCACCACATTCACCAATGCATGCCCCCGCGGAGTACATCGATCGTTTCCCCGAGCTCACCCCTGCGCGCCGGATCATGGCGGCGATGATCAGCGCCATGGACGACGGAGTCGGTGCCATCGTGGCGGAGCTCGAGAGGCAAGGTCAGCTCGAGAACACATGCATCATCTTCATGTCAGACAACGGGCCTTCCCGACACCCGGCGAACTGGCTCGACGGAAATCTGGAGCCGTACTACGGGGCTTCTGCCGGTGCTCTGCGGGGCGGGAAGACCAGCCTGTTCGAGGGCGGGCTGCGTTCTCCCTCAATCATCCACTGGCCAGCGCTGGTGCCCAAGGGCCAGGTGATATCAGAGCCGGTCGTCACTATCGATGTGTTTCCGACGCTCCTCGCTGCCGCCGGCGGAGACCCAGCCGCGTATGACATCGACGGGTTGGACATCTTTCCCGTGGTCTCTCGTGGGGCGAGCACGCCGCACGACCAGTTGTTCTGGGAGTTCCGGCAGCAAACAGCAGTGCGGCGCGGCCCGTGGAAGTTGACCCTGCGACCGTACGAATC
>CAMCSO010000215.1 GCA_945877545.1 Bifidobacterium breve | reverse complement strand
CAGTGGGACGCCGTCGAGCTCGATGACGAGAGCCGCAAGGGGCTGTACATCGCTGAGGGGCTCGGGCACGCCTTCTGCGCCCTATCTGACTCAGCAACCGTCGGCTACCTGTGCTCGACTCCATACTCGCCCGGGCGCGAGTTCGGCATACACCCACTCGACCCCGCACTGGGCCTACCCTGGCCGAGTGGCGCCGAGTCGGTGCTCTCGGAGAAGGACGCGGCCGCGCCGACCCTCGCGGAGGCGAAGTCCTCGGGTTTGCTCCCCACAATGGCCGAGTGCCAAGCCTTCGCGGCGACAAAGTAACCCCCGTTCCCCGTTTGACCCAGTTCATGGGACAAACAGCTGGCCCGTTTGGCTAGCCTGCCGGGCCCCTTGTCTTGAGATTCACGCCCGGGACCTTCGAACGGTCGAGTTTCAGGCCCGGCCCTGATGGGACCGCTCCCGCCCACCACGCCAATGCCGTCTGGCTGAGCGCGTATTCCTCACGTCCGAGCGCATATGACTCCTCAACACCGCCCTTGTCGTAGATGCGCCCGTCGGTCCAGCGCCGCTGCATCCCACGGGTATCGCGCGCGTGTGCCGCCAGGAAGGTAGCGGCCTGCGTGTCAGGTGCCGAATAGAGCGAGGCGAAGGAGTCAACCCCCGTGAACGTTGCTGGGCGACGAGCACCCCACTTGACCCCCTGCGGGTAGTAGATCTGGCCGCCCGGCTGGTAGACGATTCCGCCCGGTGCCGCATAGGGCGGTGACGCGAACTTCACGACAGTCAGTGCCCGATACACGATGTCGGCATTGAGGAACAGGGACTCCGGGACGGGGACCTTTGCGCTGCGCAGCATGCTGGCCGCCCACCACAGGTGGAGCACATTTTGGATGTAGTCCGGATTGATAATCCCATGATTGGTGATCGTGCCGTCCTCATTGGCGTTGGTTCCGGGTAGTTCCTTGCTGATGTTTACGCCGTTGATCACCAGATTGTTCTTGAGGTCACTCGGACGTGCGAACGCCGCGATCGAGTACTCAACGACTGTGCGCCGCCAGGTTTCAGCTCGTTTGTCCCCGGGCATCATGGCGAGCGCGAGCGCGGGAGCGGTCAGGTCCCACGACACCTCGTCAGCTTTCGAGTTGCCCGGGGAGATTTCAACCCCAGCGCGGGTGCGGTAGTAGTGCGGGCCGCGGGCCGCGACTACATCGGCCTCGGCTGCAACCATCGATACGATGTAGGCCCGTTCCTGCATGCTGAGTTCATCCCAGAGCAGCCATCCCGCCTGCCCAGCCGTAGCCGCCCACAGCGCAGACTGCCACTGCAACCCCCATCCACCAGGGGTGATCGAGGCGTGCTGGCAGGCGATGCTCCGAAGTTGCCACCTCGCATAGGCGAGGAGGTCAGCCCTGCTGATGTTCTGGACGTTCTTCCACGTCGAGGTCGTGAGCATGATCGCAGCGGCCTGCGCCGAGTTTGCGCTTCGGCGAATCGACTCCTCCGCGGTCTTATGGACGCTCAGCGCATCGAAGTACGGCTCCCCCCATCGGTTAGCGAGGCGCACTGTGTGGTCATTCGTCATGGCATAGCGCAGGCCGTCCTGCACCGTTGCCTGGATTTCGGCGTATCCGGCCTTTGCTGTGCTCCCGGTAAGTCGAGCAGGAGGATCGACGCGACGTGCCCACTTCAGCGCCCTCGCCTGCGCCACCGAGGATGCAGTTGGGCATTGGTCGACCCCGGTCCCTTGGCTTGCGACAAGGGGAACCTGCCCTGCCTGCATCGGGACGGTCAAGGTCGCCGTCTTGCTAATCCGGTTGACCCCCTCACTGAAAATCCATGTCACCCCGCCCCGGACCACTCCGGGTGTGTCGATACCGTCACCATCCCAGTCGCCGACGATCGGCACATCGGTCGGCAAGCCGAACGGCATCGTGACGATGGCTGTGTTCGTTGCGTCAGCGAAGGAAACATCAACGCCCTTGCTCACCTTGGGTGACTTCTTGACGGCCGTGAACTGCAGTATCCAGACGCCCTGCCTGACCACGCCGAGGTCATCACGACCGTCACCATTCCAGTCGCCCACGACCGGTGTGTCGCCCGCCGCTCCGAAGGTCTCGGTCCGCTTCATGTTGTCGGAGGAGAGCCACCAATTCCAAGCACCATCCTTGAATACGCCGATGTCTGGCTGACGATCAGCATCAATGAGCCCGATAACCGGCAATTCACCCGCCTGCCCGCCCCACGTTCCCTTCGCCTGCCAAGCCGGTGATCCGACCACCGCGTTGGTGTAGAACCACCGGCCCCGGTCATAGCGACCCGGCGTATCGACTCCATCGCCATTCCAGTCCGCCATGAGCGGCTGCCCCGAGCCGGCCGGCATGCGAATCGTGGTTGTCTTCGGAGGCATCCCGATGCCGGAGAACATCGTAAAGACTCCGGTCGAGGCCACCGCCCCCGCAGGAAGTGACATGGGCGAGCCCCGCTTCGCCCGCGAGCCCTGCCCTTCGACACCGGAAATCTCGGACCCTAGCCCAGCTGCCGCAGGCATCTTGGGGGCAGGCAGTACGACGATAGGGCTCATTGATGGACGCGCCCATACTGGCGCCGCCTGAACGAGGAGGGCGGACGTGGCGATAACCGCCAGCACACGGAGACTGGTCAGAGCGAGCATTCCTGGCATAGGACCGTTGATCGCATCGGCACCTTCACTAGCGTGACCCTGTCCGGGTGTTCGCGCTTTATCGTGGTGAGGCTATCGCCAGAAACCCCACGGAACCAGAGCAGCGACATTGCCAACTTGGGGTTGATGCCAAGCGCAAAGTCGACGTAGCTCACAGCATCCTCCTCGTACGGGAAGGGCGGGAGTTTTATATAGAACCGTTGATCGCTACTGCTGAGCACGCGGTTCAACGATGCGACCCAAAGATTGACCAACACCCCCGACCCGTCCCAAAGCATCGTTGTCTTGCCCGGGTAGGGACTTGCGGCGTCGCGGGCTCGGATAATCGACTCGCCCACGAGCACATTGTTGACGCTTCCGGCACGTGCGGCTCCGGCTGCGATGCCGGGAGCGCTGCCGAACCCAGATGGGTACCCGCTCGGTGTCGCCCCCACATAGCCGAAACTCGTGACGCCCACGAGTGCGATCACGAACCCAACGATGACGGTGTTGAAGCGATTCACGGCGCGCGCGGTGCCGGGGTCTAGCACCCGGCGCTTCATTGCCGCCAGCACAAGGGCGATGCCGATACCCGCGCCAGCGGCGAGCATCGGTGCATTCACGAGGAGGAGCGCGTTGAGGGTCTTGAGCACGTAGTAACTGCCCAGACGGGAAAGCCCAGCGGAGTCGGCCGCACTCATGGTGAGCCACAGGAAAGCGCAGATCGCGACGCTTGGGCCGGCAATTGCGATGGCAAGGGGGCGACGATCGCTGCGAAGCAGGATGATGGCAACGAGTATCGCGATGATCGGGCTAACGATCGAAGCCCCAACATTAAACGGTGTCATCCCTGCGCCGATGGCACCGAGATCCTCCATGTAGGTGCTCGATGCTGCAGGGTCGTCGCCGACGATCGCTTGGCTCTGCAGGTAAACGGTGCCGAGAACCAAGGCACCACTTGCGACCGCCCACACCGGGGCCAGCCACCAACGGTCGCGCCAAAGAGCAACGATGACGACGATCGCAGAGGGCACGAGGCCAAGGACAAGCGGAGTCCACAGCGCGTTGACTGCGAGAGCCCCCAACGGGATAAGAATCCAGCCGAGGGCGCGAGCACTGCGCCATGAGCGCGCCGACAGGTACGCCGTCGCGGTGGTGACCGCTACCGCCATCATGAAGTTGGTGAAGCCCGAGTTGAAGAGCAGGGTCGGACTGCCAAGCAGGGCGAACGCTGCGAAGGCCAGCACGGCAATGGTCGGTGCGGATCGCCGGACGAACCGGCTTCGCACCCCAACCAGCGGGGTGCAGCGCCCAGTGAGGTCACTGGCAACCCACGCCAGAGCAGCGAGACTTATGGCAAAACTGATACTCGTCCATTGGACATAGGGCCATAGGAGGCCCGGGCGGTCGAGGATCTCGGAGCCGGTCTGGCTGGCGAGTTGCGCGAGCGACCACATCGTCGAGTGGAGCGACGGGTACCACTGATTCCAGGCGATCGTGCCGTCGAAGGTCGGCCAGGTGGTGCTGCCGACTTCGATGGTGTTCGCGAACGGGGTGAAGTGCCCTTGGTTATCCCAGCCAGTGAAGAACAAACCACTCACGATCTCATACGAGTTGCGACCGATATACGCGGCCATGAGCCACAGTGCCGAACCGGCGCCGAAGATGATGATGAGGACGTCTTGCAAGGTTGGTTTGATCAGCCGCGTCATGCGCCCAGGGCCAACGATGCTCAGACCCACAGCGACCGCGGTGAAGATGCTCAGTGCTGCGTGAGCAGACACGGGGGTGATTGGCAAAATGCTCGCGCGAGGGAAGGCCATTGCGGTGACGCCAAGCGCGATGAGCAGGGAGATGAACCCGCGCTCGGCAAGTCCGCGCCCCCACGGTGGCGCGATGACGAGCATCACCGCGCAGGCGACAAACCCGACCGGTGGAAACGCCCAGAGGAGTGCAATCGCCAGGATCGTGGCACCCGCAATAGCCAGACACTGTCCTTTGGAACGCGGAACGACCATTTTCGGGATCATCATGACCTCGTAAAGCTCATGGTGACGTCGACCGGCGCATCCTGGACGGCACTGACCTCACCCGTCCTGCCCGTTACCTTCATGCCTTCTCCAAGATCCGGCTCCCAGCCGTCGGGCGCCGTGACCCGAACGGTGAGGGTTGAGTTGCGAAAAAGGGATTGCGGCTCGGCCCTCAGGAAGTACACGAGCGGGCCGCCGTCTCCGCCGAAGGTTCCGGAGGGCAGGTCGTAGGAGACCGAGACGGTGGTCTGTCCCCCGGGCGGCGTCCAGCCGACCATTCGGACAATCTTTTGACCGTTACCATCATTCGCGAAGCCGCGGCCGTACTGTTGATGGTTCTTGAAGGACCTGATGGCAAA
>CAMCSO010000214.1 GCA_945877545.1 Bifidobacterium breve | reverse complement strand
ATGAATCCAACCGGCATCCCAACTTCGCGAGCAATGACCTCCAAGATCCCCGATAGGTCACTTCCGCGCGCGACACCGGCGAGCAGATTGCGGCTAATGACGCTCATCCGACGCAGGCCGGCTACTTCCCTCGAGACGAGCAGTCGGTGCGCCGCTTCGGTTACTTGCACCCAAGGCACCACTTCATGGAAAGCAATAAGCAGTAACTCGCGCGCTCTCGCCGCCTCCACCATCGCCTCGGGTACCTCAGCAAATGGCCGGCCCAACTCAAGAGCTATTCCGGCGACTCTCCGTTCGGCAAGGCCTACTACGTACGCTTCCAACCTATGCGGCGGCTCCCGCACCAGCCCCAGGCCCGTCGTGAGGAGTAACTCACCGCCTTGGAGCAGTGCGTCAATCTCAAAAATCTCTGAAGTGTGCACCCACCGAACCGGAACATCAAGGTGTCCACTCAGCACCTCGGGGCGCGCCCGACGCAAGATTGGGAGGGCCAGAACTTCGCGAGCGGTTGTAACCATGGTGTGACGGTATGGCCATTTACATATCGGAAAGCATTTTTCACATTATTTCGTCGTTTTGTCAATTGACCCGGCTGTGAATCAGGAACACACTGAGTCAGGATTCTCACGGATACCAGTGAGAATTCGTAGACGTTGATCCATGAGGAGGGTTATGGCAGCCAACTCGGTCGAAAAAGGGGTTCCACTCATCGACCTGACCCCCATGTTTGAAGGCAGCGAAGACGAGCGGAACGCCCTAGCCAAGGAAGTGGACGCCCAACTGCAGCGGGTTGGATTCCTTCTGGTCACCGGGCACGGAATCTCTCCCGACATGATTTCGGCAGCACGAACAGCCGGAAAAGCCTTTTTCGGACTTGCACGCGATACGAAGGCCAAATACGCAACGCAGGTGGGCGGGCGCGGTTGGCTTGCGATTGGCGCCGAAGCAAATGGCTACTCCGAAGGTACCGAAACTCCACCGGACCTCAAGGAATCATTCATTGTTGGACCCGAAGGCGCTGCTGGTGCGGAGGTTGAAATCGGCTGGTTCATGCCAAATACATGGCCGAGCGAGACGCCAGAACTCCAGCCGATCTTGGAAACCTATTTGGTGCAGATGCGTCTCCTCGCAGACGCCCTTCTCGAGATTTGTTCCCTAGCATTGAAGCAAGATGAGAATTTCTTCTCTCAAGCAACAAGAAATCCAAGCTGGTCATTTCAAATCAATTGGTATCCGTCCGTTCGAACTATCGGGCAAGCAGTTGAAGGCCAGTATCGAATTGGTCCTCACACAGACTTTGGCACGTTGACGTTACTTGACAGACAGCCAGGAGATGGCGGGCTGCAGATAGATATCGAAGGTGAGGGCTGGGTTGATGCTCCTTACATTCCAGGGGCGTTAGTGGTCAACACCGGAGACCTCTTAGCCAGATGGACCGGCGAACGCTGGAAGTCCAATAGACATCGCGTATTGCCGCCTCCCAAAAACTCCCCCGACGAGGAGTTAATGTCCTTGGTTTACTTCTTTGAAGCCGACCCAGAAGCAATAGTTGAACCGCTTGCACCGCCACTTGGACATCGAGGCAACCTGCCATCCGTGGCAGCTGGTGACTTCATCAGACAACGCTACGACGCCATCACCATGAATTGAACCCCGTTTAAGTTCCACGTCAGAGTCATTTCTTGTCCGCAATCGCCTCCACCACAGTCATCATCTAGGTCAGGAGAACCAAATGGCAACGAACCAGACCAGTTCGACCTCCATGGATAGCGTCGTGGCCGAAGTTCGAGGGGGCACCTACGGCGCGAAAATCAATAGCGTGGAGCCGGGGGGAGCCGGATTCATCCCATTAGACGAGCGCCACGGTAAACCGCACTCGCTATTTTGGACGTGGATGTCGCCCAATCTGGAGTTCACGACCGTATATGTCGGTGTCATCGCCGTGCTGTTCTTCGGCCTCACTATCTGGCAAGGGATACTCGCGGTCGCCGTCGGGAATCTTCTCGGAAGCGTCGCTCACGGGTTTCTCAGCGCGAGGGGGCCAGCCTTTGGTGTTCCGCAAATGGTCATGTCGAGAATCCCATTCGGCTATCGCGGAAACATCCTGCCAGCCGGCCTTAACACCATAATTGCAGGAATCGGCTGGTTTGCGGTAAACAGCGTGAGTGGCGCTTTCGCCTTGAGCACCCTTACCGGAATGTCGCGGGAGATCTCGCTGGTACTCGTCGTGGCAATTCAGATAATCATTGCCTTCTTCGGACATAACTTCATTCAAGCGTTTGAAAGAATAGCCTTTCCCCTGCTCGCGCTCGCTTTCATCCTCGCCATTTTCACCATCGTTCCAAATGCCGATGTAAGTCTCGCCCCAGGCGGCGGTGGCATCGGCGGATTCCTACTTGCGCTGGGAACGGCCTTCGGATACTCAGCGGGCTGGAATCCATACGCGGCTGATTACACAAGGTACCTATCTCCCGATGCACCGAAGGTCGCGACTGGAGTGTGGGCCGGCCTCGGAGTGTTCGTATCCTGCACGGTTCTGATGTCACTCGGGGTCGTCTCCGCGACGCTAGTCGCAGCACCGGATGCATCTCCAACGGACGTTTTCACGAGCACCATGCCCTCTGCGATCGCCGCATTTGTGTTGTTAGCAATTGTCATCGGCGGAATCTCTGCCAATGCCATCAATATCTATTCAGGATCAATGTCATTCGTTGCCCTCGGTTTTGGTGTACTCCCCGAGCGACTTCGACGAGCCATGGTCGCCCTGATTCTCGGAGCGCTCGGCGGCATCATCGCCTTCATTGGGCTTTCTGATATCTCGCAGTATCAAAATTTCCTCTTCGTCATTGCGTACTGGGTGGGGCCATGGCTCGGAGTCATCTTCGCTGACTGGTTCCTGCGTAGGCGAAATCGCATCGATGGGTTCTTGTTCGACAAGAAGCACAACCCTTGGGCGGGTTTTCTCGCCATGGCACTAGCCATGATTCTCTCGATTTGGCTATTTTCAAATCAGGTTCAATTTGTAGGTATTGTCCCGACGGCAATCCCAGAGTTCGGTGACGTTGCCTTTGAATTCGGCTTCATCTTCGCGATTATCTTCTACGCCATTCTTTTCAAATTCCAGCGTGAGCGCAGAGACGAGAAGATGGTCCTACCCACACCATGAATTTGCCACACATCCATGTGGAACCGGACAAACCCCTAAGGATCAAGAGTGGATGACGCAACCGCATACGCCGCAGCACTAGCATCCGCCCGGCAGGGCATGGCCGAGGGCGGTATCCCTATCGGGGCCAGCCTTATGGTCGATGGTGAGTTAATCACAGTAGGGCGCAATATGCGGGTGCAGCTTGGTAGCGCCATCCATCACGGTGAAACCAATTGCATCGAAAATGCCGGGCGCCTGCCGGCAAAGGTGTACGCCCGCTCCACAATCTTCACGACGTTGTCACCTTGCTTCATGTGCGCCGGCACCATCTTGCTTTACAAGATCCCTCGGGTCGTGATCGGCGAGAACGAGAACTTTCAGGCCAGCGAAGACCTGCTGCGCAGTCACGGCGTTGAAGTCGTCGTGCTTGATGACGCTGAAACCAAGACCATGTTCAAGCAGTGGATCGAAGCGAACCCGCGCCTGTGGAACGAAGATATCGGCGAGGAGGACTAGGGCGTGTCTGCAGGGACCGTCAGGAGGATCACATCCAGCGGGATCTGGAACGCAGCGAACGCTGATGGAAGCTGCGGATACGGCCACAAGACGCGATTGCACTTCGATATCGCCGCAGAGCCTAGGAGTCGAACCCGAGTCCTAGTCGGTCCAAGGCTCGTAGCCACAGATTTCGTCGACCTCCCCCTCGATCAGCGGCCGCGAGCGAACGCGTTGTCCAGTTGATTCCGAGGGATCTCAGGGGTTCTGGAGGGAACGGCAACGGTCTGCTGCAGACCATGCCAAGCCTCGTGCGCTCCGTCTCCTGGCCGTCGAGCAAATCGAGCATCACCTCGGCCCCAAACCGCGACGACCCCACCCCGAGCCCGGTGTAGCCGGCGACATATGCGGTTCGGCCACCGTGCGCCGTGCCCCAGAAGGGACTGAACCGCGAGCAGGTGTCGATCGCCCCTCCCCAGCCATGCGTGAACGACAACCCTTCCAGCACAGGGAAGGTCTGGAAGAAATGCTCGGCAAGCCGTGCAAACGCTGCGTGATCGACTTCATGCTCGACACCGAAGCCATTGCCTCGATGGTAGATCGCGTCGTATCCACCCCAAAGGATCCGGCCGTCGTCGGTCGTGCGGTAGTAGTGGAACTGGTTCCCAGCATCACTCATGCCCTCGCGGCCATCCCACCCAATGGCCGCCCATTGTTCGCCGGTGAGCGGCTCACTCATGAGCACGTAGTCGTACACGGGCACGACGTAGTGGCTCACCCGCTTCAGGAGCGGCGGATACGCGTTTGTTGCCATGGCAACGCGCTCCGCGGTCACGCATGCGGTCGGCGTCGATGCCGACATCAATGCCCCTTCTCGACCGAGCGACACGACCGGTGTGCCCTCGAACACGCGAACTCCCAGCGATCGGCAGGCCCGCAGGAGCCCCCACGCCAGCCTCGCCGGATCGACGAGCCCGATGCCCGGCTCGACGATCGCCCCGAGATAGCTCGCCGAGCGGACTCGCGACCGAACGGCAGCAGCGTCGAGCACTTCGACACGCTCACCGAGGGCTTGCGCAGTATCAGCGGCGCGAAGCAGATCCGCCACCTGGTGCTCCTGCACCGCTGCGGTGACCTCATCTGTGCGCCTGAATCCACAGTCAAGTCCGAACGACTCAATGGCGATCTCTATCGCGTCGAGGTTCGCGTGTCCCAGACGCAGCAACTCCGGCATCTCGTCTGGCCAGCGCTCGGATCCGTTCGAAATGCCGTGGGTGAGCGAGGGTGAGACGAATCCGCCATTGCGCCCGGTCGCACCATCGGCGATCCGGCCGCCCTCAACGAGAACAACATCGCGCGCAGGGTCGCGCTGCTTTGCCAAGAGCGCGGTCCAAAGACCACTGAATCCGCCGCCGATCACCAGCAGTTCACAAC
>CAMCSO010000213.1 GCA_945877545.1 Bifidobacterium breve | reverse complement strand
GATGCTGTCCTGCGGCCCGATATAACCTCGACTACCTCACGAACGAGCCCCAGGATGACCCTCGTTCACGCCGGGAGAGCCACTTTTCGTGAGTCTCGTCGCGCACTGGACAGGGATTGTTTTGTCGTGCAAAATAGAGGCGTGTTGGTTGAGTTCACCCAGTCGGCGCGTAAGCATCGGATTGGGCGTGCGCGCGTTCGACAGGTTCTGGCGGATCCGGTGGCAGAGGCGACCCTGCCTGCTGGCGGCGACCGGCAGGAGCGGCTGGTGATCCACGCGATGGACCTGCGACCGAAATGGCGACACCTATACGAGGAGGGGAAGAGATGAGCGGCAAGAAGGTAGCGAAGCCGGTGACGTGGTCGACGGCAGACGGAAGGGTGATGGGCGAGGTTGAAGCAGCCCGGCTGGCGGAAGACTTCGAGTCCGACGAATCCGCTCTTGACGGGGCCGAGGTGACGTTCCCGCGCAAGGCAGGGCGCCCTTCGCTGACCGGAGCGAAGGGAACCTCGCCGCAGGTGACGTTTCGTCTGTCTGCCACAGTGCGTGAGCGCGCCGAGCGTCTGGCGGCCGACCGAGGAACGACCGTGTCGGCACTCGCGCGTGAGGCGCTGGAGCAGTTCGTCAAGAAGGCCGGTTGAGGCCGCCAACAGCGCATCGCCGATCTGCTGTCTCGCCTGTTCGGTAGCCCTTTCCAGGTGGTTCTCGGTGGTTCCGTGTAAATCTCGCTGACACAACAATCATTGGGATTCGCATGTTGGTCCACACACGCAAACTCGATGTCATGCCCGCCCCGACCCGGTCATCGCTGACCTGGCCTACGCGTTACCTGGCACCGTCTCACGCCGGTTCATGCGCTGCGGCAGGGACAACTGCCGGTGCAAGCGCCCGACGCTTACGCGACACCGTCACCGACGTCGAAACCCGATCCCTGGACGCCTTCAACAAGGCCGAAGGACCACCCAGCAAATCAACGAGATAACCCGCCGAGAAGTGCGGAACGTCAGACTGACGAGGTTACGGATTGAGGGTTGACAGCCTTGACCAGGTTGACAACCTTTACTACAGTCTCATCATGGGCGCTTTGGCCGAGAGGCTCGACGTCGAGATGAGCAGGGCGCTGGCCGATGCCCCTGCCTCACATGTGGAGGCCGCGCTCGCGCTGCTGCTCGAGCTGCGCGGGCATGACCCGGCGGGTGACCTCGCTCGCGGGGCCGATGCGCGCGAGCTCGCACGCGCTGTCTGTGGCCGCATGCTCGACGATTCGGCGCGCTGGCAGGAGCACCTCGGCCCCTGCTTCGATGCTTTTGGTGTGCGCGAGGTCCTCGGGGCGCCGGGCCGGCCGGTGAGCAAGCAGGCGGTCTCGCAGCGGCGGGGCCTGCTCGCACTCACCACTGGCTCGGGGCGAGTCGTGTACCCGGCCTTCCAGTTCGACGCCCACGGCGTCGTTGCCGGCCTCGCCGAGGTTCTTGAGCGGCTGCCTGCCGATCTCGTCTCGCGCTGGACGGTTGCGTCGTGGCTGGTGAGCGATGACGCAGACCTTGGGGCAACGCCGATCGCCGTGCTCCTGACCGGCCGTCTGCGTCCTGTGATGGAGGCCGCGTCCCGCTGGGCGACGGCATTGGATACCTGATCGGCATGATCGGCGTTGATGTGAAGGGCCGGGAGGTCTTCAGGCTGTTCTTGAGCCGCGATCCGAAGAGCGGCGCGAAGCGCCAGCCGTTCATGCACTCGTCAGTGCCGGCGCCATCTGCGGATCACCCGGAGGGCGGCCGATTCGATCTGCGCTCACCGAGGGGTACCTGCTATCTGTCCAGCGCCCGTCTTGGCGCGTGGGTCGAGGTCTTCAGGGGAGCGCGCATGGTCGACCGTCGTGATGCCCGGTCACGCCGCATGCTGCAGTCGCGGGTCCCGCGCCGGCTCGTCCTCGCCGATGCCACGAGCAGGTCAGCGATCGCCGACGGGGTGACACTCGACCTGCATGCAGGGTCGAATCGGATCGACACTCAACGGTTCGCGGCCGTCATCGATGCGGATCTGGCATTTCGCGGCGTCCAAGCCTGGACAAGGCATGACCCTTCGAAGTCGGCTCACACGATCGCGCTCTTCGATGACGAGGGCGAGCATGCGCCGTACGGGTGGGGCTGGCACGTCACGATGACCGATCCGCTCGATGACCTCGAGCTGCTCACCGAGCTTGCCGCCTGCGGGCTCGGTGTGGCCGGGGTGCCACACGACCTGCCGGTGGTGAAGCCGGTGTCACGTCCTCGACGCTGACCCGAGTTCATCCATCCCTGTCGACCCTGGCTTCGCTGAGTATGGCTTCGACTTCATCCGCGGGAATGCTCACTCGTGGAAGTTCGTCCAGCACTGCGGACAATCGGGCGCCCAAGGACGATCGATCGGCGATCGCAAGTACCTCGCCGCGGAGAAACTGCTGGAGCGACTGGCGGCGAGCGGCAGCCATTGCACTGAGTCGCTCAGTCGCGTCGGCTGGAATGTCGGGGATGGTGATGTCGACCATCCGAGAATTCTGCCGGTGATGGCACGTGTTGGCGATTAGGCGCGGATCGCGTGCGATGTTCAGTCGGGGAGCAGGTAGGTCCACGACTCGAGGGATGGCTCGAAGCCCAGCCCCTCGTAGACGCGGCGGGCGGGGTTGCCGTCGGTGACTGCGAGGCCGAGCGTCTCGAATCCATCCGCGCACAGCATGGCCAGCGCGCGTCCGATGAGGGCCGCACCGAGGCCGGGCGTCGGCGACGCCCGATCACGCCAGACCTCGGTGATCCACGGGCCGCCGAATGGCGCCGGCTCAGGCCGCAGGCTGATGACGATTGCCCCGACGACCCGCCCCTCGACGACGGCCAGCGTGGTCGACCGATGCACCGGCCCGAGCGCCTCACGCTCGACATAGGGCCGCAGCTCGGATTCGATGAGGTCCTCGTCGTCACCGGGCTCGTAGTCGGGGTGGCCCGGTGCGTACGCGGCCTTCCAACTCGGCAGGATCTCAGCCCATGCGAACTCGGCGAAATCACGGAAGGCCACACCGAGGCCCGCGGGCCTCGACGGCTCGTTCGAATCCGGATTCGGTCGAGTCCGCGCGACCATCACATGGACATGTCGCGTCGGAGTGGCTCCGCTCGCTCCCACGGCTGCCGCCAGCTGCGGATCAAGGGTCGACAGGTACCACCCCGGGCACTCGAGGGCCAGGGCGCGAGCCGCGTCATCGCTGCTTCGGCCGGGTGCCAGCTCGGCAAGGTCGGCCTGCTGGCGATGGCCGCGCCTGTTTGCGACGTACGAGATGACGCCGCCGCGCTTGTCAGTCAGCATCGTCCGGTACATGACCGCAGATTACCGAGACCAGCGAGGACGGGTAGCTAACGAATGAGCTCTATGCTGCAACGCGGTCCGGACGCCCGCGCAAGGCGAGCATCCTTCGTGAGGAGTGTGGCATCGAGAACCTCCGCGAGGGCGACGTACACCGCGTCCCAGCCTCGAACGTTGTGACGCAGTTCCCAGGCGCGTTCGAGGAATGGACCATGGGGCACCCTCTGGCACGGCCATTCCCGAAGATCCAACATGGCCTTGCGAGCAGTGGTTTCGTCGATCAGCCCCCTGCGACTGAATCCGATGAGGACCCCGAGCACCTCAACGTCGACGATGTGCGGTGCGATCTGCTCTGGGTCGGAAGAGAGCCGCTGGAGTACCCCGACCCGAAGTGGGCCGTCGATGAGCGCCTCGATGAGGCACGATGCATCAGGGACGAGCATTGAAATCTGGTGCGCTCTCGGTTGGCCAAGGACCACGAATCTCGTCGAGCGCAGCCACGACGTCGACAACTCCGGTGTGCAGTGGCTGTTGGGAGACGCGTCGGAGCCACTGGCTCATGCTTGGGCGGGAGGCGAGCCTCGTTGCTTCCCTCCTGAGAAGTTCGGGAACGGATATTCCGTCTTCAGCAGCCTGCTGAGAGAGCGACTGGTACACCGCATCATCGAGATCCCGAATCTGGACAGTCTTCGACATGACGCGAGACTAACATGCAAGGTCGCATCAACCGATGCGATAACGCATCTCCCCTTTGGGGGCTACACGCCGAGCGGATGCCAGACGGTCTTCGTCTCCACGAATCCGCGAATCCTCGAAAGCGTTGCAGGCTCGTGCCAGTCCTCGTCAGGCGCCGCCCGTCGCACGCGCTTCACGGTGTCGGCCGCCGCGATCTCGAGCTCGGTCGCAAGGGCCGGGTCGGTGATGCCGGTGAGGTCGAGCGCGTTGACATCGGCATGGCTGGCGAGCCACGGCATGATCTCGGCGGGATCGCCGGTGAGCACGTTGATGACCCCGCCGATGACATCGGAGGTCGCGAGCACCTCGGTGAGGGTGATCGCCGGGAGCGGACGCTCGGTGCTCGCGATGACGACGCAGGCATTGCCGGTCACAATAATCGGCGCGATAACGCTCACCAGCCCGAGCAGACTTGATGCCTGCGGTGCGACGGCGACGACGACACCCGTGGGCTCGGGGATCGAGAAGTTGAAGTAGGGCCCGGCGACCGGATTCGTCGTGCCGAGCACCTGCGCCACCTTGTCGGCCCAGCCGGCGTACCAGACCCATCGATCGATTGCGGCGTCAACGATACGCGGTGCGTCTAGGCCCACGACTCCCTCGGCGGACGCGATGTCGGCGATGAACTGGTCTCGGCGCCCCTCCATCACCTCGGCAATTCGGTAGAGCACCTGCCCCCGGTTGTACGCGGTCGCGGCACTCCAGGCTCCGAAGGACTTACGGGCGGCGAGGACCGCGTCGCGTCCGTCCTTGCGGCTTGCCTTCGCCGCATTTGCGAGAAAGTCGCCCTCGAAGTCGAGGACCTCGTAGGTGCGTCCGGACTCGCTGCGCGGAAAGGCGCCGCCGACGAAGAGCTTGTAGGTCTTGCGGACCTCGACCCGGTCGCTCATGCGCTTTGCCTTTCGTTCATGAACTCTGCCCTTCGTCATCGGTCTGCAGGTACGCGGCCAAGCCGGGGATCCCGCCCTCGCGGCCAAACCCGGATTCCTTGAATCCACCGAAGGGACTTGTCGGATCGAACCGGTTGAACGTATTCGCCCAGACGACACCAGCCCGCAACCGGTTTGC
>CAMCSO010000212.1 GCA_945877545.1 Bifidobacterium breve | reverse complement strand
ACGAGGAGTCTCGCCGGCCGCATCCACTGGCTGTGACGAGCGAACGCATTGGACGATGAGAGGCCGGGGTTCTGATCTCAATACATTGGGTTTCAGGATCGCGCAGCGACCGCACGGTCGAAAGCCATCCGCCGGTCGGGCGAGCGCAGGGCGCGAAGAGCCCCGACGGTTGGTTCGCTGATATGCGGGTGCGAGGCACGGCTGCCCCGCGATGATTCTCTGGAGGTTGATCGATGCCGGGGGCGCTGCTGGTGAGGGTCCGTCGAAGTCCCGGGTTCTCACTCATGGTGATCTGCGGTATTCGCGCCTATTCTGGGGAGCATGACCGTCACCAACGCCGCGGCTGACGCCCGGGAAGCCGTCGCTGCGCGCCGTGAGCAGTTGGACGAGGTCCTGAGGCGCTACGGAGCCAGCAATCCGCGGCTCTTCGGATCCGTCGCCCGCGGTGACGCCACCACCGATAGCGACATCGACGTCCTCGTGGATCTCGATCCTGCGGGAGGCAATCCGTTGATGCGGTTGGCTGGCCTGAGCGAGGAGTTCAGGCGCGTTCTGGGCGTGGATGTGGACGTAGTCGCCGCGGAGTTGCTGCGGGACGGGGTCGCCGAGACCGCCCTAGCCGATGCCGTGGCCTTGTGACGCGCTCCGTCGACGCGCGTTTCGATGACATTGCCGCTGCGATCGAGCGGTGTCGCGCTTATCGCGATCACCTGAATAGCGAGGACCCGACCCTCGCCGATATGGCATTCGACGCGATCCTGCGTAATCTCGCCGTCATCGGGGAGGCGGTGAAGGCCCTGCCTAAGGAGTCGATCGCTTCCATGCCCGAGGTCCCGTGGGCGTCGATTGCAGGGCTGCGAAACGTTGTGGTGCACGAGTACTTTCGCATCGACCCGGACCTCATCAGCGACATCGTCGACAATCACCTCGCACGGCTCGCCGCCGCTATCGAGGGGTAGGCGCCTCGGGCAGGGGGCGAAGTCGAGATCCGCACTGAGGTGCGGGGCGTGTCCGCGGGGCGGTCGCCCCGCCTGAGGCCAGCGAGCGCACGGACGAGATATCAGCTCATTGCGATCGGCGAAGCAGTAGGTGAGGTCAGCCAGGCGTCACGCGATATCCGGTCGAGCATTCCATGGTCCCGGATCAAGGGCATGCGCAACCTCCTCACGCACCGAAACCACGACATTGATCCATCTATTGTGGCGCAGGTCGTCGATTCCCACTTGGCGCAACTTGAGACCGCGGTTCGAGAACTGCTTGCCGATCAGCCCCGCTCGTGAGTTTCGGTGGGGTACCTGGAGTGCGCAGGCGGCAGGAATTCGGCAGTGGGCCGTATAGAGGGGTCAGCTGACCAGGGTGAGCGTGACCACCCCGGTGACGATGACGACCACCGCGATCACCTGCTGCCGCCCAAGCTGTTCGCGGAACAGCAGGTACGCGGCGACCGCCGAGATCGGCGCGAAGAGCGATGCGAGCACCGCGGTGATCGCGACGCTCTGCGCAGCCCCCGACGTATAGGCGGCGTAGCCGAAAATCTCCGCGAGGCCGGCGAGGAGGATGAGCGGGGCAGCCGGGCGGGTCATGCGGAACTTGCGCAGCACCAGAAGCGGGATAGCGATGCAGATGAGCGTGACGATGCGCGCCGGCAGGAGGATCCACTCGAGCGGAAGCTCACCGCTGATGTTGCCGGTGGCGAACAGGCCGATGCCGAAGATGATGGCGCCGGTCGTGGCGATGAGCGCGGCCTTGAGGGGCTGCTCATTCTCGACAGGCACCGGATCGGGCGCGATAGCGGCGAGCACGACACCGCCAACGATAAGGAGGAGCAGGAAGATCACGATTGGCGCGATGCTCTCGCCTGCCAGACCCGAGATGGTCGCCGCGATCGCACCCTCAGTGCACAGGATCGGGGCGACGACCCCGACCTTTCCGATGCGGAATGCGGCGTAGGCGAGCAGGAGCCCGCTGAGATTCCCGAGCCCGCCGACGATGAGCCACATCGCGTTGGTTGCGTTGAGCTTTTCCGGGACGCCGCTGATGAAGATCATCGGGGTGATGATGACGAGTCCGACGAGCATCATCCCGGAGATGGCCGAAAGCGGCCCGATCATGCGGACCAGACGCGACGATGCGAGGGTCCCTGCGGCGAAGAACACAGCCGTCATAAGGCCGAACAGGATGCTCATTAATTGAGATCCAACCACCTTGCCCCACGTTGCAACGTCAGGGGGGTGACGTTGCGACGTGGCAGGCTGCTTGCTACTGCTCGAGGCCGAGGGCGGCCCTCAGCCGCTTCGCGCTCATCACCCCCGACCTCTCCTCGTCTGGATCGAAGCTGGCGAGCAGCGCGATGAGATCGGGCCTGCGGGTCGGGTCGGCCGCGGCCTGGCGCGGGGTGAGCCCGGCGAGGGCCGGGATCTCTTGGTCGAGCCAACTCGTCTCGTAGCCGCGGATGTACTCATCCATGATCGCGGCCATCGTCGGGTCACTCGGGTCGAGCATTCCGGACGGGCCTCCGGTCACACCCCCGGCGTCGCTACCGGCGATCACGAACGGACTGTCGGTGGGCGTGCGCTCGTCCGAGATGAGGACGAGGCCGGGGCGCATGCGACCGACGGCGTCGATCACCCTGTCCATGCGCTCATCGCTATTCGTGCCGATGCGGAGTTCGCCATCGGCCAAGGTCAGGATCGCCCGGATGGTGTTCTGGCCCCGGGCCTCGAGGTGCTCGTGCCAGACGAGTATCTCGCCATCGGTGGCACCCTCTTCATCACCGTGGATCGGCTTGTCGCTCTCGATTGGCTCGTAGGCGTCATTCAGTGCGGCGACGAGCGCATCGACGTCCGCGACCTCGAAAACTGCCTCGCACGCAACGAGATCCTCGCCCTCAGTATTACGAATTACCGGGGGCGCGAATCGTCGCGAGAGGAACTCGATCAGCTCGATCGCCACGGGCTCGGCGTCGAGCAGGGCGATGAGGGAGTCGCGGTAGCGCAGGTCGACCGGCTCGACCGCGCCGATGATCTGCATGGTGTGGCCGACCGGCATCAGCCTCGTGCAGATGTAGGTGCCACGCCGCACCATCGTGCTGGCGGTGCGCTCGCTTATGTCGATGCGGTCGCCGGAGCGCAGATCGCGCAGGAGCATGCCGACGCCGGGCGAGACCTCCTCGATCTCGTACACCGACCGCGGCGAGAGCAGCCACTGCTCGGCGAGCAGGAACTCGTCGGCGGGCAGCAGGCTCCCGCGCTCGGCGAGATATGCCGCCAATGCGCCACCCTCGAAGAGGAGGACATCGAGCACGAGGCCGTCTTTGAGGGCCTCGAGCATGGATTGGGCCCCGGTCCAATGGGCGGCGCGTGCCTTCGCGAGCTCGATGACCTCCAGGCGCCACAGCCCTTCGGTCACGAACATGCTCGCCTTCGCATAGAGCCACATCGTGCGCTCCTCGAGCGGGAGCTGCTCGCGATGCTGATGGCACTGCTTGTACTTGCGGCCTGAGCCGCACCAGCAGCGGTCATTGCGCCCGATATCTGCCCGCGATGGCGTGCGGTACTGCTCGAGCATCTCCACGAGCGGGTCATCGGGCTCAGCGCCTGCACGTTGCATGAGGAGTAGCCCTCGCTCGGCGTTGCCGCGATCGTTCGCGAAACGGGCAAGGTCGATGAGGGTCAGCGGCCAGGTTGGGTCGAGGGTCTCGGCGTCGTTGAACGCCTCCTCGGCCTCCTCGATCATGCCGAGCTGCAGGAGCGCTTTCGCCTGGAGCCACCGAAGGGCCACCCGGGACTGCCGCGGCGCAATCTCGTGCATCGATCCGGCGAAGACCACGAGGGCGGCCGCCGTGCCGGGCTCGAAGCTCAGCACCTCGAGCGCGAATGTCTGGGCGACCACCACGTCGGTGAGTTCGGTCAAGGTCTCGCGCGCGCCGGGGAACGGCCCGAACCCGCCGAAGTCGGCGGGCGGGGAATCCCCCAGCTCCATCAGGCCCGCGAGCTCGGCCATGAAGAGGTCAAAGAGGAAGAGGGCTGCGAGGACCGCCTTCACCTCGTCGTCGTGCAGTTGGTACATCTGGCGCAGGTAGCGCGCCCTGCCTGCCGCCTGCGCCGCTTCGAAGTCGTAGCCGCCCCGCGCGACACGTTCAAACCTGACAGAGAGCCCAGCCTGAACGAGGAGATCGCCGAGCGGGGGCAGCAGTTCGGTGAAGGCCGCGGGCAGGTCGGTGCACGCCTGCCAGACGACGCTGTCGATTGCGAGCGGTTCCTCGCGCTCGGTGACGAGGTTGCGAAGATGCGTGAGGAGCTTCTTGCTGGGGGCCTTGATGGATTTCGCCGGCACGGTCTCGATGAGCCATCCGTCATCGGTGGGCCGGACTTCGACGAGGTCGCCGGCACCGGCCTTGGCTCCGGCGAAGAAGCCCTTGGGCAGCAGCAACCCGTAGCGAGGAACGTCCTGGGTCGGGATGCCCCGCTCAGTGGTCTCGATGCCGGGGTCCTCGCTCGAGATCTCGAAGACGGCCTCGTCATTCGCGAGGAAGTGGTACTCCTCCCGTCCGGTGAAGGATGCCAGGGGCACGAGATCGGGGAGCATCACCAGCATGTCGTGGGCGATCTCGTCGTGCGTGAGCCGATGGGTGAAGTGGCGATCCTTGAGCAGGGTCGGCAGGTGAACGTGCCGGTCGTCGTCAAGGGCGAACACGAGCTGCTCGTCGCCGTCCATGAGCGACTCGTCGATCCATGCCTCTGGATCGTCGTCGAAGTCGGGATCCATCCGAACTCCGGCAGCCTTCAGGCTCGCGACGATCTCGTCACTGGTCATGGGGCCTTGCCGGGCGAGGAGCCGCGCGATGGCCTGTCCGTCGGTTTCCTTGCGTGGTGCGCCCTTTTTGGCCATACAGCAAAGGCTATCCCCGCTAGCCGCTGCATGAACCGGGAGTGGTGCACTCGGTTGGCATCCGGCATGCGCGAACTGGCCCGCTACCCGAGACCGTCAGTCGGATTCTGCGGGAGCGCCGTAGATCTCGGCGATGTCTACGTGCTTCAGGCCAGCGGGCATGTTGCCTGGCACCCCGGTGCCACGGCGTTGGCCCGAGTAGAAGGCAAGGGTGGTCCTTGACACGTCGATCCCTGATGC
>CAMCSO010000211.1 GCA_945877545.1 Bifidobacterium breve | reverse complement strand
CGCGTCCCTTCTCCTTGCCGCCTGCGCCACCTCCACGGTCAGCCCGGCATCCGGGCCCTCAGGGAGCGCCCCGGCCGGCGCCCCCGACGGCTCCGCGGTTGCACGGCCAACGATCGTCGCGGCCTTCTACCCCCTCGAATACGCCGCCCGCGCAATCGTCGGCGATGCAGTCGACGTCGTCGGCCTCACACCTCCGGGCGGCGAGCCGCACGACCTCGAGCTCAGCGCTGCCCAGGTTGCGCAGATCGCCGGCGCCGACCTCGTCCTGTATGTGAAGGGCTATCAACCGGCCGTCGACGAGGCGGTTGCCCAGCAGGCAGCGGACCACTCCCTCGACGTCTCGGCGGGCCTCACCCTCCTGCCGGCCGAACACGCAGACGGGCACGAAGAGGAGCACGCTGGCGAGGAGGGCGCCAAGGATCCGCACGTCTGGCTGAACCCGCTCAACATGGCGGCCATCGGCACGGCGATCACCGAACGGCTCTCCGCGAGCGCACCCGATGGCTCCTCAGCATTCGCCGCGAACAATGAGCGCCTCGGATCCGAGATGGCATCGCTCAACGAGCAGTTCACCGCAGGGCTCGCGTCCTGCCGCTCCCGCATCATGGTCGTCAGCCACGAGGCCTTCGCCTACCTCGGCTCCGCCTACGGATTCACCCAGGTCGGCATCTCCGGGCTCTCCCCGGACGCCGAGCCAAGCCCTGCCCGAATGCGCGACGTTGCCGACCTCGTCGCCCGCGAGGGTGTCACGACCATCTACTACGAGACCCTCGTCGATCCCAAGGTCGCCAAGACCCTCGCCGACGAGTCCGGGGCAACGAGCGCGGTGCTCGACCCGATCGAGGGTCTCGTGGCAGGATCGGCGGAGTCGTACCCGACGATCATGGCCAGCAACCTGGCCACCCTGCGCACCGGGCAAGGATGCACGTGAGTGCTGACAGCGTCGTCACGGTCAACCGTGCCTGCGTCGAGTTCGACGGCGAGCATGTGCTCGAGAACGTCGACCTGTCCATCACCCAGGGTGAGTTCATCGCCCTGCTGGGGCCGAACGGCAGCGGCAAGACCACACTCATCCGTGCGATCCTGGGCCTTCAGCCACTCGAGCACGGAAAGGTCGCCCTCTTCGGCACCCCGCTCGCGCGCTTCCGCGACTGGCACAGAGTCGCGATCGTCCCCCAACGGCTACCGGGTGCCACGAGCATTCCGGTCTCGGTCTGGGAGGCCGTCCTCTCCGGGTCCATCACGCCGAGGGGGCGTTGGCGACCATTTCCGCGCTCCTCGCGGCAGGCGGCTCAGCGAGCCCTTGAATCGGTCGGCCTGTGGTCCCGCCGGCATGACCGGCTCGACACCCTCTCCGGCGGCCAGCAGCGTCGGGCACTCATTGCCCGCGCGCTCTCGACCTCGCCCGACCTCCTCGTCATGGACGAGCCCACGGCCGGACTCGACACCGCGAACCTGCAGGCCTTGACCACCCTCCTCGCCGAACTCCACGCGGCGGGCACGACGATCATCGTCGTCACCCACGAACTCACCGGCATCAGCCACCTCGTCACCCGCGCGGTCGTCCTGCGCAACGACCATCACGAGTCCGTGAAGTACGACGGACCTCCGCCCGTTCCGGCCGACTTCGACGACGACGTTCACCACCATCACGATGATGCCCACAAGCCGCCGCCTGTGGAGCTCGGACCGGCATGAGCATGCTCAGCTACGACTTCATGCAGCGGGCACTCATCGCCGCCGCCCTCGTCGGGCTCCTCGCCCCACTCATCGGCGTCTTCCTCGTCCAGCGCCGTCTGGCCCTGCTGGGTGACGGCATGGGGCATGTTGCCCTGACGGGCGTCGGTCTGGCGTTTCTCCTCGGCACCGCACCGATCCCGACCGCGATGGCCACCGCGGCCGCAGGCGCGTTCCTCATCGAGTTCATCCGCTACCGGAGCCGCACCGCCGGCGATGTCGCACTGGCCCTGCTCTTCTATGGCGGGATCGCCGGTGGCGTCCTGTTCGCCTCACTCGCGCCGGGCAAGGCGTCGTCCTCGCTCAATGCCTATCTCTTCGGTTCGCTCTCCACCGTCGCCAGCGGCGACGTCATCGCGCTGCTCGCGCTTTGCCTGCTCGTCATCGCGCTCCTCGCGATCTTCGGACGCGAGATGTTCGCAATGAGCCTCGATGCGGAACTCGCTGCGGTGCAAGGGATTCGCGTTCGCATGATGAGCACGCTCCTCGCCGTGCTCGCCGCAGTCGTCGTCGTCGTCGGCATGCGCGTCGTCGGGCTCCTGCTCGTCAGCGCGATCATGATCGTCCCGGTTGCCGCAGCCCAGCAGGTCACCCGATCGTTCAGGGCGACTGCCGCCCTCGCCGTCCTCCTCGGCCTCGTCGCGAGCGTGAGCGGCCTCGTCACCTCCTTTGTTGTCGAGGTGCCGCCGGGACCGACCATCGTCCTCGAGGCCCTCGCCCTCTTCGCGGTGCTCGCCGTGATCGCGGTGCCACTTCGCAGGCGACGCCGCAGGTCCGAATGACGGCCGGCGCCCACTCGCTGAACTGAGTTCAGTCGTAGGGGTTCGTTGGCTTTTCGATCACCACGAGTCCGGCCACGTCGACCAACGGGATCGTCTCCTCCGTACCAACTCCCTCCGACGGGATCCACGTGCCTGTGAGGGTCACCCAGGTCCCCTCGGGTAGCAGGCCCGCATCGGACGGGATGTTGACCGGCCGCACCTTCGATGCGAAGGCGTCGGCGGCGCAGCAGTTGAGCTGCATCCGGGCGAGCAGCCACGATCCGTCCGGCTGGGCGAGGACGAAGCCGGTGAGGGAGACTGAGCGGCCAATGAGCGTACGGCCGCCGTCCCAGACCGCACGCGTCACGTAGTCCGAGAGGTAGAGCGTCACCGGGTCGCCCGGAGGCAGCGGTGCCATGGACCGGTCCGTCGCGATCGAATTCGTCGTGTCGCGCGAGGCGGAGTACGCCCCCAGTGCCGGCGGCGCGACGAGGAAGATCGTGAGCACCGGGATGAGCAGGAGCCAGGCAGCGCGCGGTCCGGAATGGGCATGGCCGTCATCGGCGCCCTCTGTCGGCGTTTCAGGCTCGTCGTCGCTCGCGCCCGCCTCGGGCCTTGCGCGCATCGCGTCGATGAGCAGCCATGCCCCCAGCACGACCAGGATCACGCCAGACACCAGCAGCCACGGTCGCATCGACTCCTTCACGTAGTTGAGGTAGGTCGTGCCCCACGAGATGCGGAGGGTCGCGATGCCAACGAGCAGCAGGATAATCGACTGGATCTCACGCGTCATGACAGGAGCCACCAGCCGACGAGACTGCTCACGGCCACCGCCACCACGAATGTCGTCGGTGCGAAGCGCACGGCAAACGCCCGGCCGAAGATCCCCGCCTGCATCGACATCAGCTTGAGGTCGATCATCGGCCCGACGACGAGGAACGCGAGACGAGCAGTGAGCGAGAAGGACGTGAAGCTCGCCGCGACGAAGGCATCGGCCTCGGAGCAGATGGAAAGGATGACGGCCAGGAGCGCAAGGCCTAGGACCGCGAGCACCGGATTGCCCGAGATCGCCTCCATCCACTCCGATGGCATCGCGACATTCATCGCGGCGGCTGCCAGGCCCCCAACCACGAGGAACCCGCCGGCGTGGAGGAAGTCATGGCTCGCGGTGAGCCGGAAGGTATGGAACGGGGTACTGCCCTCGAGGTGCGTCCGCTCCGGCATCCGCAGCCATTTCGCACGGCCGAATCTCAGCCATAGCCATCCCATGAATACGGCGGTCGCGAATGATGCGACGAGTCGCGCCAGCACCATCTGCGGCTGCCCCGGGAATGCCACGAAGGTGGAAACGAGCACGATCGGGTTGATCGCCGGCGCCGAGAGCAGGAATGCCAGGGCCGCGGCAGGGGTGACGCCCCTTGCCATGAGCGATCCGGCGACAGGCACGGATGCGCATTCGCAGCCGGGCAGGAGGAGCCCGGCCGCTCCCGCAACCGGAACCGCGACGACACGATTCGCCGGCAGCGCGCGCTGCCAGAACGATTTCGGGACGAACGCGGCGATGGCAGCCGACAGCAGCACTCCGACGACGAGAAACGGCAACGCCTGCACGATGATTGAAACGAAGACCGTGGCAGCGGTTTGAAGCGCAGGGTTGTCGAACATGCTGACCAAGTGGGGCTGCGCGACCACCAGCACCACGGCACCCACCGCCAAGATCTCAAGGGCGCCGAATCTCAAGCGCCGTCGAGTCGACGTCGGCTGACCGCTCACGTGAAGTCCGGCGCTTGATTCGGGACGGCTCCCCCGTAACGGCGATCGCGCGAGGCATACAGCTCACACGCGTGCCACAGGTGCCGCCTGTCGAAGTCCGGCCACAGGGTGTCGAGGAACACCATCTCCGCGTATGCCGACTGCCAAAGCAGGAAGTTGCTCGTGCGCTGCTCGCCTGATGATCTAAGGAACAGGTCGACGTCAGGCATGTCAGGCTCGTCGAGGTAGCGGCTGATCATCCGCTCGTCGATCTTCTCCGGATTCACCGTGCCGGCCTTGACGTCGCGGGCGATCGCGGCGACGGCGTCGGCGATTTCGGCGCGGCCCCCGTAGTTCACGCACATCGTGAGCGTGAGCCTGGTGTTCTTGGCCGTGAGCTGCTCAGCCGCCTCGAGTTCCTTGATGACACTGCGCCAGAGACGCGGACGGCGGCCCGCCCAGCGCACCCGTACGCCGAGCTCGTTCATCTCATCGCGGCGCCTGCGGATGACGTCGCGGTTGAAGCCCATGAGGAACCGGACCTCGTCCGGTGACCGCTTCCAGTTCTCGGTCGAGAATGCGTAGGCCGAGATCCAGCCAATGCCAAGCTCGAGCGCTCCCTCGACGCAGTCGAAGAGGCTTGCCTCGCCCATCTCGTGGCCGGCAGTCCGTGGCAGGCCGCGCTCCTTCGCCCAGCGGCCGTTGCCATCCATGACGATCGCGACGTGACGGGGCACGAGCTCAGCAGGAATTGCCGGCGGCTGGGCACCGCTCGCATGCGGGGTTGGCTGACGTGGCTGGCTACTTGGCGAGGGTGCGCGTTTCATCGGCTGCTCCGATCATTCGTGTCAGTTCGATCGACGAGCGGGAGGGATCGCAGTCCGCGCTCGAGGTGCCATTGGAGGAATGCGGCGACGAGCCCGCTCGCCTCGCGCCGCTGCC
>CAMCSO010000210.1 GCA_945877545.1 Bifidobacterium breve | reverse complement strand
GATGCACTGGCGAGGCCCGAGCAGCACGATGGATCGACAGGCGGTGTACGACAACGTCGTCGCCGATGTCGTGGCTGAACTCGGCACTCGCATCGCCGAGGCCGTCGCATCCGGCATCGATCCGGCATCGATCATCGTCGACCCCGGCCTCGGGTTTGCGAAGGAGGCCGATCACAACTGGGAACTCCTTCGAAATCTCGGAACCCTGCAGACATTGGGGTTCCCGGTGCTCGTGGGCGCATCGCGCAAGCGATTCCTCGGGTCCCTCCTTGCTGATTCGAAAGGCGGGGGAACCGGGGAGCCCAGGGGTATGCGCGGACGTGATCCGGCGACCGACGCCGTGTCAGCCCTCGCCTCTGCCGCGGGTGCCTGGGGCGTTCGGGTCCATGACGTCGCGAACTCCCGCGACGCCGTCCTCGTAGGACGTGCCTGGGCAAGGGGCTTCGAATGAGCGACCGCATCACGATCACCGGAATCCGTGGGTTCGGGTTCCACGGCGTCTTCGACCATGAGCGGCGCGAGGGCCAGGAGTTCATCGCCGACGTCGCACTCGAGGTATCGACCCGCGAGGCAGCCCGTACCGATGATCTTGCGGCGAGCGTCGATTACGGAGATGCCGCAAACCGAGTCCACGCCATCCTCATTGGTGAACCCGTTGATCTCATCGAGACGGTTGCCGAACGCATCTCAGCCGCGCTGCTGGCGATGGATGGAGTCCAGGGCGTCGTGGTGACCGTGCACAAGCCCTCGGCACCCATCGTCGTTCCTTTCGTTGACGTTTCCGTCTGCATCACCCGGCCGTGATGGAGGAGCGCGTGCCGCCGGTAGATGCCGTGATCGCCCTAGGGGCCAACCTCGGTGACCGCCAAGCTGCGCTGCAGGGTGCGCTCGATGGGCTGAGAGCCACCCCTGGCCTTGAGGTCATCGCCGTCTCGCCTGTGTATGAGACAGACCCGGTCGGGGGCCCGGAGCAGCCCGACTATGCCAATGCTGTGATCCGGGTGAGATCGAATCTCTCCGCGAGGGGGCTCCTTGACCGTGCGCACGAACTTGAGTCTGAGTGGGCCCGCACGCGGCAGGAGCGCTGGGGTCCACGCACCCTGGACATCGACATCATTGATGTGGATGGCCAGGTGAGCGATGACCCAACGTTGACGCTCCCGCACCCGAGGGCGCATGAGCGAGGCTTCGTCATCGTGCCCTGGCTGGAGATCGAGCCCGACGCGGTGCTTGCCGGCCACGGTCCGATCCGCGGGCTCGAGATCGATACCTCAGGGGTGCGGGAATCGAGTGAGGGGATGTCCATCACGTGAATGCCATGACTCCGACGCGGCTCCGGCTGCTCGCCGGGCTCGCCGTGATCGCGGCGGCGTTCGGCTGGGGCGCCGCCATGCTCGTCGAGGGCTGGTCGGGGCGGGTGATCCCGGTGCCGTGGCTCGCGGGCGCGACAATATGGTTCCTCGCGCTGGCCCTGCTCATCTGGGCGCTCCTGAGCCGTCCGCGACTCCAGCGAAAGCCGGGCTCACGACCATTGCCACCGTTCGTCGCCGCGCGAACAGCTGCGTTGGCCATGGCAGCCTCGCGAACCGGATCCCTCGTCGCGGGGTTCTACGCGGGCATCGCGAGCGGGACCTTGCCCTCGAGGATGACCGAGGCGGGCAGCGACTCCGTGGCGGCCGCGCTCACCACGGCACTTGGGTCACTCGCCCTCGTGGCGTCGGCGCTGTGGCTTGAGCGACTGTGTCGGCTCCCTGTCGATGATCGCGACGGGCCGGGGGGCTCGATTGCGCGTATAGGCTCATGACCATGAGCGATGCAACGAGCCTTGAGGACCTGCCCTTCGATGAACTGCGTCACCGTGCCTTCCACCTGGCCGAGAAGCGCCTCGATATCGGCTTCTTCACCGACCTGTTCGCCCACATGCCCGGCATGGTCGCGATTGAGGGTGAGGGTGGCGATCTCGGCGCGATTGGCGGCACATTCATCGAGACGGTCAGGGCAGTGCGCGAGATGCTCGGTGACAAGGATCTCGATCCCACAACCGAGACGCTCCTGCGTGCTCGCTTCGCGACCTACATTCGCGATCACGAGCAGTAGCAGCGCGATTCGTCAGCGGTCAATGTCGCCGACGACGAAGAAGAACGATGTGACCGCGGGTCCGAGCGCATGCAAGGGTGTGCTAGGCAATGCTCGTGCAAGCGCCTGAACGTTTGTGAATGATGGTGTTCGCAGTTTCAGTCGCCACGGCGTTTTCTCGCCGATGCTGCTGAGCAGGTAGCCGCTTCGTCCGAGTGGGCCCTCGAACTCGCCGTAGCTCGTGCCTTCTGGGACTCGAACGACCTTGGGTAGCGGCACGTTCACCGGACCTTCGCCGAGCTCGCGCAGCCGGGCGCTGGCGGCCGCGATGAGGGCAATGCTCACGGGTAGTTGGGCGAGCAGGATCTCGTAGCGCGAGGGAATATCGCCGGCCGAGGCAACCGGCACCTTGAGAACCTCCTCGAGTTGCAGGTATGCCAGCAGGGGTTGGTCGCGGCGAAGATCAAGATCGACGCCGCTTGCGCGGGCGACTGGTCCGCTCACCCCGATCGACAGCGCATCTTCGGTCGTGAGCACGGCGAGTCCGTTGTACGACCGCATTGTGGTGGTCACTGTCTGTGAAACGACGGGCAATTGATCGGTGAGCCGTGCCAGCACGCGCCCGAGATCGTCGAGCCATGGAGTGTCGAGCGGATGCGCGAGGCCGCCAATTCGAGTGATCATCGGGTGGACGCGGCCGCCCGTGGCCCGCTCCTGAAGTTCTTGGAGCTCCTCTCGGACAGCAAGGCTCGGCGCAGCGTCAGGTACGGCCGCCCCGACGAGGAGGAGCGATGCCGTGATGCGATTCACCTCGGAGAGCAGGGTGCGCGACCAGGTGGCGCGCTCCGGGGGAACGATGCCCATCGCTGCTTCGATGGTGAGGGCGACTCCGAGTTCGGAGGAGAAGGCCGAGAGCCAGTCGTGCCGATTCGCGAGCATAAGGATCTGCCGGTAGTCGCGCGCCTCGAAGAGTTTCTCGGCGCTGCGATGCAGGAGGCCGACCCGGGCATCGGCCGCAGTGATGACGTCATCTTCGAGTTCCAGAGCCAGCTGAAGTGCGCCGTGTTGCGCGGGGTGGAGGTCACCGAGATCGAGGACGAGATCTGCGTCGAGGTGACGGGCTGCCCCGAGCGCAACGAGGACTTTGCGTGACGTCACTGGGTCAGTGTGTCAGGTGAAGGTCTGGACGAGGCTGACGAAGTCTGCGCGCCCGGGCGCTGAGGACCAGCGGTCAATCCGCGTCGATTGCGCCCTAGGCGCGGATTCGGCGACCGAATCGATCGCTACGTGGGCGGTGAGATTGCATGAGCCGTCAGCAAGCGGGGTGACCACCCGACCATCGCGATAGCCGACGAGAGTGCCGCCGTCCCACGTGCCGGCCAACCGTTCGGGGCGGGTGTGTCCGTAGTCGATAGCGAGGGCGGCGCCTGAGTCGAGCATGCCGGTGATCATTGCCCATGCCGTGTCGCGGCTTCGGCCGATCTCAGCTCGCATGAACGGCCGGGTGACCGGCCACCAACGATCAAGCCATGCGAGATCGGCGGGGTCCTCGAGCGGTTCGCCAATGACGAGCCTGCGGCTCGAGGGGTCCACGCGCATCAGCCGCGGACATCCGTCCTCACCCGCCTCGACTGCCGCGCAGGGGATGTCATCGAGGAATTCGTGGGCAACGACCACGCCTCGAATTCCGCGGATCTCGCCGGCGACGACCCGGGCGTCTCCGGTGACCCACTCGATGGCGGTGTCGAGCCCTGCGGGTCGGGGTCGAAGGTCGATCCCAATGAGCCTGGCGTCGATGCCTGCAATCGCGAGTCTCGTCAGGAGCTCCCCGGTGCCCGATCCAACATCAATGACAGTGAGAGGCCCACCGTGGCAATCGCTTGCGAAGGCAAAGAGTTCACGAATGAGGGGAATGATCTCCCCGCCCCTTGCGATATCGGTTGCGAAATGTTGGTAGGGGTCGCCGTGGGCTCCGCGGTAGAACGAGCGAACGCCGGTAAGGGTTTCCTCCCAGGCATCTACGAGCGTGAGTTCATCCGGCACGACCACTGACGGTACCGGCCTCTAGGCTCCACCTGTGAGCGATCTGGGACCGCCGAGGCTGCGCGTCGGTGTCATCGGCACCGGGCGTGTTGGCGCGGTGCTCGGGGCGGCCCTGCGCCGCGCCGGTCATGAACTCGTGGCGGTCACTGCCGTTTCTGATGTCTCGCGGCTTCGAGCCGAGGCGCTGCTGCCCGGGGTGCCAATCTTGGATCTACCTGCCGTGGTGCTCGGAGTCGACCTCGTGCTCGTCGCCGTTCCCGACGATGCACTCCCCGGACTCATCGTGGGCCTCGCGGAAACGGACAACGTGCATCCGGGGCAGTTCTGGTGCCACCCGGCAGGGCGGTTCGGCATCGAGGTGCTCGAACCCGCCACGCGAATGGGTGCACTGCCCCTTGCCCTTCACCCGGTCATGACCTTTACCGGCACCAGCCTGGACTTGAACCGGCTCGGTGATTGCCCCTTTGGGGTGACAGCCCCGGAGGTGCTTCGTCCGGTGGCTGAGGCCCTCGTGGTCGAGATGGGCGGTGATCCCTTCTGGGTCCCGGAGGAGCACCGGTCGACCTATCACGCGGCCCTCGCATACGGCTCCAACTACCTCATCACACTCGTGACCCAGTGCCTAGATTTGCTTCGTCACGCGGGACTTGAGGACCCGCAGCGTCTCGTGGCACCGCTCCTTGGCGCGTCACTCGACAACGCACTGCGGTGGGGCGATCAGGCGCTGACGGGACCGGTGGCTCGCGGTGATGCGGCCTCGGTTGCCGATCACGTGCGGGCGATCGAGGAGGTGTCACCGGAGGCGGCGAGCGCCTATCGCGCGCTCGGGAGGCTCACCGCTGACCGCGCCGTTGGTGCCGGTCTGCTCAAGGCCCGCGACGCTGAGGCTCTGCTCGAGGTTCTCGGCGAGGGGAGGGGCCGATGAGTGCCGTGCTCGTGGAGTCCCACGGAGCCCTCGTCTCAGCGCGCTCCCCGGGGATGCCGTCCGCCGTCGTGATGACAATGGGCGCCCTGCACGAGGGGCACGCGGTCCTCGTGCAGGAGGCGCGTGCTGCCGTCGGCGCTGGCGGCTGCGTCAT
>CAMCSO010000209.1 GCA_945877545.1 Bifidobacterium breve | reverse complement strand
CACCGGTCCGCCATGTCACGATCCTCATCGTTGGCTCCGGAGCCAACGCGATCGCCTTGGCTGCACTGCTGGCCCGCGCAGGTCACGAAGACATCGCCATCATGACCAAAGACGCAGACTTCGGCGGAGCATGGCTTCAGAACACCTATCCGGGCTGCGAGGTCGACAGCCCCTCACTGGTCTACCAGTTTGAATTCGACGAGAACCTGCGCTGGTCCTCGCTGTTCGCCCGGCAGCCTGAACTGCTCAACTACCTGCGCGATGTCGCCGGCCGGCACGATCTCTATAGGCGGACGATGTTCGACACGGAACTCTTGGACGCACACTGGTCTCACGAAGAGCAATGCTGGATCGTCGAGTCGGCACTTGAGTTCGTGTCCACTGCTGTACTCATTTTGGCCACTGGCTTCCTTGAGGAGCCGGTCATCCCCGAGATACCTGGGAGGGACTCCTTCGGCGCTCGCATCTTCCACTCGGCGCAGTGGCCCGCGGGATACACCGGCGCTGGAGACCGGGTCGCGGTTGTGGGCTCGGGCTCCTCAGCGATCCAGATTGTGCCCGCGCTGGCGCCGATTGCGGTTGACGTCATCCAGTTCCAGCGGACGCCGACCTGGTTGTTCCCGAAGGGGAACCGCCAGTTGTCCGCCGAGGAGATCGACATGCTCGAGCGATCTCCTGCCGAGCGCAGCGCCCGGCTCATCGAGGCGCTGGAGGAGGAGGAGTGCAATTGGTCAGCGATCTTCCTCGGGCTCGATGAGGCCGCAGCCAAGGAGTACGAACGAAGTTCCCTAGAATTCCTCCACGGCCAGATCGCGGATCCGCAACTTCGCGCTCTGTTGACACCGGATCACCCGATCGGCTGCAAACGCCCACTTGTCAGCGACAATTACTACCGGTCATTGAATGCGCCGAATGTCACCCTGATCCCGAGTGCCGTTGCCTCGATCGCCCCAGGCCGAGTCATGACAGCCGGTGGTGACGGTTTCGAGGTCGACACGGTTGTGTTGGCGACTGGCTTCTACTTCGGAGGCCACATCCTTAACCGGGTACATCGTCGTGACGGTCAAACGATTGCGGAGCGACAGCAGGGCCATCCGCGGGCGTACAAGGCGATATCGGTGTCAGGCTGCCCGAACCTGTTTCTCGTTGGCGGTTCAGCGCCGAATGGTCAGATCTGGAACGGACTGTTCCCCGGTCAGGCCGCCGCGCCCTACATCATCGGGGCACTCGACCACATGCGTGCGTGCGGCGTCAGCGCGCTTGAGGTGCGCGAGGCCGCTGAGGAGGATTGGAAGGCGGAGGCAGACGCGCTCCTTGATTGCGGACCTACGGTCATGGGTGGCTGCATGAATTATTCGCAGGACGCGACCGGCCGCAATAAGGCAGCATGGCCGGGTTCGCTCGAATCCATGCGTGCTGCCTACGCGACCTTCGACCCGACGGCGTACACCTCGTTCAACTGAGCAGCGAAACCCAGGTAGCAGGAAACCGAGTGAAGGAGAAGGCCTTGCCCGATGACAGCATGACGCTCTACAACCTGCGCGTCAGCGTTCATGAGATACGCGGGCGATCCGTGTGCGGCATGTCGGTGGGCGACTACTTCGAGATGCACAATAGCGACCAGTTGAGCGTCCCAGCGGGAAAGCACTTCTGCTTCTGGGCAATGCAGGCTGTCTTTCCGCTACTGGCCGGCAAAATGCGCAAGTTGCCCGATGGCGATTGGTTGGAGCAGGACACCCTCGTTTGCTGCCCTGACCCAGAGGAGGGTCTCATTATGCGCATCGACAGGATCGGTGAGGTCGAACTGTGCACCGCCGACCTCACGTGATCGGTTTGCGCGAACCGGGCGTCCCCGGCCAAGTCGGTATCGGCCTTGCCGGCCGATTTAACGCCGCCGACTACACGCAGATCGCGACAGTGGCGGAGGCAGCGGGCTTCGATGCCATCACGGTCTTCGGCGATCTCATGTTCCAGCCGCCGGCGATGGTCCTTTCAACCATGGCCGGGGCCACGAACCGCATTCGCCTTGGTGTCGCCGCCTACTCGCCCTGGACCCACCATCCGGTCGAGATCGCTGGGCAGGTCGCGTATCTCGATATTGCCTCTCAGGGACGGGCGTTCTACGGGCTTGTCCGAGGCGCTTGGCTCGACCAACTCGGGATCGATCAGCGCAATTCCCTCTCGGCCATCACCGACACGGCTGAGATCGTCACCCGACTATTGGCCGGGGACGCGTCAGGCTACGTAGGTAGCGTCTTCTCGCTGGGGGAGGGTCTGCGCCTGGAGTATGCGCCGTTCCGTCCGAAGGTGCCCCTTCTCATCGGCACATGGAGCCCGAAACTTGCCGCCTACGCAGCAACGGTCGCTGATGAAATCCAAGCTGGTGGCTCGGCGAACCCGGGGATGGTTGGCCGACTGCGAAGTCTCCTGACCGACGCCGGAGCGAACCGTGAGGTGGGAATTTGCCTGAACGCTGTCGCGGTCGTCGACGACGATGCGAGGGCGGCGTCGCGTGCTGTCCGGGCGGCGTGCGCCCCGTATTTCGATGTCGTCGCTTCCCTCGATGCGACCCTCGAGGTCGATCCGGATCTGCTGGTTGGGGTGAAGGCGCGGCTCGCAGTAGGCGATGACGAGGGTGCCGGTTTGCTCATCCCTGACGACATCCTGCGTCGTTTCGCCTTCTGGGGAACGGCAGACGACGTGGCGAATCACGCCATGGAGATCTTGGAGGCCGGAGCGATGCGCGTGGAGTTTGACACGCCATTCGGCTTCACGACCCCGGATGGTTTGCGCAGACTTGCGAACGACGTGCTTCCGAGGATACGCGCGATGCAGGGCTGAGGGCCGCCTGATGACGGTGGTTCCAAGACTGGCCCCGGATGCACAACAGTTGCTCGGCCGGATGCCGGCGCGTCCGCCGCGTCGGGCCAGTTCCGTCGAAGACGCCCGCGCGGGGCTTCGATCCGCCGCCGCTGCGGTCTTCGGTCCGATCGAGTCGGTCGACCGTGTCATTGACCTCCAGGTCCGGGGCAGGGTCGTGATCCCCGTGCGGCTTTACCACCCAGATTCCGAGTCAGTGCTGCCCGCGGTCATTTATGCGCACGGCGGAGGCTGGGTACTGGGCGATCTCGAGACTCACGACCGACTGTGTCGGGCGTTGGCAGGTGCATCCGGCTGTGCTGTGATTTCTGTGGACTATCGGCGAGCACCGGAGCATCCCTTCCCGGCCGCCTGGGAGGACGTGCAGGACGTGCTCAGGGAAGTTGCGACCAATCCGGAAGCCTTCGGTATCGATTCGTCACGCATCGCCCTCGCGGGTGACAGCGCAGGTGGCCAACTCGCTGCAGCGACAGCCCTATGGGCCCGCGATGCGGGCATCACGGTCCAGCACGTCGTCCTGCTCATGCCCGATGTTGATAACCACCCCGAGCAGTGGGCCTCTCACACGGCGTTCGACGAACGCTACGGCCTCTATTCGGATGATCAGGTGTGGTACTACGAGCAGTACTTTGGGCCTGCTTGGCAATCCTGCGAGGGCATGGGGGTGTCACCGCTGCGTGCCAACCTCACGGGCCTGCCATCGATGACGATTGTGCTGGCCGAGTGTGATCCAGTGCGTGACGAGGGAGCGGCATTCGCGAAAGGCCTTCGCGAGGCCGGGATACCTGTGGAAGTACTGGATTATGAGGGCATGTTCCATCCCTTCATCCTGTTCCGAGGATTGGACGCGGCCCGCAGGGCAGAGCGTGAAGTTGGCGCCACACTGCGTCGGCACCTAGTGGACGAGCGCTGCTGAACGAATGTTCGCGCTTGTCGTTCCCTATCGGACCCACGCTCGCGCTCGGTTGTCAAGCGGAATCTGCAGGTGCGGCCCTGTTGCCGATCGAGCGTCGCCATTATCCTGTCACGGCGAGGGACATTTGAGCCAACCCCGTTGGTTCACCTCCAATGAACGACTTCTTTCATGAAAGGTCAACCAATGGACGACGGCAACTTCCTGTGGACGATGCTCATCATCTTCTTCATGGTCTTCTACTTCATGCTCCTCTTCATGGTCCTGCTCGACATTTTCCGCGACCACAAGATGAGCGGCTGGATCAAGCTGCTGTGGATCGTCGCCCTGCTCTTCTTCCACTTCATCACCCTGTTCATCTACATCATCTTCCGCGGTAGGGGAATGGCTGAGCGGCAGCAGGCGGCTGCAGTGGAGAACCAGGAGGCGCGTCAGGCGTACATCCAGTCGATGGCTGGCACGAACCCGACCGAGCAGATCGCCTCGGCGAAGGCGCTCCTTGACGCAGGCACCATCACGCAGGCCGAGTTTGACAGCCTCAAGACGAAGGCACTTGCCTAACCGTTCGTGAGCAAGAACGAGGGGTCGAGTGCTGTGCAATTCGCAGCACTTGACCCCTCGGCGTTCACAATGAACCTGCGTTGGCCAGTTACCGCACCCTGATCCGTAACTTCCGCGAGCGCGGCGGTCCGGTGAGGATGAACTCGCGCCGCCAGAATGCCTCGGGGCTGAGGACGGGTTGTACTGGTTGGGACGAGCGCGATGCCTGGCTAGATGAACCAGTTTCCCGACCGGCCCAGAGCAAGGAGCGAGGTGCTCGGTCGGTCGAATCACCGGCGCGATCGTGGCTCATGGAGTCTCCTGATGGGCGGAAAGCCAGCTGCTGACCTGACCGACGAACTCCTCGAGGTCGCTGAGATTGGCGAGCCTCTTGAGGTCAACGGCATCGTCGACCCCGACGTATTCGTGCACGAGGACATTGCGAAATCCGACGGCCATTCGCATCCGATCCGCGGTGCCCGGATCTAGGATTCCTCGGTGCGCTAGAGCGCGCATTGCATCGCCGTTATCGCGCGGGGCGGTCGGTGCCTCGGAACTGCAGATGTGCTGGGCAGTATCAATGCAGGCTTCAACGGCACTGATGAAGAGGTATTTGATCCCCGGCAGCCAAATCGCGTCGGCGCGCCTATCACTGTCTGCTGCCTGTTCAAGTTGCAAGCCGCTGATGGCACCACTGGCGGCGCGCAGCAGTCGAATGACTCGCACCTCATCGACCACGTGCCGCCTCCTCGAGAAAGTCACGGTGGGACCGTTCGATTCGATATTTCTCGTCGGAGTAGACCTTTCGAGTCTGCGACTCCCAACGAACTCGGTCGACAGGATTGTCATCGAAGAGAAGCTTGCCATCGAG
>CAMCSO010000208.1 GCA_945877545.1 Bifidobacterium breve | reverse complement strand
GAGACCAACGCCATCGCCAATCTCGCGGACACTCGGCGGGTAGCCACGTGTCGCGACGGTCTCGCGGATCATTTCGAGGATGGCGCGTTGGCGAGGGGTCAGACCGGTCTCGTCGGCAGGGCCGTCTGGCAATTCGGTGACTCGTGCGCTCACGTGGTGGCCTCTCTGATGCTCGTGTTGCTGCGGAGGTCTGGCTTCGGTGACTGGATCGGGTGGTGGCGGGAAAGCGGGGAAGCGTTCTGTGTCGGTGAAAGTCAGACCTCGTTGCCAGGCTTCGATCGCCGTCAAACTACTGGTCTTAACCGTACAGCGACGACACGCCGAAATCAAACATATGTTCGAAGGTTCTGGACGTGGCTGGTCAAATCTGCTACAAATCGGTCATCTGTTCGATCGAACACACGTTCGATTGATGAACGCGCCGCATGCATCGAGTCGATCAGGCGGCAGGTGAAGTGAGAAGAAGGGAGCGACCATGTCGATCGCGATTACAGATCGTTGGGACCAGCGAATGACGACAGGCCAGCGCACGACGACCGGTGGGCGCATGGCCGCCGCCGGGCGCAGGGCGCCGACCCAGCGGATGGCGCCGGTGCGCAGCGCCCGTCGGGAGCCCTCCGGTGTGAGTCTGGCGGAGCGGGTGGTTCTTGACCGATCCGTTGGCTGGAGCAGCGATCTGCGAATGTCCACAACTGCCCTCCGGCGTGGCAACGAGAAGAACGCCCGCTTGCGTGGTCGCATCGTGCTCTTCGCCGCGACGATCCTGACCCTAGTCGGCCTCGTCGTGGCATTCGGACAGTTGGCCGATGCCAGCGATACCAGCGGCCCGCAGTCATCCGAGGTGACCATGACGGTCGAATCGGGCGATTCGCTGTGGACGATTGCCACGGTCGTAGCGCCAAGCATTGACCCTAGGGAGACGATCGAGCGGATCCGCGAGTTGAACGGGCTTCGCGGCTCGGTGATTGTTCCCGGGCAGCAACTCGTCGTTCCACAAGGGGCGTGACCGGTTGTCCAGCCCTCTACGAAATTGAGCGCGACACGCCGATGATGCGCATCTTGCGTTTGCTATACGAGGGGACTAATGTCCTACCACTAGATGTAGTAGTGACACGCATGTTGTTCATCAACAGGTTGTGGTCACGAAGTCACAGGGTATCCACAGGGTCTCCCCAGTACCGCCCTCATGGATATGCAGGTGGCGCGTCGGATGTGGCAGTAGTGGCGTAGGAGTGATGCGTGAAGGGAGTGATGAGCAGTGAGGTGCCCATTCTGCAAGGAAGATGACTCACGGGTCATCGACTCGCGCACGATTGATGAAGGGGCGGCCATCCGTCGCCGCCGTCTGTGCGCAGCATGCGGTCGCCGGTTCACGACTGCTGAGACCTCGTTACTCCTGGTCGCGAAGCGCTCGGGCGTGGTCGAGCCCTTCAGTCGGTCGAAGGTGGCGTCAGGGGTCCGAAAGGCCTGTCAGGGTCGGCCGGTGAGCGACGACGACCTCGCACTCCTTGCTCAGCGCGTCGAGGATGCCCTGCGCGCTGAGGGGCATGCTGAGATCCCTGCCATGGAGGTGGGCCTGGCGATCCTCAGCCCCCTGCGCGAGCTCGATGAGGTTGCCTATCTGAGGTTTGCATCGGTCTACCGCTCATTTGACACCCTCGAGGACTTCGAAGCTGAGATCGCCCTGCTGCGAGCAGAGGGCGATGCAACAGGAGAAGAGCCCACAGCACTGACCGCCACCGTCATCAACGATCACCGCGCCCGCTAGGCCGCGAGCACACCCACACACTTCCCAGTCCGCTATCCGCTCGAATCAGGAAGGCACGTTCAATGTCCGTGACCACCACCAGTCCGTCGACTGACGCACTGTCATTCGTCCACAACACGCTTCGTAAGCCGGGGCTCGTCATCGAGCGGCTCTACACGACAGCGGGGGAGCACCCCTACAATTCCGTCAACTGGGAGCGCCGCGACGTCGTCCAGACGAACTGGAAGAGCGGTGAGGTTGTCTTCGAGCAGCGCGGAGTCGAATACCCCGACTCTTGGAGCGTCAATGCCTCGACCATCGTCACGACAAAGTACTTCCGTGGTGCTCTCGGCACCGAGCAGCGCGAGTGGAGTCTCAAGCAACTCATTGACCGCGTGGTCCTTACCTATGTGAAGGCCGGCCGCGAGCATGGATACTTCCGAACTGACGCAGACGCTGAGATCTTCGAGCACGAGCTCACCTACATGCTGCTGCACCAAGTGTTCAGCTTCAACTCCCCGGTGTGGTTCAACGTCGGAACAACGGCCCCGCAGCAGGTGAGTGCTTGCTTCATCCTGTCGGTCGACGACACGATGGAGTCGATCCTCAACTGGTACAAGGAGGAGGGCTTCATCTTTAAGGGCGGGTCAGGTGCGGGGCTCAACCTGTCGCGGATCCGCTCGAGCAAGGAACTGTTGAAGTCGTCCGGCGGCACGGCATCTGGCCCCGTGTCGTTCATGCGAGGCGCGGATGCATCGGCCGGCACCATTAAGAGCGGTGGCGCCACTCGCCGGGCTGCGAAGATGGTCGTCCTTGATGTTGACCATCCCGATATCGAGGAGTTCATCGAGACGAAGGTGCGCGAGGAGGAGAAGATCCGCGTTCTTCGCGACGCTGGATTCGATATGGACCTCGGCGGCAAGGACATCTCATCGGTGCAGTACCAGAACGCGAATAACTCTGTGCGGGTCTCTGACTTGTTCATGAGCGCGGTCGAGAACGGTGAGCCCTTCGGGCTCACGGCGCGCACTGACGGGCGCATCATCGAGACGATCGATGCCAAGCGCCTGTTTCGAACGATGAGTGAGGCGGCCTGGGCATGCGCCGATCCGGGCATCCAGTACGACGACACCATCAATGATTGGCACACGAATCCTGAGACCGGGCGGATCAACGCATCCAACCCGTGCTCTGAGTACATGAGTCTGGATAACTCATCGTGCAACCTCGCGTCACTCAATCTCCTCACCTTCCTCAAGGAAGATGACACGTTCGACGCTGCACGGTTCGCACGGGCGGTCGAATTCGTCATTACGGCGATGGATATGTCAATCTGCTTCGCGGACTTCCCGACCCAGGCGATCGGCGACACAACTCGTCGGTACCGGCAGCTGGGCATTGGCTACGCGAACCTCGGTGCGCTTCTCATGGCCACCGGTCTTCCCTACGACTCCGATGGCGGTCGCGCGTTCGCCGCGTCCATTACGAGTCTCATGACGGGTGTCGCCTACCGGCGCAGTGCCGAACTGGCGGCGATCGTCGGACCATATGAGGGTTACGCCCGCAATCACGATGGCCACAGGCGGGTCATGCGCAAGCATGCCGCGGCCAACGACAACGTTCGCACCGTCACGAGCCTGGACGGTGATGTTCTGAAAGTGGCGAACAAGGCGTGGGAACAGTGCCTAAAGATGGGTGAGAAGAGCGGTTGGCGCAATGCCCAGGCCTCCGTCCTCGCGCCCACCGGAACCATCGGGTTCATGATGGACTGCGACACCACTGGCATTGAGCCTGACTTCTCGCTTGTGAAGTTCAAGAAGCTTGTCGGCGGTGGGTCCATGCAGATCGTGAACCAGACCATCCCGCAGGCGTTGCGCCGGCTCGGTTACACCGATGAGACGAACGAGGCGATCATCGAGTACATCGGATCTAACGGGCACGTAATCGATGCACCTGGCTTGAAGCAGGAGCACTACGCGGTGTTCGACACGGCCATGGGCGTGCGGTCGATCACGCCACTCGGTCACGTTCGGATGATGGCCGCGGTCCAGCCATTCATTTCGGGTGCCATCTCCAAGACAGTGAACATGCCCGAGTCCGCGACCATCGATGAGGTTGAGGACATCTACTTCCAGGCATGGAAGATGGGCATCAAGGCTCTTGCCATCTACCGAGATAACTGCAAGGTTGGTCAGCCGCTGAGTGACGGGGCCAAGAAGGTCGACGAGATCGTCGATGCGACGGCCGATGCCATCGCAGCGATCGCCGGACAGCCGATCCGACGCCGTCTTCCGAAGTCTCGGCCGAGCCGCACGACGAGTTTCTCGGTCGCTGGTGCTGAGGGCTACATGACGGCAGGGTCATACGACGATGGCACCCTCGGTGAGCTTTTCCTCAAGCTCGGCAAGCAAGGGTCAACCCTCGCTGGTGTCATGGACGCCTTCTCGATCGCCATCAGCATCGCGCTGCAGTACGGCGTTCCGCTTGAGGCGTTCGTGAGCAAGTTCGTAAACATGCGATTCGAGCCCGCAGGGATGACCGACGATGCCGATATCCGGATATCGCAGTCGATCATGGACTACATTTTCCGTCGCCTTGCGCTGGATTACCTCGACTACGACAAGCGGGAGGCACTCGGCATCTTCACTGCCGATGAGCGAACGGCGGCCGTCTCCCTGAACTACTCATCGTCGACCCCTATGGCCGACATCGTGACGGGGTCAATCGACGTAGGGTCCGGGATCACGGTGGCGACTACCGGTAGGCCGTTGGTGAGCAACGCCCATTCGAGTGCCGAACTCCTCGAGGAGATCACCGGCACTGCATCCGATGCGCCGCTGTGCATGACGTGCGGTATCAAGATGCGACCCGCCGGCAGTTGCTACGTCTGCGAAGGGTGCGGAAGTACGTCCGGCTGCAGTTGATGTGAACGGACATTTAATGTCCACGCTCAAGCGGACACGGTGGACATACGAACGGCTACGAAACGACATAGTTCGGACAGGGCGGTCATAGCCTTGATGTCAACGCGAAGGGCCCCACTCGATTGGAGTGGGGCCCTTCGCGTTCAGGGGAGCGGGTTCGGCTCAGGGGATGAGTGCCTCGGCGGTGTAGGGGTGCAGGCAGAGCCTGTCGTCGAGGGTGGCGATGAGTCCGGTCCGGAGCAGCCGGGGCAGGGTGATCTCGCGTTCGGTGCGGCTGAGGGTGGCGGCGGCATTGGGGGTGGTGGCGATCTTGCGGAGCAGCCGGGCGTCGGAGATGGTGAGGCTCGCGGGACCGGGGCTGGGTCGTGTCTCCGAGGGTTGTTCGCTGTCGAGGAGTGCGGGCATCGTGGTCCCGAGGGCGGTGGCGATTCGGGCGAGGACGGTGAGGGTGACGGTGCCTGCGTCTCCGTGGAGTTCGAGGCGGCGGATGGTCTGGAAGCCGATGCCTGCTTCCTTGGCGAGCTGTCGCTGGGAGAGCCCGGCCATGA
>CAMCSO010000207.1 GCA_945877545.1 Bifidobacterium breve | reverse complement strand
CGGAGAACCACGTAGGCGACGGGAATTTCGCCTGACTCGTCGTTCGGTCGACCCACGACAGCGGCGTCGGCGATTGCAGGGTGCGTGAGGAGGAGCGCCTCGAGTTCGGCGGGTGGAACCTGGAAACCGTTGTACTTGATGAGCTCCTTGAGGCGATCGACGATGAACAGGTGCCCGTCCGAGTCGATGTAGCCGATATCGCCGGTGCGAAGCCAGCCATCGGCATCGATCGTGCTCTGGGTCGCTTCCGGGTTGTTCAAGTAGCCGATCATCACCTGTGGGCCACGAACGAGCAGTTCACCGCTTTCGCCCACGCCGAGGTCGGCTCCGGTCTCTGGGTCGATGATTCGGCTTTGCGTATTCGGGGCGGTGACGCCGCATGACCCCGGCTTGAACATGCCAGGTGGCGTGAGGTGGGAGACCGGCGAGAGCTCGGTCATTCCGAAGCCCTGCACGATGTCGCAGCCGAGGCGGGCCCCGGCCTCGAGTGAAAGCTCTGCTGAGAGTGGTGCAGCGCCACAGAAGACCTGCTCAAGCTTCGAAAGGTCGTAGTTGTCGACGATCGGATGCTTCGCAAGGGCGACGACGATCGGCGGCGCTACGAACGACCGGGTCACGCCGTACTCCTGGTGAAGGCGCAAGAACTCCTCAAGATCGAACCTGGGCATCGTGATGATGGTGGTGCCGGCCCGCAGGCCGGTGTTCATGAGCACCTGCATCCCGTAGATGTGGAAGAAGGGCAGCACCGCGATGAACGTCTCGTCCTCGCGGACATTCGCCGCCGTGAGCACCTGCGCCACGTTTGCGATGAGGTTGCGGTGGGTGAGCATGACGCCTTTGTTGAGGCCTGTCGTGCCAGAGGAGTAGGGGAGCACCACGAGATCACCGGACGAGACGGGAACATGGGCCGTGATCGGTGCCCCGAACAGCGCAGTGATCGGCGTGGCACCCTCCGCCTCGCCGATCACGTAGATGCCGCGAACCGAGGTCCCGGTGGCGGCTGCGGTGGCCAGTGGCAGGAGCGGGCCGACCGTAACGAAGATCGTGGCACCGGAGTCGAGGAGCTGCTTGCGGATCTCTGGCTCGGTGTAGGTCGGGTTGACCGTCGTGACTATGCCGCCGGCTGCAGCGACCCCATGGAAGATGATCGCGAACTCGGGCACGTTTGGTGACATGAGAGCAACGACGTCGCCCTTATGGAAACCGCTGGCGATAAGGCCGCCGGCGAGGGATCGCACGGCTGCCGCGAGTCCTGCGTAGGTGAGCGTGCGTCCCGAAGTGCCGTCGACGAGCGCTGGCTTGTCACCGAGTTCGTCGGCTCGGGCAAGTACGTAGTCGGTGAGCGGTACGTCGGGGATTTCGACGTCGGCGAGTGGACTGGTGAACATTGCTGGCCCCTTCTGTATGTAGGTCACCGGCCCACGAAGAAGTCGCGCTGCCGTCTGTCTCCGATGGTCGCAGAAAGCGAGACGACGACGAGGCGAAATCGTGAGAATGCCGACAAGTCTGTCGATGAGCGTGCGGGGCTATTGGAGCGACACCCCCAATGGGGGTTGGGTTGATTCCTCGGTGGGCCCACCCATGACGAGCTGGCCCGACGGCAGCGTCACGAATCTGTGATCGAAGGTGTCGCCTGAGCGGGCCACCGGGATGGCCCCGCTGTCGATGCCGGCGCGGTACGCGCTGTAGTCCTTTGTCACCTGATCGGCGTACCCAAGAGAGAAATCACGGACCGCTCGATCAAACTTGGTGCTGGTACCGAGGTATGCCGAAATCATCACCGAGTCGCCGGACCTGGCGTGGGCGCGAGCAAGCGTGCGTCCGCATACTCCAGCGTAGGCAATGAGTGACTCGCCGGTGAAGCGCGATGGATCTGGCGCGAACTTCATGTCACGCAACTGGCGGACGTAGTACTGACGCCCCCCTGGTCCGGTGATCCACCCGAGGAAGGCGTCAGATGCTGCCTGCATGAGCTGCTGCCCAACGACCACCCGTTCGCCGCTCGTGGAATAGACCGACGGTGCAGTGACTGGCTCCAGGACGCTCCTCACTGCCTGCTTCACCTGCAGCACAAGGAGGTCATTTTCATCTCGGCCCTCAAGCAGGATGACGAATGCGAGGAGACCCACACTGCCAACACCCACAACCTTGTGCCCGAAGTCGCGGACCTGGTATTTGCGGAGCAGGGACTGCCGGTCACGGGGCAGGGTGGTGCGGTATTGGACGAAGAGGTCGTTGATCTGTGACGTGAGTGCGTCGTCAAGGGGGATTCGCATGAGGAGTGGCGGAAGGTCTCGAAAGCGGCGCTGGCCGTCGACGATCTCGGTGAGTTTGGTGACAGCCGACCATGCGTCTCGGCTTCTGGCCTTCCCAGCACTTCGAGCAATGATTCGCTGGGCACGTGGGTCACCCTGCGCGGAGGCCCACCCGGCGAGCACATCGACGCTCACACGGTCGTACCAGACGGCGAGGTCCGTCATCCCCGCATACATACGCATCTGTCCGCGATACGCGCTGCCAGCAGCGGCAGCCGCCTCCGCGATCGTGTCTTGCTGGAGACCGAGATCGCGCCCTGCGAGGACGAATGAGGCGGCAAGGCGCAAAACGTCCCACTCGAAAGGTCCGGGATTCGTCTCATCGAAGTCGTTAATGTCGAAGATGACGCTGCGGTCGGGGGCCGCGAACATGCCGAAGTTCGACAGGTGGGCATCGCCGCATAGCTGGGTCACGAGTCCCGAGTTCGGCATCGATGCGAGGTCCGCTGTCATGATGCCTGCGCCGCCCCGGTAGAAGGTGAATGGTGAGACCGACATCCTCGCGTGCCGCAGCGGCAGTAATTGCGGGGTTCGAATGACCTCCTGCTCGGCAAGGAGCGCAACGGGATCGGCACGATCATCGCTTGGTGCGAATTGACTCATGGTCGTGCGGGGCCGACGATCGCGACCGGCTCGGCCGGCTACCTCACGCTGGCCCACAGTGGTGGTGCGAACAATCATCGGCAAGGTCATGAGTCGATTGGCTGCGGGTGCTGCGGGTGCTGCGGGTGCTGCGGGTGCTGCGGGTGTTGGCTCGGTCATTCGGTAAGGCTATGGCCAAACGAGCGTTGCCAGCACGATCGCATGGAGAACCGCCCGCCGGCATGCGGGTGCCTTGGGGCGAAGATCGGGGGAGAATGGTCGACATGATGACCCGTATCTATGTTGTCGAGGGTATGACCTGTGATCACTGTGTCGCGGCGGTAACGACTGAGGTGGCCAAGGTGCTAGGAATTTCCGACGTCATCGTGAACTTGGAGGAAGGGACGCTGACGGTTACTGGGGATGCTTCTGAGGACGCCTTGGCGGAGGCGGTGGACGAGGCCGGCTACGCACTCGTAGTGTGCAGGTCCGGCAGTGAGGCGGAGTATCAGGGCGCCGACGATGTGCACCATTAGCCAAGCGTCATCCAAGGTGCCCTCCGCAGGATGGTGTGAATCTCCACCGTTGCTGCGCTCCGCCGAGCTCCATTGGAGGAACTTCTCCACTCCGGCGATGAGATTCTCGTCGTGCCTTCCGAGCAGCCCCTTCGCCTTGGCGGACTTGATGAGGGGTCCGAGCGCATTGCCGTCGCAGCCGAGGACTTCGATGGCTTGTTGCAGAGCGGTTCCACCATCGGTGATTGCGTCGGCCGATGCGCCGCGGCCAAGTTCGCCCAGGGCGTCTTGGTAGGCCGATTCAATGGGTTCCCACCCGCACCGGCCCGACGGAAGTCGGAGTACCGGGACGACGACCTCGTGGTGGAGTTCCTTCGACTCTATCTTGATCATCTTGCCTTCGATGAAGTCGTAGGCGATGGGATGTTCACGCAGGACGACCTTGACGCCGTGGGCGAATAGGAGCTGAGCGCCGTGTGGCTGTTGCGAGTACCGGCTGCCGTATGTCAGCGAAAGGTGGAGCGACTCGACGACGGTTGGCATCATGGCCGAATGGCACGTGAGGAGAAACGTCGCCACGTATTCGTGTGAGCGGCTCTGTGGTCTGGCCAGGTACAGCTTTCCTTCGGCGCGAAGGATTGCGTCCCTTGCGAATGACATTCCTTGTGTCGAGAAATCTGAAGCGCAGTCCTGGTAGTACAGAAGCAGGCGGTTACGGCTAGCCTCTGAGAATTCCTCTCTCTACCAAGTCAGTCGTTGATGGCGCCGGCCAGTGTGCGAAGGCGAGCGATGATGTCTTTGAAGTTGGGTGGCTCGCCCAGGATCATGCCGGCGTCACACATCTCCAAGTAGTCGCGCTCGAGTGCCGCCAGGCTTTCGCCTGTCGGGGCCAGTCGAAGCCCGCCGCTGAGACAAGCGTCGTAGTCCGCGGTTGAGGAGTTGAAGAACACCCCCTTCACCTTCACGACGTCGCCCAGGAGATCCCGATCCGCGAGAGCGCGGGTCCCGATGCCGGACTGGGCGAGTCGATCTAGGTCGTACCAGTGCCTCGATTGGCGAGATGAGTCGTGGCGAAGAGGTCGGCCGCAAGCCACGTGGATCAGCGTGGCCTTCTCCCAGAACGTGCGCTCGGCCGCCAGCACCTGTATTCGAGCCTGTGGGAACGCCAAGCCATGCGCGTGCTCTTCTACATAGGGGCGGATCGTGTGGGCCTCGTTGGGGAGGATGGCGTTTCGCCCTCCGAACTCAACCTTGACGCGATGGGCGAGGTATCCGCCTGCCTCGTCGAACGCTGATGGGTAGTGGATGAAGACGTTCTCGGGGTTGCCGGGGTCGAGTTCCACGGTGTCGGGCGGCAGCCCGAGTTCAGCGGCCAGTGCTATTCGCAGATGGGGGGCCACCACGTCGGTGACGTGCGTCGCCACCTTTCCTTTGAGGGTGTCGCTGTACCGAGACCGGGCGTTTCGCGAAGTACTCGCGTCGAACGGGTCTATCGAGTCGTCCAAGGCGTTGTAGGCGATCGTGATGTCGACGTCCTCCGAGAATCGGGAGATGGCGTTGTAGACCTTCGAGAGTGACGTGCCTCCCTTGAAGGCCATCGGAAGGGCGCCGGGCATGTTGAAGAGTTCTCGCAACGTCCAGCACACCCAGACGTCCTTCTCGAGGATGGGGCCAGTAAGGCCGGTCATCCCGGAGGTGGCGAGGTAGATCTCCTGCCGCGTTTCGCGATCTAGGGGGAGGAACGGCTCAGGCGGCAACGGAGTCGCCCCCACCGAGCGTCCGGTACCGGTAGAAGGCATCGCTGAGCCAGGAGGGCATGGACGAGGCCGCCGAGAGCAGAGCCTCAAACTCCTGGGGC
>CAMCSO010000206.1 GCA_945877545.1 Bifidobacterium breve | reverse complement strand
GACTGATGCTGTGCTTACGGGCACCACTGACGATTCGGACGTCGAAGGCCTCCGCCATTATGGAATACACAATCTCTGAAGGCAAGGGCGACCACGGTCAGCTCAGCCACCGATGGGAGTCACGTTCCGTGACGTTCTCCCACTCCATCTCCAGACGCGGGATGACGTTCGGGAACGCCTGAACCCACGCTTCCCACAGGGCGTCCAGCCGCTCGGGCAGGCTCGCTCCCCTGTCGATCTGAACGTCCCGCCTGGCGCGGTCATGTGCCCGTTCCTGCATGGCCCGGGCGTAGTGCCGCTCGGTCGTCTTCTTGTCTGCATGTCGCAGCAGCAGCGCAGCCTCGGTCAGGCACCCTGATCGTCGAAGCTGGGGACGAACGACTCGATGTCGGCGGTTGTGTACGAAGCGAGCTGGCCGACGCGACGGGTCCCGAAAGCTTGCTGGTCATGCGTCCCTCCAAGGTGCGGGGCAACCGGTGGGGTCCGTGGCTCGCAAGAGCGCTGACTTGAAATCCTTAGAGGACGATATGTCGCTTCCTGACACTCTTAGCCACCGCAATGTCGCATCACACGACCGTTAAGTGACACAATGTCGCATCTGGATATGCTAGATCCCGCTTCGTCGCACCGACCCGAGGGGCACCCATGGCGCAGCAGGCCTACCCCGCCCTCGTGTTCGCCAGCGAGGTCGACCGTCGGAACCTGTCTCGAGCGCAGGCGCAGGGACGCCTCGTGCGCATCGCCTCCGGCATCTACTCCGGCGACATCGGGTCCACCGCGGAGTCGCTCTCGCGCCGATACCTGTGGCCGATCGTCGCGCACGAGATGCCCGGCGCAGTCATCGTCGATCGGTCGGCTCGTGACGGCGGGCTGGGCGGGGACGGCACCTTGTATGTCGTTGCCGATCGCAGCAGGCCTCTCGTTCTTCCTGGTGTCACCGTCACTCCCCGCAGGGGCGCGTCGGCACTGCCGGGCGACATTTCCTTGCCCTACGGGATCTACGTGTCGGGCGAGGCTCGCAGCCTTCTGGAGAACCTGACGCCGAGCCGGCGAACGGCAGCCGGCACGCGGCGCACGCTGACCCGAACCGAGGTCGAGGAGTGGGTCGACGCGCTGCTCGCCAGCCGCGGCGTCGAGGGCATCAATAGCCTGCGAGACCAGGCCCGGCAGTTGGCTCCATCGCTGGAGAGGGAGCGGGAGTTCGCCGCGCTCGACGAGCTGATCGGTGCAGCACTGTCCACGCGCGACGCCTCCCAACTGACCTCACCTGCCTTGAGGTCACGTGCGCAAGGCCAGCCGTACGACCACGACCGGCTCGACGCATTCGCCCGCATGGCCACGTCGCTTGCGGCAGCGGCGCCTGACGTCCTACCGCTCCTGCCTGCGGATCAGAGCCGGCGCTCACTGCTGCCGTTCTACGAGGCGTACTTCTCCAACTACATCGAAGGCACCGAGTTCACCCTGGACGAAGCCGCCGAGATCGTCCTTGAGAACGCCGCTTCGCAGCAGCGGCCACTGGACGCGCATGACGTCCTGGGGACCTACCGCATCACATCCGACGTCGACGAGCTGCGCCGAACCCCGCAGAATGGACACGAACTCGTCGAGCTCCTGAAGGCACGGCATGCTGTCATGCTCGGCGCACGCACGGACAAGCTCCCCGGCGCCTTCAAGCAGCAGCCCAACCAAGCCGGCTCCACGACCTTCGTCGCGCCGGACCTCGTCGAAGGCACCCTGCTCCACGGATTCGATCAGGGCGCGTCGCTCACCAGCCCGTTCGCACGCGCTGTCTTCCTGATGTTCCTGGTCAGCGAGGTCCACCCCTTCGTCGACGGCAACGGGCGCATCGCGCGGATCATGATGAACGCCGAGCTCGCACGCGCCAATGAGGTGCGCATCATCATCCCCACGGTCTACCGGCTGAACTACCTCGCCGCCCTAAAGGCCGCCACCCACACCGGCAACGACGGCGCCCTCATCGCGACCCTCGCGTTCGCCCGCAGATGGACCGGCCGAATCGACTTCTCCGACCGGCGCACCGCCGAGGCAGACCTCGCCCGCACCAATGCCCTGCGAGACGCGCAGGAGGCAGAGGGGGCCGGCGTGCGCCTGGCACTGCCATGACGCCGTGGGACTGACCAAAGCCTGGTTGCTGGGCGCGGCTGGCAGGGTCACTGGTAACCCCGATCGTCGAAGCGGTGGACGAACGACTCGATATCGGCGGTTGTGTGTCAAACGAGCCGGCCGATGCGACGACACGACAGATCGCCACTCGTGCAAGACCAAGCTCAGAACGTAGAACGGAGAATGCTGCTGAGTTGGCCCGAAGTCACCGGACTCATCAATGAAGATGCTGACCGGTGGGCCCGTTTGCCGAGCCGTGGGAGGCTGGTGCCTGTGAGAAATGAGCGACCGGCGCACGTCAGCGTGCAGCGTGGCTGAACTCGGTTCATTCTGGCGACCCTCGCTGACCTCGTTCGCCCTGTTATCAGTCGGTTATCTCCCTGTGGCGCTCCTCGGCGTCCTCGCCGTGCAACTTGAGGCCGCGCTCATTATGACCCCTGTCGACATCGGCTTGGCGATTGCCGCCTACTGGGGAACAAATGCAGCCGCGGCGCCGATCGTTGGGCACCGTGCGGACCAACACGGCTGGGCCCCGACAGGTGCACTCGGAGTAGCCATCTCCGGAATCATCCTGTTCCTCCTCGCCGCCGTTGTCGGCTCGAAGCCAACCCTCATGCTCGCCATGGCGATCGCCGGAGTGGGTCTGGCGCTCTGCAGCCAATCAAGCAACCTCACCATTGCCCGGGAGGTTCCGTGGAGCCGTCAGGGTCGGGCATTCGGTCTGAAGCAGACCGCACCGCCGATCATCGCGATGGCATCGGGCCTCATCGTCGCCGGTATCGCCGTACCGTTCGGGTGGCGTTGGGCATTTCTCACTGGCGCCGTACTCGCGTTGCCCGCCGCTGTCCTCATGACTCCCTACTTGAGACAGCACCGGAGCAACGATGCGGTGAGCCGCCCGCGAGATGACACGCCGGACCTCTCACATGAGACCACTCCGCCACATCGCGCCATTGTGCTCATCGCCGCAGGCGTTGGATGCGCCTCGGTGTCGATCGCTGCCCTTGGAGCCTTCTCCGTGCCAACGCTCGTCTCGTCGGGGGTCGGTGCGAGCGCTGCAGCGACGATGTTCGCCGGTGCGAGCGCGATCGCTGTCATCGGACGTCTCGCGACCGGGTGGGTAGCCGACCGAAGGGGTCACACGTCACTCACCGGTACCGCACTCATCATCGGCATTAGCGCCGGTGGCGTCGTGCTGCTGGCCGTTCCGAGTCCGGCAGTCGCGGCAATCGGCCTCGCAATCGCTCTCACCCTCGGCTGGGGTTGGCCCCCTGCGCTGTATCCGGTGGTCATGCGCTACTGGCGACAGGCAACCGCTCGAACCACCGGGTTCGTGTCCATCGGCACGAGCGCGGGTGCGTCCGTGGGCCCGGTCATGTTCGGCGTCATCGTTGCCTCACGAGGCTACTCAGCCGCCTGGGTGGCCACCGGGTTCCTCAGCCTGTGCGCCGCCGCATTTCTGTTGGCAGCCCAGCACAGCATGACCGGGCACGGTCCTCGGACTCCCGTGCCGGCCACTATCGTCGAAGCCTATGAGTAAATTCTTCACGATGACGTTCGCTCGGGTCTATCCCCTTTATGTCGCAAAGGTGGAGAGGAAGGGCCGCACCGTCGAGGAACTCGATGAGGTGATCCGGTGGCTCACCGGTTTTGACGAGCCAACGCTGCGACGTCACATCAACGATGGAACGACCTTTCCTGACTTCTTCGCAGGTGCCTCCCTCAACCCGAACGCCTCGATGATCACGGGCGTTGTGTGCGGGATGCGCGTCGAGACCATCGAGGATCCCCTTGAGCAGAAGATCCGGTACCTCGACAAGCTGGTGGACGAGCTCGCGAAGGGCAAGGCGATGGCGAAGATCCTGCGCAGCTAAGGCACCGATCCAAGGCGGCTGCTACGGCAGGCGGATGGACTCGTTGGAATCGCCTGAAGAAGTTGAGTGCCGTACACTCCGCACGTGCCTGCCGCCGAACACGCGAGCACCTCAGTGTCGCCCATTCAGCGACTTGATGAGGTCGCGCTCTTCGGCACCCCGCGGATGTGGATCGCACTCGTGGGCATCATTGCCCTCATCGGTGGCTTCTTCACGTGGGGATTGCTGGCGCGACCACCGGTCATGACGAGTGCCTTCGGTGTCATTTCCACCGAGGGTGGTCCTTTGGAGATCGGCGCCTCGCTCGATGGCACGGTCACCTCGCTCTTTGTTTCCGTCGGCGCCGCGGTCGAACCCTCGAATACCCTCGCCATCATCTTGAACGACGAGGGCAAGTCCGTGCGGATTCGTACCCCGATCGCTGGGACGGTTGTGGAGATCGCCACCCAGGAGGGCGATTTCATTCGGACCGGGGAGAGCCTCGGGACGATCCAAAGGCTCGATCAGCGGCTCGCGGCGATTGCCCTAGTCCCGGCCTCTGCGGCGGGCGGCGTCACGCCCGGCCAGGCGGCGCTCATCTCCCCCGATTCGGTACCTCCAGGCGAGTTCGGCTTCATCACCGGAACAGTGTCATCCGTAGCGATCAGCCCAATGAGCGTCACCCTCATTGAGCAACTAATTGGCGGCGTGGCGGGGTACGAGCAGTTCACGGTTCCCAAAGAGCCGATCATTCAGGTGGTCATCGACCTCGACACAGACCCGGCGAACCCGTCTGGTTTCGCCTGGACGATCGGCTCCGGACCACCATTCACCATTCCCATGGGATCCCCGTGGGAGGGACAGATCATCACCGGTGATCGCTCGCCCCTCTCAACCCTTTTCGGATCGTGATGAAGGTACCGGTCTTTCTCGCGCAAACTCCGACAGAGATGGGTATCACCTGCCTGCGCATGGCGATGGCGGCTGCGGGCAAGCACGTCGGTCACCACCATTTGCGGCTCGAGTGTGGGGTGAGTCGCTCCGGAACCGACCTCGCGGCGCTCACCCAGGGTGCCATGCAATTCGGGTTCGACGCCGAACACGTCGATGCGCACGCACTGCTGAGGGCACCGGGTCCGCTTAGGTCCCAACTGCCAGCGATCGCACTGTGGAAGGGGGGCCATTCGGTGGTGCTGGTCGCAACCTCAGGAGCGTCATGGGACCTCATCGATCCCGTTGTCGGACGTCGTACCATCGCGGCAGAGGAGCTAGCGGCAGCACTCGTCGGTCCCGCCATCGTGCTGAAGGCCCG
>CAMCSO010000205.1 GCA_945877545.1 Bifidobacterium breve | reverse complement strand
CGGGCCGGCTCGACACGAGGACGTCGCGTGATATCGAGCACCCCTTGCCCCGCACCGAGAAGCTCACTGACCCGCTGCCTGAGCCACCGAGGGTCGTCAGGCGGACCGGGTTTCCGACCAGAGCGGAACGTGCGCTGGTTGCGATGACGAGCGGTGCCTGCTGAGCTGCTCGAAAGGTGAACACCACCGGGGCGGAGGCCGAGGCCCCAAAATTTCCACTGCCCGCGCGGGTGGCCGTGACCCGACAGTTCGTCGGTGCGCTCGCGTTGAGCTCGCTGCGGACGATGGCGCAGCCCTCGCCCGTCACGACGAACCTGACCGCGCCGGTCCCAGACCCACCGCTACTCGTGAGTGGTACCGGGGTGCCTGCCACCCCGGATCGCCCGACGTTCGAGACGGCAATCGCCAATTGCGCTGCGTCGCCCTCGCCCGAGTCGGCGAGTGATGCCGCCCCGTCCGAAGCCCCGACGTCGGCCGAAGCAACGGCCTCTAGTACCTCGAGCACGGATGTGTCGATCGGAACTGGGCGAGCGAATACCTCTGACTCATGGAGCACGCGCCCGGAAGCCGAGACGCTGACATCCACCACCCGGACCTGTCCGCTCGGGGTGTCGAACGGCACCTCGGAAACTGCGAGCATTCGGCCCTGCCTGGAGCGAAATTCGATCTCGGCGCCTCCAGCCATCCCCTTGCGCACCTCGAGGTGGAGCTCAGCGGTCGGCAGGGTGAGATTGAGGCTGTTGAGCCCGTTCGCGATGTTCACCTGAGGGCCCCGGACGAACGTGCGTCCGGACTCCACGGCGACAAGCGGGAACTCATCTCGGGCTGAGGAGCGACTCCGCAAGAGGTTCGTGCCGCGAAGGTCTTCGGACCGCAGGGTGTTTGGCGATCTCACCGTGATTCGCGGCCTTCCGGGGGCGTCAATGGAGATCGTCGTCAGGGTCTGAGATCCGGCAGACTTCCGGGCGATCGGGGCCGCTGCAAAGGATGGGATCTGCCCCCGATCGATGCTCACGCTCACCCCGGACCCGGCCGGACCTGCACCGAGGATTCGCCGGGCGGTCACCCCGCGTGGCAGTTTGGCACCGGGGTCGCTCACATCGATTGTTGTGCCCTTGATCGTCAGGGCGACGCCCAGCCGTGCGGATGGATCAGGTGAGGTGACGAGGAGCGTCACCCTCGTGGGACTCGCTCCGGACACCGGGCTGAGCGCCAGCATCGAGGCGTCGAAGGGGGCACGGGCAGGCAGCGCCCGGATCGACATCGGCGTGAGTTCCATCGTTCCCATGCCACCCTCCCAGACCTCACCGGCCCTGTTGGGCACGCCGGGAGCGTACGTCCAGCGTTCCGACCGCGGGTCGACAAGGATCTTCTGCGTCGTCCCCGGATAGTTGCTGTCATAGGCCGAAACTGCAAAGTCCTCGCCACTGCGGTGAACGGCGAACGGAAGTACCGAGTGGGCCGACCCGGGAATCGCGAGCCCCAGGGTGTAGCCGGTATTGGAAAGCAGACCGCCGGATAGCTCCTGGACGATCGATGAGGGGGTATACAGCAGGGAGGCGGCGGCGGCCGCCTGGACCGGCGGGAGGAATTGCGTCGCCCACCACGTCTGGATCGCTCCGGTGACGGCCGGGTTCGAACTCGTGAGCGCCGAGGTTGTCGCTGCATCGGGATCAAGATCCTCCACCGAGATTTCACCGCTAAAAATCCGCTGGGCCAATACGGCGATACCCTCGCACCGGCCGCCCACCATCGCCTCGTTCACCTGCCTGGCCCACCCCGCGGCCGCGGGATAAAGGACACACCCCTGCTCCGAAACCGTCGCACAGACGGACTCGGCGCCAAAGAGTGCGATGAGAGCGGCTGCGGAGAGGGTGCCCGTTGCCGCACCGTTTTCGAACGCCAGTCCATCACGCTTGGGATCGAACCCGGAGTCGATGCAGCCATCCGCATCGAGGTCCGAGCAGGCCGCGGGCCCACGGTCCAACGGGAGATCAGTCTGGGCTTCGACGGCAACGGGCAGTGCGGGGTCTTGCGACCCGAGTGCCCAGGTTCCGAACGCCCCAAGAGCGCCCGCGGCCGCAAGTACGACGACAACCCTTCCGATCATGCCTACTCGGCAGCCGCGGAGACACGCTCTGGGAACCAGCGCCAGGCGAGTATTGCTCCACCCGCAGTCACGAGCGCCCCCGTGAGAAGCGCCCATCCCATACCGGTCACGAATGCCTCGCCCGCGACCTGCTGAACCGGTGCCGCAACGTCCGTCGGAAGCTGGGCAATCACAATCGTCGCCGATGCAAGCGACTCGCGCACCGCATCGACCACCGCGATCGGCGCCTCGCGGATGGCGTCACCGGCACGCGTAATCGCCGCATCGATGCTGCCGCGGTAGGTGATCGAGAGCATCGCACCGAGAACCGCGACCCCGAAGGACCCGCCAAGTTCGCCGATACTGTCGTTCACCGCAGACCCCATTCCTGACCGCTCACGGGGCACGGTCAGGAGGACGCCGTTCGTGGCCTGGGGCAGGGTGAGCCCGAGGCCGATGCCCATGAGCCCGAGGCATGTTGCGACGAACGGATACGCGGATCCGGGAGCGAGGAAGCTCATCGACAGCAGTCCGATCGTCACCAGGCTGAGCCCGCTCACGACGGTGCGCCGTGAGCCGATCCGCTCGGCCAGACTGGAACTGAAGAGCGAGGCGAGCAGCAGGCCCCCTGCTCCGGGGAGGACCGACAGCCCGGATTCGAGGGGGGTCATGCCCTGCACGAGTTGCAGGAACTGCGGAAGGAAGAACATCGCACCCATAAGTGCGAAGTAGACGAGGCCGACACAGATGATCGACACGACGAACAACCGGTTGCCGAACAGACTCATCGGCAGCAGCGGCCTTGGTGCACGTCGCTCCCACCAGACGAATCCACCGAGCAGCATCAAGGCGGCCAGCCCTGTCGACAGGGTGAACACGCCTACCCCGGCGTCGGGGAGGTCAATGACCGTGAGCACCAAGGCGATGATTCCGGCCGACGACAGCATCGCGCCACGAACGTCCAATCGGGGCCGGCTCGGATCCCGTGACTCGGGTACCAGCAGCAGCGTGGCGATGATCACCGCGACCGACAGCGGCGGGTTTACCCAGAAAATCGCGTTCCAGTTGTAGTGCTCAAGGAGGACGCCGCCGACGATCGGCCCGATCGCCACGCCAACGCCAGCCACGGCAGCCCAGACTCCGATCGCCCTCGCCCGCTCACGGGGATCGGTGAACACCTGGACGAGGATCGACAGGGTCGAGGGCATGATGAAAGCGGCGCCCACTCCCATCACTGCCCGGCAGGCGGTAAGACCGTTGACGTCAGTCATCATCGCGGCCCCAAGCGAACCAGCCGCGAAGATCACGAGCCCGGCGAAAAGCATTCGCCGACGACCGAACCGGTCGCCGAGACTGCCCGCAAGGAGGAGCGATCCGGCGAAGAGCACGGAGTAGGCGTCAACGACCCACTGGAGCTGCGCGGTCGTAGCGCCGAGATCCTCTTGGAGGCGCGGGAGGGCGACATTGACGATCGTGTTGTCAAGGGAGATGAGCGCAAGGCCGGCGGAGAGGACGAGGAGGACGAGCCAGCGCCGATCAACCGCGGGCCCGGTCATGGCTTGCTGCCCCGCTTCGAGAATGGGAAGAACTCGCGCTGGGTCCCGACCCTCTCCAGATATGCGACAGCACCCTTCGCGACGACGAACTCGGTGAGGCCGATGTCGTCCTTCGCTCCCGGGCTCCAGTCGTAGGTGTAGCCGAGGCGGGTCCACGGGAAGCCGTAGCACTGCCCGACGGATGCGTTCGCATAATCCTGCGCACATGAGACGGCCGTCTTTGGCCGGAAGCGGTCAGGCGCCCGCCAGGCGTAATTCGCCTGCGACCAAAGGAAGTCCGCGAGGCTTACCTCCCCCACAGACGTCGGGATTCCGGTGGTCGGACCAACGACCAGTTCCGGACAACTCGGACTGGTGATCCTCGGGTCGGTGCACGGCCGGAACATATCGGCCGGCTTCACCCAGAACTCTGATACGTAGCGGTAGTCGGCATCCGGTGGCAAACCAAGAACCTGCTTGAGTGTGAGATCGAGTTGTTGGGTCCCAAGTTTGGCGCAGGAATACCGGACGCACTCCAAGGCGAGCTGCCCAGGAATCGTGACCCACCGGCTGGCGTCGAGGGTGAACTGCGCGCCGGGCTCCACGGTGCTCACCGGGGCGAACCTCAGGCCGGTCACGAGCAGGTAGTCGACCCCGTCGATCGTTCGCCACCGGGTGCGGGCGTCGCTCGGCGTAGGCACGAGCAGATCACTGTTGACCTCGGAAGGAAGAGCAATGGCCGCATCGGTGATCGCGGTCAGGTACTCGCGCCAGGTCGCCTTCGTGACCGTTGGTGCCCTCGGATCATCGACACTCCTTGCTGTCTGGCCACTCACCGCATACGCAGCCGGTGCTGGTGCGACGGCTCCAATGGTCACCGCGGACAGGCAAAAACCCAAGGCGCCTATCGCCCTTACGGATGTTCCAAGTGATCCCATACGCCGCGACGCTACCAGCGCCGACGCCTGGGTTCAGCGCATCAGCCCGTCAACTCGCGGGTCGGTGTGGCTGGATCGCCCCTAACGGAATCTGCCCGAAGCGTCCAGCTTGGAAGTCCTCAACGGCCTCCATGATCTCCTCGTTCGAGCACATGACGAACGGCCCGTACTGGACGACGGGCTGCCGGAGCGGGACACCGCCAATGAGGAAGACCTCCAGGTTCGGTGTGCGCGACTCTTGCGTCGCGTTCGCAGATATCTGGACGTAGTCGCCGTCCTTGAGCACCGCCATCTCCCCTGTCGCGAATGGCTGGCCGGTTGGTCCGACCGTGCCCGCCCCGGCGAGCACGTAGGCCAGGGCGTTGAAGTCGGTGCGCCAAGGGATCTGGATCTGCGCGCCCGGCGCGAGGGTGAGGTGGGCGATCGCCAGCGGGGTATGAGAGATGCCGGGCCCATCGTGCCCAGCCACTGTGCCGGCGAGCACCCGCAGCACGGCTCCACCATCACTACTCGTCACCATCGTGCAGTCGGCCCCCTGCAGGTCCTGGTACTGGGGGGCGATGCGCTTCTTTTCGCGTGGCAGGTTGATCCACAACTGCAGGCCGTGGAAGAGCCCGCCGGATTCGACGAGGTGCTCGGGCGGGGTCTCGATGTGCAGAATTCCGTCGCCGGCGGTCATGTACTGGGTGCCGCCATCGAGGATGGTGCCACCGCCGCCGTGCGAGTCCTGGTGGATGAATTGACCGTCGATGAGGTACGTGAA
>CAMCSO010000204.1 GCA_945877545.1 Bifidobacterium breve | reverse complement strand
CATGGTTACAACCGCTCGCGAAGTTCTGGCCCTCCCAATCTTGCGTCGGGCGCGCCCCGAGGTGCTGAGTGGACACCTTGATGTTCCGGTTCGGTGGGTGCACACTTCAGAGAGTTTTGAGATTGACGCACTGCTCCAAGGCGGTGAGTTACTTCTCACGACGGGCCTGGGGCTGGTGCGGGAGCCGCCGCATAGGTTGGAGGCATACATAGCAGGCCTTGCGAAACGGAGAGTCGCCGGAATAGCTCTTGAGTTGGGCCGGCCATTTGCCGAGGCACCCGAGGCGATGGTGGAGGCGGCGAGAGAGCGCGAGTTACTGCTTATTGCTTTCCATGAAGTGGTGCCTTGGGTGCAAGTAACCGAAGCGGCGCACCGACTGCTCGTCTCGAAGGAAGTAGCCGGCCTGCGTCGGATGAGCGTCATTAGCCGCAATCTGCTCGCCGGTGTCGCGCGCGGAAGTGACCTATCGGGGATCTTGGAGGTCATTGCTCGCGAAGTTGGGATGCCGGTTGGATTCATAGGCAAAGACGAGTCAGAAGTGTGGTCAAGCGGCACCAGCAACTTGCCGAGTGGGCCGTTTACATCGCGGATAGTTCAGACGTCTCATGGGGCGGTCGGCGAGCTGCGGGTACCTGACGCGGCATTTGCCGAGTCGGAACTCTTGGATGCAGCCGCGAGTGCGATAGCAGCGATAGTCAGTGCTGCCACTGGGGGAGATGGTCACCGCGCCTTGCACCTACGCATGCGACTCAATGACTTCGTTACGGCGGCTCCAAACTTTGACTCGAAACATCGACGCGTCCTAACAGAATTGGCGCTTGACCCGTCACCGCGTCGCCCAACGCATGCATTCATGATCATCACGCGAGACAGCGCCGCATCGGACCAGGTTGTTGAAAAAATTGCGCACAGGTTCTTTGTTGTTGCCGTGGCAAGCGAGACCGCACTGGGCGTATTGGTCCTGGCGCGAGATCCACTGCGGACTTCCGGATCAGCTGAAGATGTCCTCCTCCAGTTTGCCAGTGATGTGCGTCGTGAAGTACCCGGCAGCGTTCTAATCGAGGGTGAATCACAACGGACCATGAGCGACTTGGTGCGCGAACTGCATGACCTTCAAGTTCTGGTAGCGGACGCTTCGGTTCGCAGAAGTGAGAACATTGTTATTCATCGGCGGGACACCACGTTGCTGCGCCTGTTGGCGCACCTAGATGATGTGAGCGATATCGAGAGATTTGTAGCTCGTGAACTCGGCCCCGTCCTCGAGCATGACGCGCAAAATCGACCACCCCTCATGCCGACATTGCTGGCCTTGCTCAGTAGTGACAGCAAGGTTGCAGCTGCCGAGCGCCTGGGCGTTACCCGGCAAACCATGCACCACCGAAGTCAGATTTTGGAGGGAATGCTTGGATTGGGGCCAGCGGCACCACTAACTCGTCGGGCAGCGGCCACGTTGGCCGCCCTGCTTTGGCAGTGGCGCACCACCAACACCATGTGATCTGAGTGCGCAGGTGCCTGTCTTTTTGGCCGTGTTTCCGAACTCATGCGGTGAGCCACAAGATGATCGAGGCGAGGACTATGTGGCCTCGATAAATTAAATCGTGCTCGTCGTATCGGGTCGCGAGTCCGTACCGTCTGCTACGGCCCGAACTCCGCCGGCAGATCACGCCACGTGCACCCCGTCCGAAGACGATAGGTCGACCCCTCAATCAGCGTGCGATAAGACCGCAGAGGCCTGGCCTTCGCACCCTTAAGCGGAGGCAGCGACGGCTCAGTTCGAGACCACATCTCGTCAGAAAGCACAGCAGTACGCGACATGTCCAGAAATTCTCACCTCACGCCTCCTCAACATCGATGGCGAGCCCTGGTGGCGAGCCCCGCGCAGGGTTCGGCGAGAGGTTAGGGTCGGGTATGACTCGCTACGGCTCCCAATTCGGTCCGGACCTCACCTTCCTCGGCGTCGACCGATGCGATCTTGACGATCCGTCGAGCTTTGCAGATGCCGACGTCGTCATCGTGGGTGCGCCGTTCGATGGAGGCACGTCCTACCGAAGTGGGGCTCGGCTAGGGCCCGGCGCGATGCGTTCGACGTGCTATCTGGCCCACGACGGATCCCGACCGTCGCTCGCGATGCGCGTTGATGGTCTGCGAGACATTCGAGTTGTTGATGCGGGGGACGTCGAAATGTTCAGCGGCGATGCCGCCCGATCCTGCGCCGATCTTGAGGCTGTTATCGAGCGCGTCGCTGGCAGCGGGGCGATCCCGCTCGTCCTGGGTGGCGATCACACGATCACCTGGCCCGATGTCACCGGTGTCGCGCGGGCGCGGGGCTGGGGGCGGGTCGCGGTCATCCACTTCGACGCGCACGCTGACACCGGTGACATCGAGTTCGGATCGCTCATCGGCCACGGCCAACCGATGCGTCGTCTCATCGAGTCGGGGGCGGCGCGGGGTGATCGATTTCTGCAGATCGGACTGCGCGGCTACTGGCCGCCGCCCGAGACCCTCGAGTGGATGGCCGAGCAGGGGATGCGCTCCTATGAGATGACCGAGATCGTTGCCCGTGGGCTCGACGAGGTCCTCACCGAGTCCTTCGCGATTGCCATGGATGACTGTGACGGCGTCTTCCTCAGCGTCGACATCGACGTGTGTGATCCGGGCCATGCTCCGGGCACCGGCACGCCTGAGCCGGGGGGTCTGAGCGCCCGCGAACTCCTTGATGCCGTGCGCCGCATCTGCTACGAACTGCCGGTCCTCGGCATGGATGTTGTTGAGGTGTCACCGCCGTACGACCACGCCGACATCACCGTGCTCCTCGGGAACCGCGTGGTACTTGAGGCGCTCTCGGCGATTGCCCGCAGGCGCAAGGACGAGCGCGACGGGACCACGTGGGATCCCCGGCAACCATTACTGGCGGGCCGAATCCCGGGGGAGTAGCGGTCAGGCGGTGGCGTCGAGGCCTCGCTCGATGATCGCCATTGCCTCATCAAGCAGGTGCACGGGCATCGTAAGTGGCGGCAGGAACCGGAAGACGTTGCCATAGGTTCCGGTCGTGAGGACGATGACACCCTCGCCGACGCAGAATCGCGCGAGTGCCGCCGTACGCTCCGGATCGGGATCCATTGTGCCGGGCTTGATGAGCTCGATGGCGAGCATGGCGCCGCGTCCGCGAACATCGCCGATGGCAGCGTGATTATTCTGCATTGAGCGCAGTCGCGGCATCATCGCTGCCTCGATGGCGCGCGCTCGGCCAGGGGCGTCCTCCTCTTCCATCCAGCGGATCGCGCCGAGCGCCGCGGCGCACGCAACTGGGTTGCCGCCGTAGGTGCCACCAAGGCCGCCGGCGTGCACGGAGTCCATGATCTCGGCGCGGCCCGTGACGGCAGCCAGCGGCATACCACCGGCGATACCCTTGGCCGTCGTGATGAGGTCTGGAACGACACCCTCATGCTCGCTCGCGAACCAGTCACCCGTGCGGCAGAAGCCGGACTGGATCTCGTCGGCGACGAATACGATGCCATTCTCCTTGGCGAATGCTGCCATCGCCGCGAAGTAGCCGGGTGCGGGCACGATGAAACCGCCCTCGCCCTGAACGGGTTCGATGATGATGGCGGCTACGTTCGTGGCGCCGATCTCCTTCTCGATGCGACTGATCGCCCACTTGGCGACCTCGGGACCGTCATGCGGGCCGTCGCGGAAGGGGTACGAGGTGGGTACCCGGTAGATCTCCGGGGCAAAGGGGCCGAAACCGTTCTTGTACGGCATGTTCTTCGCGGTCATGCCCATCGTGAGATTGGTGCGGCCGTGGTAGCCGTGCTCGACGACGACGACCGCGGAACGCTGCGTGAACACGCGGGCGATTTTCACGGCGTTCTCGACCGCCTCGGCCCCTGAGTTGAACAGTGCCGAACGCTTCTCGTGGTCGCCGGGGGTGACGCGGTTGAGCGCCTCGCAGACCTCGACGTAGCCGGAGTACGGGGTCACCATGAAGCAGGTGTGCGTGAACGCAGCGACCTGCTGCTGGACCCCTTCGACGACGTACGGGTTCGCGTTGCCAACCGTCGTGACGGCGATGCCGGAGCCAAGGTCGATCATCGAGTTTCCGTCGACGTCGATGAGGACGCCACCGCCGGCCTGAGTGATGAACACCGGCCAACTGATGCCGACGCCGGCCGACACCGACTCGGTCTTGCGGGCGAGGAGCGCCTGCGACTTGGGGCCGGGTATCGCGGTGACGAGGCGGCGCTCTTGGATGAGGTCGCTGGCGGTGCGCTCGGGCGTCAGGGTCATGGCGGGCCTTTCGACGTGAGTGGGCATTTGGTATCGCGACGGCGAATGAATAGTTCGTTGAATCGTAGGGGGAGAGTGCACCCAACGACTAGTCCAGTTCGTACACTGCATGACATCGAGGGTGTCCGCGAGCGTCATGCCCGTCATGGGCGAGATGCCGACGGGCATCTGGTGGATTGGAGTTGGCTGTGCCCTTGACCATCGCGCAGGTCGTTGCGTTGCCCGGGCTCGGCCTCACCCTACGCACCGACTCGGGGGATCGTTCGCGACCAGTTCGCTGGGTTGCAACGTCTGAACTCACGGATCCTGGACCGTGGCTTGATGGTGATGAACTCCTCCTCACCACCGGCATGCGACTGTCCGATGATCCGGCAGTCTGCGAGGCGTACGTCGCAGCGCTCATGTCCGGCGGGGTGTCAGCGATCGGGTTTGGAGTGGGGCTGTCCTTTGACACGATTCCGGGTGCGCTCCTCGCCGCCGCAGAGCGCGCGGCCCTGCCGGTTATCGAGGTGCCGACCCCGACGCCCTTCGTCGCAGTGAGTAAGGCGGTCTCGCGGGCCTTGGCAGCCGAGGAGTACGAGGATGCTGAGCGCTCCTTCGAGGCGCAGCGCGCCCTGATTCGCGCGGCATTGAAGGAGCAGGGCGATGCGAAGGTTGTCGCCCTGCTCGCGAGGCATGCGGGGGGCTTTGCAATGCTCGTCGACGCCGCCGGATTGACCGTCTGCGCCACCCCAGTATCGGCGGCCAGAAGGATCGATGAGTTCACACCTGAGATCGAGCGGCTGCGGCCCCGCGGTGTGCTTGCGTCCTCGGCGATCGCAACGGCCGAGGAACACGTCGCGATCGTGCCCCTCGGGTTGCGGGGGAGTGCCCGCGGCTTTCTCATCGTCGGGTCGACGCAGGCCCTACGTGCGAGCGACATCGCCGTCATGAATCTCGCGACGTCGCTCCTCTCATGGGGGATGATCCGCGAACTCGACCGTGCGCAGGCCTGGAATCGCCTCGCGATCGACGTTATTCGCCGTGACGGGTCCGGGGCGATTCCAATGACGGATCT
>CAMCSO010000203.1 GCA_945877545.1 Bifidobacterium breve | reverse complement strand
GGGATGAACGTGTGTCAGTCGGCCCCGCAGCGGGCGGGGCGCGATGCGCGGAGTGGGGGCGGCCTGCGGGGGCGCTGACGATAAGCGGCATTGACATCGATGCGCCACGGACCCCGAGCCATCGGCTGCCGATGTGCACCTCCCGGTGGCGGCTTCTTGCGGCCGCGCCGGGGGATCGCAGACTGTCCGTTGGTCCGAGACCAGGCTGGCCGCCTCATGGTGCCAGGCACCCGCATCTCCCTCGATGTGGTCGTGGCGGACTTCAAACGAGGCAAGACACCAGAGTCGATCCACGAGGCCTACGAGACGGTGTCGTTGGCGGACGTCTACGCGATCTTCGCCTACTATCTACGACACCGCGCCGAGGTTGATTCCTACCTGAGCGAGCAGGAGCATGAGGGAACTGCCATCCAGGCACGGATCGAATCGACCGACCCGCCCGAGGGTCTCCGTGCCAAGTTGCTTGCCCGCCTTGAGTCGTGAGTCCACGGTTCCTCGCTGACGAGAACGTCGAACCAGACCTGGTGCTACGTTTGAACAGGCGAGTCGAGGGCATCGACATCGTCCGTGTCCAAGACGTCGGCCTACGCACGCTAGACGATCCTGCGATCCTTCAGTGGGCGGCCGACGACGGACGCGTGCTGATCAGCAGAGACATCAAGACCGTCCCGACCTTTGCCCACGAGTGGGTCGTCGCCGGAAAGATCATGCCCGGAGTGTTCATCCTGCGCTGGACAATCTCGATGTCGGAGGCAATCGACGACATCGCTCTGGTCGCGGATGTTAGCGGCGCCGACGAGTGAGCTGACTGCGTGTTCTATCTCCCGCTCCGCTGAGACTGCCAACGGCAGCACGCAGCGGGCCTGGGTCGCGAGGCCCGGCGGGCTGGGATTTGACGGCCGAGACGCGGTGCGCAGAGGTGGGGCGGCCTGCGAGGGCGCAAATAATAAGTGGTGTTCCTGTGCTGTGCACCCGTGCTGGCACGGTTCCGCCGGGCTCCCTTCCGTGGTTACCGTCGAATTCGATATTCGTCGCAGGGCCCTGGTGCCTGGGAGTGGGTGATGGTCATGGTCGTTCGGGTTCGTCTTGTGGACCGTTGGCTTGCTTCGCGGGCGCTGGGCGCTGGGCTGGGCGGGCTGCCTCGGCTGGTGGCGGCGGGCGGGCTGTCGGCGGCGCTGGTCGCGGGTGTGCTGGTCGCGTCGGCGCCGGTCACGGACGCGGCGAACACCGACTCGCTGAGGACGTGCGTGAACCTGGCGACGGGCGAGTTCCGGCTGCAGGGCAGGGGGGCGTGCGATCCGGTGACGGAGATGCCGCACCGATGGGCAGCGCTGGGCGGCCGGGAGGTGTCGGCGTTCTCCTCGCGGACGCTGGCGCAGGCGGTGGTGCTGAACACTGGTGGCGATACCAGCGGGTTCAGGCGCAAGGACTGGGCGCAGCTGCGGGCGCTCAACGAGGCGAACGCGGCCGCGGGCACGGGCGGCGGGGCCACCGGCGACAGCGCGAGCAGGGGCAGCGACCAGGGTCAGGGCGCGACGGCGACGGCGGGCGAGTCGGTCATCCCGGGGGTGACTGCGGGCCTGGCGACCTGCGTGAATGATGCCACGGGCGCGGTGCGGATCTCGTCGACCGGCAGGTGCCGGGGGGCGACGGAGACGAAGTCGCGGTGGGTGGCGTTGACCCCTCCGCAGAAGCCGCTCATCGAGTCGGGCGCCCCGGGGCTGGGCGAGGTGACGGGGGTCCGCGAGATCGACGGGACGACGAAGGCGGTCACCTTCGCCCCGCCGGAGGACCAGGGCAGCTCGCCGATCACGTCGATGACGGTCATCGCGGTCCCGGGCGGTCAGTCGGTGACGTTCACCGGCGGGTCCGGGGGCGTCGCGCGCTTCGCGGGCCTTGACCCACGCATCAAGTACACGTTCCTCGTCGTGGCGGCGAATGCCGCGGGCGTCGGGCCGCGGATCCCCTCCCAGGTGCCGGCGGACCCTGTCCCGGTCCCGGATCCCACGCCGATCCCGGTGCCAACCCAAGCACCGACGGCGGCGCCCGCGCCGACGGCCGGCAGCGGCGGCGGCTCGTCCGGCGGCAGCTCGGCTCCGGTGGTCGTCCCGGGGGCCCCGCTGGCCCCGGCCGTGGTCGCGGGTTCGGCCCAGGTGACGGCGACGGTCGCCGCCGGCTCCGGCGGGACCCCGGTCTCCTACCTCGTGACGGCGGTGGGCACCGCATTTGCGTGCACGGTGACGGGCTCGTCGGGCTCGTGCAGCGTGACGGGCCTGACGAACGGCACCGCCTACACGTTCACGGCGACCGCGACGAACACCGCCGGCACGTCGGCGGCGTCGCCGGCGTCCGCGTCGGCGACCCCGTTGGCCGCCCAGACAATCACGCTCGCGAACCCCTCGACCCAGAACTTCGGGACGACCCCGACACTGACCGCGACATCGAGCTCGGGCCTGACGGTGTCGCTCGCATCGACGACGTCGGGTATCTGCACGATCACCGGCGGCGGGACGCTGGCGTTTCTTACGAGCGGGACGTGCACGATCACCGCTAACCAGGCGGGCAACGGCTCGACCCAGGCCGCTCCCCAGGTCGCCGTGACGTTCACCGTCGCGGCCGTCGCGCCCGGCGCCCCGACGATCGGGGCAGCGACGGCAGGCAGCAGCCAGGCGTCGGTCGCGTTCACCGCCCCGGGATCCACCGGCGGGTCTGCCATCACCTCCTACACGGTCACGTCGAGCCCGGGCGCGTTCACGGGCAGCGGGTCGTCGAGCCCGGTGGTGGTCACCGGCCTGACGCCCGGGACCGCGTACACGTTCACGGTGAAGGCGGAGAACGTGATCGGGTTATCGACCGCGTCGTCCGCGACGTCGCCATCGGTCACCCCCTACACGGTGCCCACGGAAGCACGGACCGTCGCGGGGACATCCGGCAACACCACCGCCGCCCTCACATGGGTGGCGCCGACGAGCACCGGCGGATCCGCGATCACCGGTTACAGCGTCCAGGTGTCGACGAGCTCCGGCGGGTCCTATGCCGCCGCAACCGGCTGCACGGCCGCCATGACCTCCACCGGGCTGTCGTGCACCGCGACGGGCCTGACGAACGGGACGGCCTACTACTTCAAGGTCGCTGCGATCAACCTTGCCGGAACAGGGGCGTCCTCTGCCGCCTCCGCAGCAATTACTCCAACAATGGTCTATGTCGTCGGGGACACCGGCCCCGGAGGCGGAACGGTGTTCTACGTCGCCAGCGGAACCTTCACGAGCACCGGGTCGGCGTGCGATACGGCGTGCAGATACCTCGAAGCGCAAACAGCGGACATCGTCGGCGCTGCCGCTCTGTATTGGTGCAACAACAACTCGACGCTCATTCCAGGGACGTTTGGCACTGCCATCGGTACCGGGTACGCGAACACGTCCTTGATGGTGGGCGGTTGCGCCACTGGTGTGGGCAATCTGGCCAGGGCTTCGACGACCACGGTAGGCGGGACCACATTCTCCGACTGGTTTCTCACATCGACGCAAGAATTTCAAACCATGCGAAATTCGGGTGTTGTTGGGGGGTTCACGGCCACGAACTATTGGTACTCGTACCAACAAAGCGCCACTCACGCCCTATATGCCGTCTCCAGCAGCGGTGCTACTGGCAGCGTGCCCAAATCCGGGGTTTCCACGATGGGCGGGCGTGCGATTCGAGCGTTCTAAGGGGAACTCCTGCACGCGTCTGGCCCACGGGAGACGATCATCTCGCCGAGGCGGGTGGGGCCTGATCGCGGGAGCCGAGAGGACTCGCCAAGACGCACTGAGGGGCGAAATGCCGCGAGTTGATAGTGGCTGAGCCTGGCTCGCAGAGATGAGCCTCGGGTCACTCGGCGACGTCCGCTGGTCCCTGCCGTCCACGGATGAGCTCAATGCGTTGTGTAAGTGCGTACGCAGTACGTCCACTTCAGCTGACAATCAGGCACCCGTAGTGCCTCAAGTCAAATTGCTCGCGAAACCTGATCGGTGCCTCAATTAGGAATGCCCGCGAAAACGGGGTCGGTTCAGCTGGCTTTGACTCGTATGCCCTTGCGGACATCGGGCAGTGCGCTGGGGAACGAGGCGAGGTAGAGCTGCTCGGTCTTGTCCTTGGCGAGCCGGTAACTGGGCTACATCCAGAGCCGAGAGGATGCGATGGAGCTCGTACATCGAGGGCACGTACCAGTCGGAGTAGCCACCTCCTCGATAGGCAGCGGCGAGCGCCGAGGCGGTCGACTGGATCGGCTCCGACGAGTAGCCCGTAGGGGCGCTGCAGCCGGCCGCAATGATGGCGGCGGTGTTCTTGGCACCTGTGCCGATTGCCCAGTCGTGCGCGCCGGTGACCTCAGTTCCGTAGCACCCGAGGGATGATGGGAGAGGGTTCCTCGCTCCGCGGGCCGTAGTGAAGGGAATTCTGTCGCAATCCCGTTGCCGCCGATTCTGTAAGAGACTAGAATTCTGGTCTATGACAACAATGCCCCTTTCCGACGTCAAGGCTCGCCTGTCCGAGATCGCCGAAGAGGTGGATCGCACCCATGAACGCGTTCACGTGACTCGCAACGGCCGTGAGTACGTCGTCCTGCTCTCGGCCGAGGACCTTGAGTCCCTCGAAGCCACGATCGAATTGCTCCGTGACAACTCCGCCATGTCCAGAGTCCGCGAAGCAGAAGCCGCGGCCACTGCTGACGACCTGACGACAGCCGAGGAAATGGCCAAACTCATGGCGGAACGGCGAGTCCGCGAGCCCCGTGAGCGCTGACAATCCGAGCAGCGAGAGATACACGATCGTCCTGGCTCCCGGCGCCCACCGCGCGCTCACCGATGTCCTTCCCGCGGCCGCGGCCTTTGCGGCGTGGGAGTTCATCACCGGTCCACTCGCCCAGCGGCCGAGAGTCGTTGGAGTGCTGCTCAGAGATCCATTCGAAGGATTGTGGCGGGCCAGGCGCGGCGAGTACCGGGTTCGCTACCGCATCGACGAGGCACACCACCGCATCGTTGTCCTTGACGTCGACCACCGGCGTGACGCCTATCGGTACTGACAACGCTTCGAGGATGCGGATGCCACCTTGGCCACGCACAAGGCTTGAAGCGGATGGGCAAGTCAGGCGGAACCTTCCGGAGGTTCAAGCTCTTGCTGCAGCGTTGAGCGTGGAGTCAGTGCGACTCTCGGCTCACGGCGGAGCCACTGCCCCCGACCAGGAAGTCGAGATCGGCACCGGTGTCGGCCTGCTGCACGTGGTCGACGTAGAGCCGCTCCCAGCCCCGGCCTGGGTTCGCGAGACCGTCGAGCATCGCGGTGCTCGGCTCGCGCTGGGCGAGGATGTCGTCGGGTAC
>CAMCSO010000202.1 GCA_945877545.1 Bifidobacterium breve | reverse complement strand
CTCCCGCACAATGATCGCGCCCAGTTCCGCAGCCCGCTCCTCATGGAGCTCGCCGATCCGTCGAACGATGGCCGCGCGATCGGCGATGGAGCGCTTGGACCAGGCCGCATGGGCAGACGACACCGAGTCGACTGCGGCCCGAATATCCGAATCCGATGCCGTCGGATAACTCTTCACGTGCTCGCCTGTGCGGGGATCAACGACCTCGTACAGACTCATGGCACTCCCTGTTGTGTTCCGATCACGGCCGCCGGTGGCCGTGGCTCATTACGCGCGTATTGGGGCACGAACTCGCCGCAAAGGCCCGCGATGTGCTCAAGATGCGGCTTCGTCTCACCCGGGTTGTGTTGAAAAAGTATAGTCATCAATCACAGGGAGCATTACAGTGAAAACCATCTCCATCGCCGCGGTCGCACTGGCCGGGGCGCTCAGCCTTGCAGCATGCAGCAGTTCGTCAGACGACACGGCAGCAGCACCCGCAGCATCCACATCCGCTGCCTCAGAAATGCCCATGGCCGACTCCGAAATGCCCATGGCCGCAGGCGACATCATCGACATCGCAAGCACCACTGATGGCTTCGCCACGCTCACCGCCGCCGTCACCGCGGGCGGCCTCGTCGAGACCCTCAAGGGTGCCGGCCCGTTCACGGTGTTCGCACCGACTGACGCAGCATTTGCAGCACTTCCGGCCGGCGTCCTTGACGCACTTCTTCTGCCGGAAAACAAGGATGTACTCGCGCAGATCCTTGCGTACCACGTGGTTGCCGGCAAGGTCATGGCTGCTGACGTCACCGACGGCGACGTCGCGACCGTCGAAGGCCAGAACGTGACCCTGTCGACCGCTGATGGCGTCACCGTTAATGGCGCTAAGGTCGTCCAGGCGGATGTCGTGACGTCCAACGGTGTCATCCACGCAATCGATGCCGTCATTCTGCCCCCGGGTGTCGACGTTGCGGCGCTTCTCGCGAAGTAACCACCTGATTGGAACCACGCGTATGGGGAGGGCCGAGCGGTCCTCCCCATACGTCGTTCTGGGGGTTCCCGACGGTTTAACTGGGGAGTGACCTGACGACAATGACGTCCGTCAGACCAATGCCACCGACAGATGTATTGCCGGCCATCGCGTCGGACTGACCCAGGCTCCTAGCGCCGTCGGTAGGCATTTGCCCGATGTTCGATGACATGCACCACGATGCGCTTCACACCGTCGTCGATCTCGTAGATGACGCGGTAGTCGCCACGACGAGCAACGTGCAGCCCCTCCAATTCGAAACGCAGCGGCTTCCCAACGCGTTGAGGGTTGTCGACCAGCGGTCCGTAGATGAATTCAATAGCAGCAGTCGCCACCTTCTCCGGCGATACGGTCAGCGACCTCGACGCGGTTGCTGTCCACGCGACCTGCCACGTGGTCACTCCGCAAGACCGACCCGGCGAGCGGCCTCCTCCTTGGTCAACGGCACCGCTTCGTCGCGCTCCGCACGCGAGGCGCGCACCTGCGCCAGCAGGGCGGGGTCGGACAGCACCCGCAGGGTTTCCTCGAGCGAGTCAAGGTCGTCCACACTCATGACAACAGCAGCGGGTCGGCCGTGCTTGGTAATCGTCACCCTCGCGTGCTGCGTTTCCACCTGCTCGACGACCTCTGACAGGCGGTTTTTGACCTCAGCTAACGGCAACTGCTCTGCGAGACTCATAGCTATAAGTATGGCTACTTTTACGACCCGGTCAAGGTTCGGCGAGACTCATGAAACATGGCCGTGACCGCAAGACCGCTTCATCACGGAAACCGGACGACCAACCAGCGCAACACTTGAGCGCACCGGCGGCCTCGGACTTGGTCCGTTCCTGACCTGTCCAACTTTTGACTCGATCCAAGGATCGGCCTAACCTAACGACATGCTCACCGACCCGGCCAGTGTCCTTCGGGAGCGCGGGGTCCAGGTCACCGCCCAGCGGCTCGCGGTCCTGCGGGCGGTTGAGCGGCATCCACATGCCACTGCCGACACGGTGGCATCAGATGTCAGGGAGCAGATAGGCGCGATCTCCCGGCAATCTGTCTACGACGCTCTCGGCACCCTCGTGGATGTCGGGCTCCTGCGGCGAATCCAGCCCGAGGGGTCCCCGGCACGCTTCGAGGACCGCGTCGACGACAACCATCACCACATCATCTGCCGCGACTGCGGCAGTCTCGTCGATGTCGACTGCGCCGTCGGTTCGGCACCGTGTCTGACCCCCAAGGAAGACTTCGGTTTTCAGATTGACGAGGCTGAGGTCGCCTACTGGGGGCTGTGCCCCGCATGTCAGGCGACGCAATCTCAGGTGTCACGCAGCGAGCACAGCCCAGCATGACCTCATTACTTCATACACCTTCATCAGTCCGAACCCAGATATAGGAGATGGCACATGTCAGAAACAGCGAGCTGCCCGGTCGTTCACCGCGGCGCTGAGGGCACAAGCAACAGCGATTGGTGGCCCAATCGGCTGAACCTTCGCATCCTGAGGCAGAACGCCCCGCAGTCCGATCCGATGGATGCGGGCTTCAACTACGCCACCGCGTTCAACGGCCTCGACCTTGCAGCCGTCAAGGCTGACCTTCGGGCAGTCATGACCGACTCCCAGGTGTGGTGGCCGGCAGATTATGGCCACTACGGCCCCTTCTTCGTGCGCATGACCTGGCACAGCGCCGGCACCTATCGCACGAGCGATGGCCGCGGCGGCGGCGGCGCTGGCATGCAGCGCTTCGCCCCCCTCAACAGCTGGCCAGACAACGTCAACCTCGACAAGGCCCGCCGCCTGCTGTGGCCGGTCAAGGCCAAGTACGGCAATGCCCTCTCCTGGGCCGACCTCATGATCCTCACCGGTAACGTCGCGATGGAGTCAATGGGCTTCGAGACCTTCGGTTTCGGTGGCGGCCGCGCCGATGTCTGGGAGGCGGACGAGACCTACTGGGGCACCGAGGCCGAGTGGCTGGCCGATGCCCGCTACACCGGCGATCGCGATCTCGCGAACCCGCTCGCAGCCGTTCAGATGGGCCTCATCTACGTCAATCCTGAAGGCCCCAACGGCAACCCGGATCCGCTGGCCTCTGCCCGCGATATTCGCGAGACCTTTGCCCGCATGGCTATGAACGACGTCGAGACCGTTGCCCTCGTCGCCGGTGGTCACACGTTCGGCAAGGCGCACGGCAACGGCGATCCGGGCAAGTACATCGGCCCCGAGCCAGAGGGCGCACCCATCCAGCAGATGGGCCTCGGCTGGAAGAACTCCAAGGGCACAGGCAATGGGTACGACACCATCAGCAGTGGCATCGAGGGTGCGTGGAACGCAACACCCATCACCTGGGACAACGCCTACCTCGAGACCCTGTTCGGCTACGAGTGGGAGCTCACCAACAGCCCCGCCGGCGCCAAGCAGTGGAAGCCAGCAGGCGGCGCGGCCGCGGATTCCGTCCCCGATGCGCACGACGCGAGCATCCGTCACGCACCGATGATGACCACCGCCGATCTCGCATTGCGCTTCGACCCGATCTACGAGCCGATCGCACGCCGCTTCATGGAGAATCCGGCGGAGTTCGCCGATGCCTTCGCCCGCGCCTGGTTCAAGCTGACCCACCGCGACATGGGTCCGCGCAACCGCTACCTCGGCTCCGAGGTTCCCGCCGAGATCCTCATCTGGCAGGACCCTGTCCCGGCAGTCGACCACCCGCTCGTCGACGCGGCCGACATCGCCGGCCTCAAGTCCACGATCCTCGGATCGGGCCTTTCGGTCTCGCAGCTCGTGGCAACCGCCTGGGCGTCGGCCTCGACCTACCGTGGCACCGACAAGCGCGGCGGCGCAAACGGCGCCCGCCTCCGGCTGGAGCCGCAGCGCAGCTGGGAGGCAAATGACCCGGCAGCACTGGCCGGTGTCCTTCGCACCCTCGAGGGCATTGCGGAGCAGTTCAACGCCGCAGCCAGCGGTGGCAAGCGCATTTCGCTCGCTGACCTCATCGTCCTCGGCGGTTGCGCCGCGGTCGAGCAGTCCGCGAAGGCAGCCGGCGTCACCGTGCAGGTTCCGTTCACCCCGGGCCGCACCGACGCCACCGCAGAGCAGACCGACGTGAACTCCTTTGAGGTGCTGGAGCCGACATTCGACGGCTTCCGCAACCACCTTGCCAAAGGTCACAACCTGCCCGCCGAGCACCTGCTCGTCGAGCGGGCCGCTCGCTTGGACCTCTCGGCACCCGAGATGACCGTGCTCGTCGGCGGTATGCGTGCCCTCGATGCGAACACCGGGCAGTCTCAGCTCGGCGTCCTCACCAAGACCCCGGGCACGCTGACGAACGACTTCTTCGTCAACGTCCTCGACATGGGCACGGTCTGGGCACCGATGACCGATACCGAGGAGACCTTTGAAGGCCGCGATCTCGCGACCGGCGAGGCCCGCTGGACGGCAAGCCGGGTCGACCTCGTCTTCGGCTCGAACTCCGAGCTCCGTGCCCTCGCCGAGGTCTACGGCAGTGCGGATTCGAAGGAGAAGTTCGTGCGCGACTTCGTCGCCGCATGGGACAAGGTCATGATGCTCGATCGGTTCGATCTCGTCTGATCCACGATGCCTCATTCGAGGCCGACGTCACCGGGCTTGCTGGTTCTCCAGCAAGCCCGGTGCTTGTTGGGGTGCTGGCGCTGTGCCGGCAAGGCGCATGTCCTGAGTACGGCGATACTCGAGTCGTCCCGGTACATTCTGCGGCCTGTAACGGGTACATCTTTGTCTTGAACGAGTACATCTTGCGGATCATCGAGGGGACGATCGACTGATCGGATAACCGGGAGAGCATCCATGGGGTGTCGAGTGCGAGCTCACGCTCAATGCCTCAATCGAGGCCTCCCAGTTCCATGCTCACTCTGATGCTCGACCTGCGCATCGGTTGATTTGCGGAGTCGGACTCGGGAGTGTCGATCGAGTGAGGATCGTGCGCAGAACCGTGAATTAGGCAGCGTTCGACGGTACGAGCACTGTCTTGAGGGACACCTGTGGGCCAGCACCCAACCGGGCGAAAACCTCGGGGCCACTCTCCAAAGACGCGGTGTCGATGATGATCTGCGGTGGAAGCCCCCGGTCCGCGAGATAGGCCCGCGCATCATCGAAGTCGCTTGGCGTGTAGGCGAATGCTCCGCGCAGAACGATTTCGCGCACGACGGCACCCATGAAGCCCAGTTCACTGAGGGGTTGTGCCAGACCGACCAGGACAACCGTTCCACCGCGGCGGGCTCGATCCACCGCGACCGACCTCGTTACCCCAAGACCCACGCCCTCCATGACAACATCGAACTGTCGCCCCTCAAGTTCCTGCGAGGTTCCGACGGCAACGGCACCGAGGGAAGCC
>CAMCSO010000201.1 GCA_945877545.1 Bifidobacterium breve | reverse complement strand
CCCGAGGTCGATGGCGCGCGTGTCGCCACTAGGGCCCCTGCCCCAATGGCGGCCGAAAACGAGCCCAGAGCCGATGCCGACCGAAGCAGCCACGGCTGCGGCGATGAACGCGCGACGATCAACCTTGGACACCTTCGAAGCCTAAGGCGGTGCGGATTCGTGTCACAGGGAGCCCGGGTGCTCCAATGGGTCGCTGTTCCCCAGCCCGCACATGTCGGGAGTGCCACTGATAATCACCAGCAGCCGGCGCGGAATCACGCATGACGTGCTGAACCCGTGAGAGCCGGACTGCGAGTTCGCCGCCACAGGCCACCGGCAGTGAGAGCGGCACTGCGGCCTCGACGAGTCTGGCGCCGTCAAGCCAGGTGTTGATTGCGTCGGCCTCTTCGGCAAGTCCTGAGGTGGCGAGGGTCCTGGTCGAAGTGATGTGCTCGGCGGAGCAGCGCAGCGCATCAAGTGCCGGGCCAGGATCGACCCCGCGGTCGATGGTGACCGCTCCGGCAAGGGAGCCAAAGCGGATGCAGTGGATCTCCCAGCCGCCATCGGGAGTTTGCTGAGCGGCGATGATTTCGGGATTCGCTGCGAGCATCGCCAGTCGCTGGGTGCGGACACTTGCGTGCAGGAACGCGGCGAGACGGTCACGCCAGCCGGCGGCGTCCTCGAATCGACCAGCCTCCGACAGCTCCGCCATGCGTGCCGAGCACGCAGCCACGACGGCGCGCGTATCGCCGGCCATCGCCAAGCGGACCCCGGCGACGAGTGTGTCGTACCGCTCTATGTCGCCCGACGAGGTGCAGGGGGCCGGGCAGGTGCCGAGTTCGGCGCGAACACAGCCGGGAGTTTCGGTGCGTGGCCGGCGGGAGATCTTGGCGGTGCACGTGCGTAGCGGGAAGGCGAGAGCCATCGCCTCGGCGGCGAAGGCGACCGCGCCTGCGCTCGGGAAGGGACCTAGGTAGCGGGCGCCTTCTGCGGAGTCATCGAGGACCGTGCGGACAATGGAGAGCCTAGGTGCATGCTCGGCGGTGAGTTTGAGCCAGACCTGCTTCTCTGGCCGCTTCGAGCGATGGTTGTAGCGCGGCTGATGCTTTGCGATGAGTCGCAACTCGCGCACACGTGCCTCAAGGATGCTTGCACAGACGATTGGTGTCACCTCATGGGCGATACCGACCATTTCGGCCATTCGGCGACGGGTCTCAGATGCGGTGAAGTAGCCGCGAACTCGGGTCCGGATGTTCTTTGAGGTCCCGATGTACAGGGCGGTGCCCGTCTGATCTTTGAACACATAGACGCCCGGGGAATCGGGCAGGCTGTTCGCGAGATGTCGCTTGCTCCGTTGGGTGGGCGACACTTTCGACGAGAATGCCTGCAGGTCTTCGACTGTTTGGATGCCGAGATTGCCGAGCCGAGCGACGAGAGCGTGGAAGACATCGGCGGTGGCACGCGCATCATCGAAGGCCCGGTGGGTTGGGGTGACGGTGGCGTGGAAGTAGGAGGCGAGCGTGCCGAGTTTGCAGTTGCGAACCTCTCCCTGCTGCAGGGTTACGCGTGCGATGCGGGCGGTATCGAGCACCTGCGGGCCCGGCCAGGGGTACCCGAGCTTTTGGCAGGCGCCCTTGAGGAAGCCGACGTCGTATGGCGCGTTATGAGCGATGAGAATGCTGCCGCGCATGAACTCCAGAAATGATGGGAGCACGGCCTCAAGCCGTGGCGCTGTCATGAGGAGTGCATCGGTGATGCCGGTGAGAGCTGCGACGAACGCAGGCACTGGAATACCGGGGTTGACGAGGGTTGAGTACTCGCCGATGACCTCACCGCCGCAGATTCGAACGGCGCCGATCTCGGTGATGCCCGCCTCGGCGGGGCTGCCACCCGTGGTCTCGAGATCGACGACGACGAAGGTCGCCAGCGACAGTGGCATGCCGAGTGCGTCGGTGGACAGTTGCTCGTGCATGGCTGAACGCTAGAGCAGGAGCCTGACATCGGCGGTCAGGCGCGGCGGTCCGGAACTGAGGTTTGGGCGCATTGAGGCCGACCTATCGGCGTGGTCGGGTAGCCTCGCGGCCGTGGCCAACTTCCTTCCCGACGGTACTTCGCGCTTTCGCTGTGCCCACTGCGGCAACCTCACCCGGTTCGACGTAATTCGGACCACGAGGGTAAGTGAGTTCTGGCATCTGGCAATCTCTGGCGAGCCAGCCATCGAGGAGTCGGTCGTTCTCGAGGAGTCGGTCGAGCAAGTGCGTTGTCGGTGGTGCTCGGCGACCGACCGCGTCGAACTCGTGCGGAGACCTGAATTCGGCGGCCCCATTCAAGAGGAAGCGGGCGACGGCGGTCCCTGAAGATTGGCGGCACCTGAAGATTGGCGGCAGAGGAGGATTGTCAGACCCCCCTTCTAGCCTCCGGATCATGGTTATTGACTGTGGTACCTGCGGGGTTGCCGGCGATGCGTGCAGTGATTGCGTCGTCTCCGTTCTTCTCGGTCCAATCGGCGGAGCCCTGCATCCCGAGATCGCCGATGAGCACTACGCCGCCGTTGAGGTGTTAGCAGGCTCCGGGTTGGTCCCGCCCCTTCGATTGGTGTCGGCTCCCGAGCGAGATCTGAGGCCGGGGCGACACCGGGCGAGCTGAGACGCCGTTCGGTCCCGCTACCCGAGCAGTATGCGTGTGTCTTGCGTCACGTCGACGGGGCGGAAATGCTCGGTTTTTCGGCATGGTAGACACCTTTGGCCACTCGCAGTGGGCCAAACGTCTCGTATCAGGATGGACCTTCGAGATCCTTCTGTTACCTTTGAGAAGGATTTAATCGCTGATGTGGGAACCTCCTCCCGTTCAGTTCCGTCGAACCAGGCACCACGCCGTGGACGAAGGAGAAGAAATCTTGACGTTCCGATCATCGATCCGCCAGGCAGTCCTCGCCTTGGGTGCGGGGACAATCGTTCTCTCGGTCACGGTCTCGGCCGCCCATGCTGCCCCTCGGGACCTCCAGCAGGTGCGCATTCAGATGCGAGACCTCCATGCCCAAGCCGAGAGTGCCACGGAGCGCTACAACGAGGCGCAGGTGCGTCTGCGCGATATCGAATCCGAACTTTCTTCCCTTGAGCGAAAGGTTGTTCGCCAAATGCGGGAGCTGACCAAGATTTCGGCTACGGTCGATAGCTTGGCCCGGTCCGCCTACACCAGTGGTGGAGTTGACGCCTCCCTGCAAGTACTCCTCGCCGATAACCCGAATGAGTTCCTCGCGCAGGCTGCGGCGCTTGATCAGGTGGCACTGTCTCAGTCGGCATCGTTGCGCAAGACCCAGACTGCGCGGCTTCGGCTCGCCCAGGTCGAGGCCGAACTGCAGCAGAAGCAGGACTCGGCGATGTCGGTTCGAAGTGAGATGAAGGAGTCAAAGGAGGCGGCGGATCGAAAGCTCCGGGAGGCGGAGGGGGTCCTCGCGGGCCTCGAGGCGCAGGAGCGAGAGCGCATCTCCCAGCTCGCCGCCAAGGAGCGGCAGGCGGCTCAGGCCGCTGCCGCGGCAGCTGTGCGTCAGATCGACCAGAGTGCGGGCCAGCAGTCGGGTCCGAGCTCCGGCGGCGGAGGCTTTTCGGGGGGAGGACGAGCGGCGGCGGCCGTGCGATACGCCCTGTCACAGGTCGGCGACCGATACGTCGCCGCCACAGCCGGCCCCAACACGTTCGATTGCTCGGGCTTGACGATGACCGCGTGGCGGCAGGCCGGAATCTCACTCCCCCACTACAGCTATAGCCAGTACAGCAAGAGCCGAAAGATTCCGCTGAGTCAGGCTCAGCCAGGGGACCTCATCTTCTACTTTGGCGGCAGCGTGCACCACGTCGGTATGTACATCGGCAATGGCAAGATGGTGCATGCGGCCAACCCGGAAGAGGGAGTCGTCATCACCGACGTCCTCGGCCCTTGGTACAACCGCTACTTCACCGGGGTCGGACGAGTCCTCGGATAAGGGGCATGCGATCAACGGCATGCGGTGCGAGCACGACCGCGACCGCCGCGATCGTGCAGGAGAGGAGCAGTACGATCCTCGTTGCCTGAACGCCTGCGGCGTACCAGGTCGTCTCGATGAGCGACCCGTAAAGCCACGGGAAGAGCACCGACGTCAGCGCTGACATCAGGACGAGCAGGATCGTGACGGTTCTCAGGCGTGAGCGCTTGTCGACACTTGCTGCCGCGGCCACGCCGACGATCCACACCGAGTACTGCGGTGAGAAAACCCTGCTCGTCGCGATCGACACGAGTACGAGCGCGAGAGCGACATCCCCCGTAGCCACCGCCTCGAGTCGCCCGCGTAGGCGCTGCAGGGCAATGACGCCGATGAGCCCGATGCCGAGGGCCGTGATGACAAGGCCGATAGTTGTGGATCCGGGCATGACGATCTCGAAGGATCCATAGCGCAGCACGACCTGTTGCGGCAGACCGAGTGCTCCAGCGATGACGAAGGGCAGTGCCCCGACCGACTCGAGTTGCAATCCGCGCTCGCCCTGCTCACCGAGGAATGCGACGCCCCCATTGGCCCACACGGCGATGAGGAGGGTGCCCATCACCACGGTCGCGACTGCTGCGGCGAGGCCGCGCCAAAGCTTGCCTCGGGGCAGGGCGAGGAGGATGAGTGCGGGCCAGACCTTTAGGAGCCCGCCGATGCCGGCGGCAATACCGCTGAGCCAGGGCCGGGAGATCAGGACCAAGGCCGCGACGGCGAAGAGGGTCGGGAACAGATCGAAGCGGGCGAGCATGACCGGCCCGATGGCTACCCCGCCGATGACCCACGCCCAAGGGCCCCACATTGACGCCGGGCTGTAGCGGTCCCGGTGGATGCGCAGAGAGGCGGCAATGAGCAGGGCGAGGATGGTGGCGTCGGCGAGGACTGCGAGCACCACGAAACCGATGATCGGGTCGGGTCCAACGACTCCTGACAGCGCGAAAAGCACGCCAGCACCCGGCGGGTACTGCCAGTAGGCATCACCCACCGGGAACTGGCGCTCATTGAGCAGGATCGTCCACGTCGAGTAAAGGTAGACATCCGGGAGAAAGTACTCAGCCAGCCCGAAGGTCGCCCCGACGAGAAGCATGCGGGTTGCAGCCCACGCCAGAAGCAGGAACGCGATCGAACGTTGGGTCGTGCGGTCGCGCAGCATGCTCACAGGCACGACACTACCGACCCCGTTCTATGCGTACAGCGCCTCGATCTCGGCCTCGCACTCCGACATAACGACGCCGCGCTTGAGCTTGAGAGATGGCGTCATCTGGCCGCCCTCCTCAGTCCAGTCGGTCTTCATGATGGCGAACTTCTTGATGGCCTCCGCGTGCGAGACGGCCTTGTTGCCCTCATCGATGGCCGACTGAATTGTGGCCATCAGATCCGGA
>CAMCSO010000200.1 GCA_945877545.1 Bifidobacterium breve | reverse complement strand
GGGCCAACTTCACTACCGCGACGCGGGCTCTGGTGATCCGATCCTTCTCCTTCACCAGACCCCGCGGTCACTCGACGAGTTCGCTGAACTTCAGCCGCTCCTCGCGCGCAACCATCGCGTCATCGCCATGGACATGGTCGGTTTTGGTGCCAGCCCTCCCGCGCCAAGGCCCCACACGATCGAGGCAATGGCCTCAGGTGCGATCAGCCTCATCGAAGCCCTTGACCTTCACGATGTCGTGGTCGTGGGCCACCACACCGGGGCTGCCGTAGCGATCGAGGTGGGCGCCTCGCGACCTGATCTCGTCCGCAGCTTGGTCCTGTCAAGTGCTCCCTGGACGAATGAGGAGTTTCGTCTCAGGCACGCGGACGGCCCGGGTGTCGATGACGCGGCCCGCCAGTCTGACGGAGCACACCTCATGGAGTTGTGGGCGAAGCGTGCGCCCTTCTATCCCCCGGACCGCCACGACCTCCTTGATCGGTTCATCCGGGATGCGCTCGCACCCGGACTTGATCCTGTTGAGGGGCACCGCGCCTGCGCCCGCTACCGAATGGAGGACCGAATCGGCCTCATCACTGCTCCCGTGCTTATGGTCGGTGCGGCCGCCGACCCCTTTGCAATGCCCGACCTGCCACGAGTGAGGGAAGCTCTGACTGGCTCCGTGAAGGTTGAGACCGTGGTGATCGAGGGTGGGATGATCCCACTCATGGAGACGCATGCCGGCGCAGTTGCTGCGGCCATTGACGCCTTCCTCAAAGGCGTTGCAGTCTCTGGGCATCGGCCTGAGTGAAGGTCGGTGCCAGTTGCAGAATCGGTCAGGACTCCTGCTGGTAGAGGGCCGGCAGGAATGTCGCGAGGTGGTTCATCTCCTGGGCGCAGTGCACGAACAGGGCGCGCGCGTCGAGTTCGGTGAGGCTTACCAGTCGCCGGGCGAGCGGCATGAACGGGCGCAAGGCCGGCTTGCGGGCGGCGATGTAGGGAGGGCCGATCCAGAATCGGGAGCGCATCACTGAACCACCGGCGACGGCGCTCACATGGTGCACGAGGTAGCCCATATCAATCGGCGCGTCAACGAGCCCGACTCGAGCGCATACGGCGGTCGCCTCGATACCGGTTGCGAGATTGGGGTCAACGAGGCCGATTTCCTCGGGTCGGCGGAACTGGATTGCCCCGCGGATCATCGCGCTGCCGAGGAACTCGTCAACCTGCGAGGTGTTCCCGACATATCGCGCGCGCCCGGTAGATCCGGCCGGCGGCAACTGCTCCCACTGGGCATGGATGTGGGCAAGGGGATGCCAAAGTTTGTATCGAGGGGCGCTATCACCGTGCCACCCGAACCACCAGTCGATCATCGGTGGTGTCACGTCAGGCATCTCGGTGGTGAGGTTCACGTGGATCGCACCGTCGCGGTTAACGGTGTAGCCATTTTGGATTCGTGAGTCGACGATGTCGTGGACCGCCTCGGGCATTCGAGGCATGAGTGCCTCGGCCACCGGGCTGTCCGAAAGTGCACGGAGGGCATGGGCTGGAATCTCAGCCATCACCGGGTTCCAGAACCGGGCGTAGGGCAAGGATGCGAGCTCCTCCGGGGACCAACCAAGTGCACGTCCGGGAATCGACTTTGGTGTGGGGAGTTTCATGCCTCTCCGATCCATCGGTGGAATCGACCCTGCGGGTCTTGGGTGGCCCGCAGAGCATCGAGTCGGGCTTGGGCGGCTAGGGAGATGCCCCGTGCTGGTCGGCCCGGGTCATCAGCGAATTGAATGCCGGTGGACAGGCTTTCCATTGCCGCGACGTTGTCTCGCGCCCATGCAGGTGTGGATGTCGCGTCCCGCGGATCGCTCCATCCTCCGTACAGCGCAAGGTAGGTGCGGTCCTCGACGGAGTAGGCCATGTCGCCGAGGGTGTGGGTTGGCGCCCAGTTCAGCCACAGAAAGTGTGCTGGTGGTGGAGGCAGGGTGTCAGCAATGCGCTCGACATGGCTAAGGAGTTCATCCGGGCCTGCGTGGGTCCACAGATTGTCCGTTGTCCAGTTGATGGAATTGGGGTAGTGCTGCATGACGGCCCCGAAGGCAGCACTCAGGGGCACCGGCAATAGCGGCAGTCGGCGGCGTGAACCTCGCGGCCGACTCTCGAGAAAGGACAGAGCAGCCTTTGCCGCCGAGCGGGATGATGTCATCACCGGCGCCGCGATTTCGATCCTCACCGGCGAGGTGCTGTTGTACTTGCGCAGTCGCGGGGGGAACGATGGGTTGCGGGACACCACGAATTGCAATTCGACCTCGGATGGAACATCCGGACCAATCTCACCCATCCATCTGACAACGTCCTCGAGTCGATCCACCGAATACTGGACGGCTGCGGTTCCGATGAACCTCGGACGGGCATACAGTCGCAGGTGGAACTTCACGACGACACCGAAGAATCCTGGGCCTGATCCACGCGCGGCCCACAGCATGTCCGAGTTCTCAGTATCGCTTGCATGACGGAGTTCACCATCGGCGTCGACGTAGTCAATAGCCATGACGCTGGCGCACGCGGGTCCATACGCTCGGCCGTTCCAGCCGAAACCCCCTTGGAGGAGATAGCCGCCGAGGCCGACACCTCGACAGTGCCCGACAGGGAAGAACAGGCCCTCCCTCATGAGCGCAGCAAGGAGCACGCTTCCCCCGAGGCCGGGTTCAACCGTCGCCGACATTGTGGCCTTGTCAATTGAGAAGGACGTCAGGCGCGAAAGATCAATGAGGACGCCTCCATCGCGAACATGATTACCCGACCAACTGTGGCCCCCTGAGCGCACGGAAACTGATTCGTCTGATGCCTTCGCTTTGCGCACGGCGGCCACAACATCCGCGACACAGGTGGCTTGCACGATGCGACCTGGATATCGATCGGGCACATTCGCATTCCACATCGTTGCGCGCCGCGCCTCGTCGTAGCCCACGTCGCCTCGATAAACGGTGCGAGCGGGCCCTGACGTCGTCGATCCCATCGTTAGACCTCCAGCAGTGGCGATAGTGGCAAGGGGTGAAGTCGATGGAACTGCTGAGGTGCTCCGGCGAGGCGAACTGCCTTGCGAGGCGCAACCCCGAGGGTTCGCAGGAGGTATTCGACAACTGGCGGGATCGAATCAATCAATAGCCGGCCTCGATGGATGTCGAGCCACGAACCGACGATTGCACCACCAAGGACGCTGGCGGTCGCCTGCGAATCGTTGGCGGTGAAGTCGCCCGATGACAGGCCAAAAAGGACGTCGCGATGCATGTGGGCGCGCAGACCGGCCACGAGGCGGTCAACGGGCAACCCGGAATCGAAGAGGAGTCGACCGACCTCCGGCATGTGGTGGCCAACCATGAGGGTCTGCTTGGTTGAGCGGGCGAATACCTCCGCGAGATCACTCGCACCGGATCTCACGAACTCGAGACAACGCGCATGCTCCGCTAGGAGGAGGTCTGCGACCGCATCGAGCGCCGCGTCAAGACGATCGAAGTAGTTGTAGAAGGTTCCCTGCGAAACGCCAGCGCGTGCGATGACCTGGGGAACGGACAGGGTCTCAACTCCGCCATCGAGCAAAAGTTCCTGAATGGCAATGAGTAGATCTGCCCGGGTGCGCTCGCGTTTTTGAGGCGCGGTAATGGGCACAGCCGGAGCCTTCCTCAACAATGACAATCTGTCAATAGTTTTGGCGGTTCATTGAGTAGCCGATCTGAGCGACAGGTGTTTGCGAGGTCAACGTAGGGAGAAGCGAGGCGCAAAGGCGTCCTCCATGAGGCGCAACTCGCGAGCCGGAAGGCCGTTAATGCCAGCGCACTCCCGCCACGACCGGGTGGCATTGAGCACCTCATTGAGGATCTCCTCTGCAACTAACCGATCTACGCCGAAGGAAGGTGCGACCTCACGGAGAGCCAGGATCTCATCAGCTGGGTCGATTCCCACCCCAATGGCAAGCTCTCGTCTGACGCCGATGTCGGGATTCGGGTTGATGTCGAACACTGGTGATGGCGCCCAGCCACCATCAGCCCGAAGAAACCCGTGGTTGCGTAGGTGGTCATCCGTGTTGTGGATAACGACATCGCAGACAGGTACGGGATACGTGCGCCGTCCGGGCACCGTGATGCATGCGCGCTCGGCGAGGTCCAAGGCCGTCTTCTCCCATGCAATAACGTCCCACTCGTCGCGCAGGCTGGATAACTTCGCAATGAGCAAGCGTCCGCCGTCGTGCGCGTGATGCCGGCGCGATCTGCGACCTGCTCTGCCGTAAGGCCCTGGAGTTTGGCTAAACGGGGTCGCTTCAAGGAAGCTCAACGCCAGGACTCGGCCCCGAAGTCATGGAGCGGGCCGAGGGAATCGAAGTCCTTATCCCGGTGGATGAGGATGACATCGCGGTGGGACCCAGCAATCAATGCAATGAGGCAATCCATGACGCCCCGAACTGGAGTCCGGGCCGCCCGGGCCTGCGCGAAGAGTTCGCCCGCGTGGATGAAGGAATCCGCCGACGGCAGCGCGAGCGCGGGAAGACCGCGGACGATTGCGTCGATCGCGCGGGAGTTTCGCTCGTTTCTTCCTGCGGCCAACTCGGCTTGGACCGGACCGCAGGTCACAAAGGAGGCCGGTGAATTCGCGAGCATCGAAAGTCGCTGCTTCACGTCAGCATCACCGCGGAGGATAGGAATCCACAGCGACGAATCGACGAGGTAGCGGGTCACTCGACGATTCGATCATCAGTGCGGATGGCATCAAGATCGGCATCCCAGCCAACGCCGACCAGGGCATCGAGGTCTGACAGTGACATTCGCGACTCGAGAAGGCGTCGTAGCGCGAATTCGACGGCGCTGCGCTTTGTCGGCAACCCGAAGATCTCCATTGCCTGCAGGACCAGCTCATCGGGGAGGTCGATGTTCGTCCGAGTCATGACGTCAAAATACACATTTGATGTGTAGAGATCAACATGCCTGTCTCTTGGCACGTGCCGTTCACGGTGTCTCCGGCGCGGTGTGCGACGCGGACGACGGGGCGGGTTGGCAGGCCGGGCACCAGTACGTGAGCCGGGGCGCTCCGGCGCCACCCGGCCCGAGCAGGCTCACGTACCCGGGGCCGAGATCATCGGCCTGCCGATCAACCCGGATCACCGCCCCGCACCTACGGCAGGGCTTTCGCCCGCGCTCGAAGACGTAGTGCGTGCGGCCGAATCCCTCCTCCCCGGTGGTCGATTGCGAGGGGCGCGCCTTGTTGCGCTCCATGAGCCGGTGGGCATGCTTCACGACCTCGCCAAGGTTCGGCACCTCGCCGGTCGGGGTGCCCGGGTGGACTCCCGCGAGGAACAGCGACTCGCACCGGTAGATGTTGCCGATTCCCGCGAGGTTTCGTTGGTCGAGCAG
>CAMCSO010000199.1 GCA_945877545.1 Bifidobacterium breve | reverse complement strand
CTCGTATGCATCGGTGAGCTCTGCCGCCTTGAGCATCGCGATCGCTTGCTGCACGACCGCAGACCGGGAGTGCATGCCTGCGCGATCCGCGAAGATGTCGAGAAAGTCAACGTCGTCGTCCGTCAGGCTGATGCTCAGTTTCATACCACGATGCTACTCGACTACTACTGCAGGAGGGGGACGGTGCGATACTGCACGGCATTGACATCGAGCGCCGCTACCAGCGCGGCAGTGCCTTGCCCGGGTTCAGGATTCCCAGCGGATCCCAGGCTTCCTTGATTCGGGAGTGGAGGTCGATCGCGACCGGGTCGAGCTCCTGGGCGAGGTGACGTCGCTTCAGGGTGCCGACACCGTGCTCACCGGTGACCGTGCCGCCGACGAGCAGGGCAATATCGACGATCTCGTCGAACGCGACCATGGCCCGCACATACGCCGCATCGTCCCCGCGCGGAACGACGATGGTCGGATGCAGGTTGCCGTCGCCGGCATGGCCGAAGGTGCCGATGAGGACGTCATTGCGGGCTGACACCTCGGTGATCAGCTGCATGGCCCGGGCGAGCTCAGACCTCGGCACGGCAATGTCGTCTAGGAGCCAGTCACCGATCGTCTCGAGCGCAGGGATCGCCATGCGGCGAGCCCCAAGCAGCATCTCGGCTTGCTCCGGATCCTCCGACCGGTAGACCTCGGTCGCACCTGAACGCTCGCAAATCTCAAGGAGTGCATCGGCTTCGGCGACACCTGCGTCGCCCGGGAGATCGGACTGGGCAATGAGGAGTGCCTCAGCAGATGTGTCGAGCCCCATCGGTCGCCAGTTCTCGACCGCGGTGATCGTCGCACGGTCCATGAGTTCGAGCATGCTCGGCGTCATTCGGGTCATGATGCCCTCGACGGCCCTACCCGCCGAGAACAGATCCGGGAAGACTGCGACCGCCGTGGTCGGGGTCGGAGGGAGCGGACGCAGCCGCAGGCGCGCCATCGTGACAATGCCGAGCGTGCCCTCGCTGCCCACCATGAGGCCAGCAAGGTCATAGCCCGCAACACCTTTCACTGTCCGGCGTCCGAGCCGGGTGATGCGTCCGTCGGCGAGCACAACCTCCAAGCCGAGCACAGCATCGCGAGTCACCCCGTACTTCACGCAGCACAGGCCGCCGGCATTCGTGTTGACGTTGCCGCCGATCGAGCAGAAGTCCTTGCTCGCCGGGTCAGGTGCGTACCAAAGGCCATGGCCGGCAACATAATCGCGCAACTCGGTGTTGAAGATGCCCGGCTCGGTCTCAACGTATCCGTTTGCGACGTCAACCTCGAGGACCTTGTTCATCTTCTCAACACACACGATGAGGGAGCCATCGACTGCATTCGAGCCACCCGAGAGCCCCGATCCCGCCCCGCGTGGCACAACCGGAACACGATGCTTGTGAGCGGCCTTCATAACCGCCGAGACCTGCTCGGTCGTGCGAGGGAAGACAACTGCAAATGGCTCACCCACCTCGGACCCCGTCGAGCGGTCCTGCCGGTAGGTGGGCAGGCGGTCCGGATCGGTCACGACATCGCCATCGGCCAGCACCGCAACACAAGCCGCGAGCACGGCATCCTCATCAGTCACACGGCAAACGGTAGTACGACCCGCTTGCATGGCTGCTAGCGTCCCTGCGTGAGCATCGATTCCGCCGGGCGCCCGGCCTCCGTCACCGACAACCGGCCATCACGTAGCTCACTTGTGCTGCTCGCCCTCGTCACCGGCGCGATCGTGGCGAACATCAACCTCGGCATCGCCAACGTGGCACTCCCGACGATCGGACGGGATCTCGGAGCAACCCAGGACCAACTGTCGAATATCGCCGACGCCTTCGCACTCGGCCTCGCGTCGACCGTCCTGTACTTGGGGTCAGTCGGCGATCGCTACGGACGCAAACTCATGTTCATCCTCGGCGGTCTCCTCACCATCCCAACCTCGATGATGGCGGCTTGGGCGCCGAACGCCCAGTTCCTCACCATGAGCCGGTTCCTCTGCGGGCTCTCCGCCGCGCTCCTATTCCCGACCACGCTGTCCCTCATCGGATCCCTGTACCGGGGCGGAGCCCAGGTGAAGGCCATCGCCCTGTGGTCTGGAGTCGGTGGCGGCGTTGCCGCAGTCGGCCCCATCATCGGCGGTTGGCTCCTCGAGAACTACTGGTGGGGATCCGTCTTCCTCGTCACCCTCCCGCTCGACATCCTCGCGCTCATCGTCGGCTTCATCGTCCTCCCCTGGCACTCGAGCGAGCAGAAGTTCTCGATCGACCACATCGGTGGCATCCTTTCCGTCCTGGGGGTCGGCGGACTCGTCCTGTCGATCGAGAAGGCCGATCAGGGCCTCACTCCCACGCTGATCGCCAGCATCGTGATCGCCCTGCTCGCACTCGCCGGTTTCTTCTGGCGGCAAACCCGCGCACCACGCCCACTCGTCGTCATTCCGCTCGCGAAGGCCCGCACCTTCTGGGTCTCGTTCATCGCAGGTTCGATCACCTTCGGCTCCCTCATCGGCGCGATGTTCGTCGGACAGCAATTCACCCAGAACGTCCTTGGCTACAACACCCTCACGGCCGCCGCCGTCGTCCTCCCCGCCGCCGTCATGACCGCGATCGGCGGGCAGCTCGCGGGCCGTGTCATCGCGCAGTTCGGCTCCCGCATCTCCTACATCATCGGACTCGGCGCAGTCGCCCTCGCATTCACCGTCATGCTCATCACCTGGAAGGCCGGGACGCCCGTCGGCTGGATCCTCGGCGTCTACGCCCTCGTCGGCACCGGGGTCGGGTTCGCCGCCACTCCAGCCTCGCACTGCCTCATGTCATCGGTGCCGTCGAGCAACGCGGGCATGGGATCGGCCTTCCTCGATCTCACCCGCGACTTCGGCGGGGCGATCCTCCAGGCCGTCATGGGCGGGCTGCTCGCCACCGCATATGCCGCGAGCCTCACCACCGCCTTCGCCGCGCTCCCTGCAGATCAAGCGTCCCAGCTCAGTAATGACGCGGCGGACCAGATCACTTCCTCTTACGCGGGCGCCGAGCAGGTCGCATCGTCCTACCCACAGGCTCCCGCAAGCGAAATCATGACCGCCGCCGCACAGGCTTTCACCGACGGCAAGTCACTCGCCATCGGAGCCGGGCTCGCGCTCACGCTCATTGGCCTCCTGCTCGTCATCGTCGTGTTCCCGCGCAAGGCGCGGGAGCTCGCCTACTACGAAACGATCCAGCAGTCCGCGTAGCCGGATCGCGGGCTAGAGCCGCGCCAGGAGGGCGGCGGCAAGTCGAGGCGCCGCAGTGTCGTCATGCTGAAAGAAGAGCGACGGCTCAGTCAGCTCGAGTTCGAGCACGACGGGTGCGCCGGACGCGTCAGGGATGAGGTCGACGCGTGCGTAGAGTACGCGGCCGAGGCCGCCTGGGATCGCGGCGAGCGCGGCGCCAGCAACCGCGCGCTCGGCCTGCGAGGGGGAACGAGGGGTGATTTCCTCGACCACATACAGGCCGGCCACCTTCTCGCCCTCGGTGTCGAGCCGAAGCATCTGGCCCTTGCAGACCGCGTGCGAGAACTCTCCGCCGATGAAGACGAGCGCGGTCTCGCCGATGGTGTCGACCGCCTCTAGATACGGCTGAATCATCACCGCCTCTCCCGCTGCGAGGAGCCTTCTGACGTGAAGGTCGGGCGCATCGCCCGAGGTCACAGGTGAGTAGCGCATGGTGTCGCGAGAGCCAGCGGAGACGACCGGCTTCACGACAAACTCAGCGAACCCTGCAGGCGGCTCCCACGAGACCGAGACGGAAGAGGATTGCGGCACTTCAACGAAGACTGTGGGTACGACTGGTACGCCAGCGGTAGCGAGGTCAGTGAGGTAGCGCTTGTTGGTGTTCCACTCGACGATGTCGGCCGGATTCAGCAAGATGCTGACTGACGCAACCCGGCGCGTCCAGGCGATGAACTCCTCGATCCGCCGCGAGTAGTCCCACGTTGCACGCAGGATCACCGCATCGAACGACGACCAGTCAATCAACGGATCGTCCCAGACTGCCGGGACCGCCTCCGCCCCCAGCGCCGTGAGTGCGTCAAGCAACCTGCGTTCGTCCTCGTCGAGGTCAGGGAGTTCCGCGCACGTAGCTATGCCGATAGACATGGTGAAGACCGTACCGAGTTGCAGCCAGCGCCCAGGATCGTCCGCCTTGGCTATGCCGGACGAACGAGGCCTGACGTCGGCGGGTAGAGCGAGTACGACGGAAAGTTGCCGAAGAGGGTCTCGTCGGAGCCGTCCGCGGGAACCGTGACGGCCTGGACGAGCAGGTCGCCACCGACAAACGCACCCTTCCAAGAAGCGCCCTTGCCGCCGAAGATCTCATCGCGATCACCACGGGAACGAGGTGCGTTGATGCCGATTTTGAAGGCCTGCATATCATCGGCCACCCGGTGCGCGAACTCATGGTCATCGGTCGCGATAGAGCCAACGAGTGATCCGTTGCTCGCGTTCATCGCGGCAAGGAACTCGGCCTCGGTGTCGACAATGACGATCGAGTCGAGCGGACCGAACGGCTCGCTGTGATGCAGTGCCCACGAGGTGGGCGGCTGAAGAACGCACGCGGGGGCGACGTACGCCGAGGTGTCCTGATGCGGGAGGAACTTGCCATCGCGCAGGGTGCGATGGACGATCGGGATCCCACCGCCGCGAACAGCGTCGTCGAAGTTCTGGCGAAGCTCAGTTGCCTTCGCCGCGCTGATCACCGGGCCGAAGTCAAGCTCGGGGAAGGGCAGATCCTCGCTCTCGACTGCGAGCGGGTTGCCGAAGCGCAGGCTGTCGACGACCGGCAGGTAGGCCTGCAGGAAGTCGGCGAACATGCTGCGCTGCACGACGAAGCGCGGGTAGGCGGTGCAGCGCTGCTTGCCGTACTCGTACCCCTTCTTCAGGTGGCCGGCGAGGAGGTCCCACTGCGAGAAGCCCCAGACGCCCCAGGTGTTGAGGCCCTCCTGCTCGAGGAAGTGGCGCCGGCCGGTGTCGGCCAACGTCGTCGCGGCCTTGCGTCCGTTCGCGCGACCGCCAACGAATGCGAGGGCGCCGATGCCCTCCCCACGGATGAGGATGTCGCCGAGCGATGAGCCCATGCCCGAGACGAGCGTGACCGGCAAGCCCTCGCGGCGCATGAGCGCGTGGGCGAGGGTCAGGCAGTGGAAGCCGCCCTGGCTGGGGGTCTTCGCGATGACGGCGTTGCCCGCGAGCAGTTGAACGAGCTCGGCGTGCACCTGCACGCTCATCGGGTAGTTCCAGCTCGCGATGTTGCTCACCGGGCCGGGCAGGGGCTTGCGGCCGGCAAGCTGACGATCAGACTCGGCGATGTACCAGTCGACGCCGTCGAGCGCACGGTCGACATCGGCGCAGGCAAGGCG
>CAMCSO010000198.1 GCA_945877545.1 Bifidobacterium breve | reverse complement strand
AGCATAAAACGACCGCCCGTTGCCAGCCCACCGGGATCCCCCCGAGCAGACGAACCCGTTCGAGCTCGAAGACCTCAGACCCTGGTGCGACCTCAAGCGACTCGGCTTCGTCCAGCGTTGCCGCTCTCACCAACGCCCGCAGCACCTTTGACCCTGGCATAAGCCCTCGCTGACTGGCCTGGTCGCTGAACCCAGACAGGACGCTGGGCTCGACGAAGGCTGTCACAAACCAGCCGCGTGTCCCATCAGGCTCCACGTATCCCTGCGCGTGCAACTCAGCCAGAGCCCGACGAACCGTGGTACGACTGACCGAGAAGCGTCGGCACGCATCTCGCTCGCTCGGCAACCGGTCACCGATCTGCAACGTGCCGGAGCCGATCGCGGTGCGCATTGCACGGACCAACTGCAGATGGCGCGGCTGTGTCACCTGCCAGAGGGACTCAGCCGACTGCCGCTCCATACCCCGGACCGTACACAGCGGCTGGCGACGCGTCAACGCTACGGCAGGCTCGGGGGGCGGGCCCTGCTGGCGACTACGACCGCGGCACCTCGAGTGCCGAGCGATTGGCCGAGCGCTACACCCGTCGATAGGAGTTCGATGTACGACTGACCGTGGTGGGGCGGCGGCTCACCTACACCCACCTAGCTCATCGACGGCGTGCTACGGCAGCATGACCGCCGCCATGGGGAACGCCTCACCAGGGTGGCAACGTGGTCGAGATCACCGACATGATTTCGCCGCCTCCGGCGCTGACGGATCCGAAGGTCGCGTGGCGTCGTCGGGAGTACATGTGCGCGGTTACTGCGGTTCGTCCAAGGTCATGCGTGTGCATCGGCACCACGATGATGGAGATTGAGGTGCCCGATTCTTGGACCCAACGTCGCTGTTTCGGAGGGCAGTCTCAAGCGGCCGTTGCACGGAGGGCCTCGTCGAGGGCCTCGCGTGGAGTCTTCCGTCCGAGGGTCTGTCGTGGGCGTGTGTTGAGGCTGAGGGCGACGGTGTAGCAGTCGGCCCGATGGGCGAGCTCGAGCTCGTCGGCAGCGCCAACGTCGACACGGTCCACCTGCCACTACCCGGACTCGGCATCGTCGAGGACTTCTCCTTCGACGTGGATGCCCGCCTGGCCTTGCGACCAGGCGGCTACTCCGTTCAGGCGTTGCGCTGGGCGCCGTCCGCCGGCGAGGTGACGAAGTGCGCAGGCGCGCCGAAGCCATGGTCGGCGAACGCGGTGTCGATAGCGGTCCGCACGGCGTCGAGGTCCTCGCCGCGGACGAGGGTCAGCGTGCTGCCGCCGAAGCCGCCGCCGGTCATACGGGCCCCGAGCGCGCCCGCGTCGAGCGCGGCCTCGGCCGCAACGTCCAGTTGCGGCACGGTGACACGGAAATCATCCCGCAAGGATGCGTGCGACGCGGTGAGCAGGGGGCCGATCTCGTCCGTCCGGCCCTGTTCGAGCAGCGTGCGGGCGGCGATCACCCTGCCGTTCTCGCTCACTACATGACGAACGCACGCGGCCTGATCGGCGGTCAGGAGGGGGCCGGCCTCCTCGATCATCGCCAGCGTGGCGTCGCGCAACTGGGAGACGCCAAGGGTCACCGTGGCCTCCTCGCACTGCCGCCGCCGATCGGCGTACTGTCCGTCGGCGAGCACGTGGGGAGCACGGGTGTCGGTCACGAGCAGGGCCAGCCCTTCCGCCCGCCAGGGCACCTGCACGACGTCCAGCGTGCGCGTGTCCAAGGCCAGCAGGTGGTCGCGGGTGCACCGCAGCGATGCGGTCTGGTCCATGATCCCGCAGGGGATGCCTATGACCTCATGCTCCACCCGCTGGGCCAGCCCGGCCAGTTCCTGCCGGCCGTGTCCTGACGAGGACAGGTCGTCCATCGCCAGCAGGGCGGCGCAGGTGATGGACGCGGACGACGACAGACCGCCGCCAATCGGCACGTCGGAGGCGAGGGCCAGGTCCCACCCGCCTCCGTTCGCTCCCTCCACCACCCAGGCTGCACCGGCAAGGTAGCCCAGCCAGTCCGCCGGCCGGCCGCGGCTGACCTCGTGCAGCGAGGCCGAGGCGGCACCGCGGCCGTGGGCTACCGCCCGCACGATGCCGTCGGTGCGCGGGCGCGCGGCGATCCACGCGCGCTGGTTGATGGCGAAGGGCATGGCGAGGCCGCCGGTGTAGTCGGTGTGCTCGCCGATCAGGTTGACCCGGCCGGGGGCCGACCACACTCCGTCCGGCGGGGCGCCGAACTCCCCGGTGAAGAGGTCGGCGACCTGCGTCGCTGAGGTCATCCGTCGACCCTGCGGCCGGCCTCGCGCAGTGCCTGGGCCGCCTGCTCCGGCGAGATGTCGTTGATCCAGGCCCACGCGGCCGATTCTGAGCCGGCGAGGTACTTGAGCTTCCCCGCTGCGCGGCGCAGCGAGAAGAGCTCGAGGAACAGCCGGCTGTCCAGGTCGTCGGCACGGACCGGCGCCTGATGCCAGGCTGCGATATACGGCATGGGCACGTCGAGTACCGCATCGAGTGCACGCAGCAGGGTCAAATACATAGTGCTGAACTCGCGGCGCTCGGCCTCGTTCAGCTCAGCCAGGCGGAACAGTGGTCGCCTTGTGAACATCTGGACCTCGAACGGCCAGCGTGCGGCTCGCGGAACAAAGGCGACCCAGGCGTCGCCGTTATGCAGGACTCGCCCTCCGTCCGCCAGCTCGGCAGCTATCACGTCGTCGTACAGCGAGGTACCGGTCTGCTTGCGGTAAGCGCGTGCGGCCCGGCGCATCTGCTCGTCGCGCGGGGGCACGAACGGGTAACCGTAGATCTGGCCGTGCGGGTGCGAGAGCGTGACGCCGATCTCCAGGCCCCGGTTCTCGAACACGAACACGTACTCGATCCCCGGGATGCCGGACAGTATGCGATCGCGGTCGATCCACGCCTCAAGCACCAGGCGAAGCCGGTCTCGCGTCAGGCTCGACAGGGCGGACGCGTGGTCGGACGTGAAGCACACGACCTCGCAGCGCCCGAAGCCGTGCCGGGTGTCCGGCACCGAGATGCCGTGCTTGGCTGCCGCTTGCGTCATCGACGGAAACCGGTTCTGGAACACGACGACCTCGTAGTCGGCCTCGGGCACTTCCGTCAGCTGATCACCGTGCGTGGGGCACAGCGGGCACTCGCTGGTCGGCGGATGGAAGGTGCGCGCCTGCCGATGTCCGGCCACTACGATCCACTCGTCCAGCAGGGGGTCGCGGCGCAGCTCGGTGATCGTGGGGGCGTCGTCGAGGACGCGACGGTCCACCGCCTCCCGGGGACGACCGGGCCCATGGTCGTAGTAGGCGATCGCGCGTCCGTCAGCAAGGACCCGATCCGTGCGGACGGCCCCGCCGCCCAGATCGATCGGGGGCGCTCCAGTCGTGGCGCTCATGCGTGGTCCACCGTCCTCTCCCGTGCGGTCGACAGGGCGACGACATCGCAGGCTTCCAACGTAATGATGTCGGCGCCTGGAGCGCCGTCACCGACCTGTGACCAAGTACAGCCGGAGCCGTCCAGAGTGGAGACCTCGTCGCCGAGACCGGCATGGTTCAGCAGGAACAGGTAGCGCTCCCCATCGGTCTGGCGCACCGTCACCTCGCCAGTGTCCGTGGTGCTGTCATGGAGCAGCACCACGCCAATGCCTTTCACCCTCATCGCGGTGAGGTACGACTGGGTGCACGCCCCGACGTTGAGGCCATCGCGCCAGTGCAAGTGAGGGGCGAAACAGTGTCCGTTCGTCAGAGCGCAGACAGTAGTTGTCCGCGCGGGTCTACGCCGCGAACGATCATCCCGACCTGGCGGGTCTCGCTGGCATTGAAGGAGCCGCTCAGCAATGCGGTCGAAGGGTCCTTGTATCCGAAGGCGATTGCCCGGCGCGGCCGGTCCGAGTTATTGGGGTGGGAACTATGCAACGTCAGCGAGTGCCAGACCGCGATCGACCCCGCGGGTACCTCGACGAGCACCTCACGCACATCGAAGTCCCGTGTGTCGCCCTGCACCACTCCTGTGTGCAGCTCACCGTCGTAGTGATTGCGCAAGCCCTCCCGATGGCTCCCAGGCACCACCCGCACGCAGCCGTTCTCGCGCGTCGCGGCATCGAGGTAGACCTGCACATTCAACAGTCTGGCGCGATCGTGGGTATAGAACGCAAGATCCTGGTGCCATGGCGAGGCGGCGCCGCCGGCTGGCGGCTTCATCATCAGCATGGAGTAATAGAGCAAGACGTTAGGCCCGAGTAGTTCCTCGACTAGATCGAGGATGCGGGGATCGCGTCCAAGTGCAATGAATGCACCACCGAACTCATGGGGGTCGGCGACTTGCTGCACCTGGCGCCTGTCGCCGCCGTGCCCGAAGATGCTGAACTTGAATCGGTCGCTGTCTTCCGGTGCCCGCGTGGCCAAGTCGGTTAACTCATCGAGGGCGACCTGAATGCGATCGAGGTCCGCATCGGAGAACAGCCGTTCCTTGATGAGATAGCCATGCTCGGCGAAAAATTCGGAATCAGACACGTTGTTCAGCCTCCCTAGATTGATGTCGTTTTGGAACCGGTTCCAAAGCAAAAACCTAGCATCATGGCTCGCGGGCGTCAACGGCGCTCGAGAGCTAGGTCAGGGGACGTCGACGTTCATGGCACTCGACCCACGGACTATCAGCGACGTCCGCAGCCGGGTCACATCGCTGACCGGTCGAGACGCCAAGATGTCCACCAAGATCTCGGCGGCAGCACGGGCCAGTGTCGCCCGCCTGTCCAGTGGTGCTGTGATCGGTGGGTTCATCCATCCGAGGATCTCGGTGTCGTCGTAGCCCACTACTGCCGGGCGTTGTGCGCCGGCGGGCCATTCGTCGGGAATCGCCGACACAGCCCCCATCGCGGCGAAGTCACTGTTGAACATCAGGGCCGTAGGAGGGTTCTTCATGCGCGCCCAACTGGCGACCGCCGCCCCTCCCGCCTCGAACGACCATCCGTCGCGTCGGATCAACGCTGGATCCACCGCGAATCCAGCGCGCCGATGGCCCGCGCGATAGCCTTCTAGGAGACGATCCTGCTCCCCCCAACCCGGTGCGTTGAGGGCGATGGCGATGCGTCGATGACCCCGGTCGACGAGATGCTCGGTGACGATCAGGCCGTCGTGGCGTGCGTCCGCGTACACGGCAGGCACGCCGGGAAACGGCTTCTGGGGTTCTATCGCGACGAGGGGGAACCGCTGTTCCACGAACTTGCTGATCACTTCCTGGTCCCCGGTGGGCGGCCACACCAGAATGGCCCCGTCGACCACTCTCGACGCCAGCAACTGCTGGTACACATCGTAATTATTGCGCTCTGACGCCGAAACGCCCACCACGACGTGGAGATCCGATTGATCGGCAACACCGACGGCTCCGGAGATGAAC
>CAMCSO010000197.1 GCA_945877545.1 Bifidobacterium breve | reverse complement strand
CAGATGTCTGGAACTCCCCATAGGCGATGTAGTCCACGGATCCTGAGTGACGTAGGGCGAGGTGGTACTGCTGCTGTCGGGCGAGTGAGTCCGGTGACCCAGTTACTTCTGCAGTGCAATACACGACACGAACGATCTCGCTGCCGGCCCAGTCGTGCCGCAGGCTCACAACTGAATTGATCAGTGCTCGAATATCGAGCCACATCCAAGTGGTGTCAGCGCCGTGAAACTCGCGCCCTCCGTAGAACAGATTGAAGCCATCGACGTACACGCCGATACGCAAAGGCTGCTGGTCCACCGGCGAAGAGTACCCAGACGGACGACGCTCTCGACTTCATTCCCCGGTAGTTCCCTACCCGCTCCAGTCGTGTCCCGCCATCGTAGGGAACTTCCGTAGCCCCTCGCGGAGGGGTTTGCTGACAGGTTTATTGACGATGGACGGATCGCATTGTGTGCGTGTCTGCTCGTGCCCGTCAGTGCTGGGCGGCTCCTTGGTCCCGATGTAAGTGCGGTCATTTGCCTTAACGTGGTCGAGGCCTTCGGCACCTCGCAGGTAAGGGCGTTGCGGGACCATGGCCTTTGCCAGGGCTGCCGTGTCATAGTTGGTGTCGGAGTCGACGAAGGAGGGGCCATGGGCAAGCGTGACATCACCGCAACTGTGCGTCGCAGTTTCGTCGTGCGATCGACAAAGGCCTCGGCCCGCCTCGAGCGGCGAGATGTGCCTGCTGGTCATGTGCGTTCGGCGAAGGTGGACGAGTTCGTCGCCGCGCTTCGAGCCAAGGCCTGATGGCCTTCGATCCTGACTACGGGCAGACGTTGCTGTCCGATGAAGATCACGTCGGTCTCACCTCTGAAGTTCGGGAACTTCTTGGCGACCCGATTCTCAAGGCAAATCTTTACGACCTGGAACAGCTCATCCAGGCGCAGGTTGCCGTTGAATTCGTTCAGGAGATTCTTGAAGGCTCACTCACGCTCGACGATCTACTGACCGACCACTTTGTTCGCGAGCTTCATCGACGCATGTATGCGCCGGTGTGGACGTGGGGCGGCCGTCAGCGCTCACGAGAAACGAACATCGCAGTCGCGCCCGAACAGATCACGGTCATGGTGCGCACTTCGCTTGATGACCTGAGGTTTCGCTGGTCTCAAGAGGACAGGGTGTCCGCTCGCTCGCTTGGCATCACGGCCCACGCCGAGCTCGTTCGCATTCACCCATTCGTGGATGGCAACGGCCGAGCGACAAGACTCCTGGCCGACTTGGTGTTCCTGGCAGCGCAGGGGGAGGGCGATGTGCTCGCCTACGACTGGAACGTCGACCGGGACGAATACATTGGATTGCTCCGGGAGTACGACGCGACTCTTGACCCCGGTGATCTCATCGAGTTCGTGCCGGTGACCATCTTGCGGGACGCGGAGTGAGTCTGAATCTGTGCGGAGGGGGTGCGCGCGTGCACACCCAGGGGGGTGCATGTGCGGGTGCAGAAGAGCGGTGTTGTGAGGGGATCTCGCTGGGCATGCAATCCGATGGTCGTGCATCCTTCGTTTTTCGCCGCTAGACAAACGAGTGGGGACCGTTCCGACGAGGGACGCTCATTGCGACGATGGGTGTTGAGAATGCCCAACCCTGGTTGAGTGGGTTGCAAGGCGGAGGCGCGGTTCGCGCTTGACGTGTGTCAGCGGACGATGAGTGGCGACCTGCTCACCGCTGAGGCATGAACGGTGTCGGACCCGCGCTCGCGCAGCGTTCTCTCGGCCAGCTCGAGGGGGAGGGCCGCGGAGAACTTCAGTCCCTCGAGCGCGGCCTGATCAATGGCGGGCTGCGCCGAACCGTCGGCTAGGGCGGGTTCGAGACCGCGCAGGATCGCGATGTTGCTGCCCTGCATCGTGACGCACTCCGCACTTGGTCGTGTCTGGATGCCGCTCGCGTCCAGTGCGGCGGCGAGCGAGCTGTTCGCCTTGGTTCCGGCAAACGTCCACCAAAGACAGGTGTCACCGTGTTGTTGGACAACGGTTCCGTCAGGGTCGACGTCGGCGGCGCGCTCGGCCCTGACTCGTTCGAGCGCTGAGGCAGCGCGATGACTCAATTCGACGGGCGGGTCGTCGCCGAGGAGCACCTGACGAACGGACTGCACGAGCTCGTACCCGATATCTGGGGTGCCGCCCGCCCAGCGTGATCGGCCGGCGCCTGCGTGCTCGACCACGTTGATCGTGCGACGTCGCCAGTCGATGCTCGTCACGAGCCAGGTTCGCCCCGCCAGGACGAGGAGCCGCGGCTCACCATCGGCCAGTCGGCCCGTCACGGTCAGCGGCGAGACGCTACCGAGGTCGCGACGGCCAAGGAGCACCTTCATCTCTGGGTCAGCGGTGAATACGGCGAGCAGGTCCATGAAGTGGCGGCGGCCAAAGTGCCGTTCGGCCTGCTGGCCGATGAAGAGCATCCCCGAGTCCTCGTCTAGGAATCCGTTGCCGGCTAGGTGGTCGAGGATCTCCTGGCCGTCGGCCATGACGGCTAGGTCGCCCCACCACTGGTGCCAAGTGCGGCTGCCGAACTGCCCCTCCTGGAGGGCGAGGGCCAGGAACTGCTGCGCGGCAATGTGGCGAGGATGTGGTGGCGGCACGACCGGCTCGACGAAACCGGTGCCCCATAGGCGGGTGAGGGCTGCAGCTCGCAGCAGGGAGTCCTCGCGCGTGGCGAGGAACAGGCAGCTGCGGGTGCTGCCTGCGCGGCGTCCGGTGCGGCCGAGCCGCTGGAGAAATGACGCAACAGTCCGGGGGGCCTCGAGCTGAATGACCCGGTCGAGGTCGCCGACATCGATCCCGAGCTCCAGGGTCGACGTTGCGACGACGACGCAGTCGCGGGCCTCGGCGAAGGCCTGCTCACTGCGGTGCCGCTCATCGGCCGAAAGAGAGGAGTGTGAGACGAATGTCGTGATGCCGCGATCGCGCAGGGCGCGTGCCATGTCCTCCGCCTGCGACCGGGAGTCGCTGAATACCAACCGCTTCTCGCCGCCGTGGAGGGAGGCGACGACGGTTGCAGCGTTGTCGATCGAGCCGACATAGTCGACGGTGATCTCGGGCGCCACAAGACCGGACGTCTCTGGCGCCACCACCGTCGCTCGGGCTGCGGGCACAGACCCCTGCACCCACCTCAACAACTCATCGGGGTTGCCGACCGTGGCGGTCAGCCCGATCCGCTGCAGCCGGCGTCCGGCGATCCGTTGGAGCCGCTCAAGCACAGACAGCAGATGCCAGCCGCGGTCGTCACCCGCAAACGCATGGAGTTCATCGACGATGACGATGCGCAGGTGCGCAAAGAGGACCCGATGATCGACGTTGGTCGACACGAGCATCGCCTCGAGGGACTCCGGCGTGGTGAGCAGAACATCCGGGGGATCGCCGAGCAGTCGGCGACGCTCCCCGGCTGTGGTGTCTCCGTGCCAAAGGCCGACGCTGCGCCCCACCCACGAGGCGTACCCGGTGAGCCTGGGGTGCAGGTTGTTCAGCAGTGCGCGCAGGGGGGTGATGTAGAGGACGGTGAGCCCGCGCCATTCGTCGTCGGCCATCTGCGACAAGGCCGGAAAGAAGGCCGCCTCAGTCTTCCCGCCCGCGGTGGGTGCGAGCAGCAGGCAGTCGTCGCCGCGCCGCACGGGCTCGATGGCCTCGCGCTGCAGTGGCCGCAGATCGGGCCAGCCGAGGGTGTTCACCACATGATGCTCGACACCAGGATGCAGCCCGGTGCCGCTTGAGTTCATCCGCCGGGCCCGAGGTCAAGGTCGATGTCGTCGACCCCGGCGGCTGCCTGCCGCTCGATATCGCCGAGTTCGACATCGCTGACGGTGAGGGCGTAGTCGCGACGCGGGTCGAAATCCTCATGCTGGTCAACGCGATCGAGCACGTCGGCGACAAGCTTCTTGAGAAACAGCCGCGGGGCGACCCCGACTTTTCCGCCGAGGCGGCCGGCGACAGCGGTGGCGAGGGTCGCGATGTAGGCGTCGTCGACGATGACGGGGATGCGCGGCGAGGCACCGACGGCGTAGAGGTCTCGGACGCGACCGCCGAGTTCGAGCAGTGAGTCGTGGGTGAAGCCGGGTAGCCGGATCTGCACGGCTCGGGCGCTGTCGAACTTGGAGTCGGTGGTGAAGTCGACAGCGAGCCGCTGGGCCAGTGGTGCGAGTCGCTGCACGCCCTGGGTCCCTTCGAAGAACGCCGGGGTGCCGGTGATGAGGAGGTACAGGCCGGGGAACCGCCCGGAGTGGACTTCATCGATGAATTGCCGCAGGGCGTTGAGGGCCTTGTCGCGGACGTCGCCGCGCACGCGTTGCAGGGTCTCGACCTCGTCGAGGACGACGACGAGCCCGGCGTACCCGGAGTCGCGCAGGACAGCGATGAGGCCCTGGAGAAAGCCGAAGGCACCGAAGTGGTCGAGGTCGCCGCGGACTCCGGCCGCGCGGCGCACCTCGGCGGCGACGTGGGGTTGGCCGCCGAGCCAGCCGAGGAGTCCCTCGGACTGGGCGACGTTGCCAGTGAGGACGGCGGCGCGGTAGCCGCGCAGGGCGGTGGCGAAGGCCGGCGCGGTCTGGCTCACGGCGAGGAGTCGGCGCTCGAGGAGAGCATCGACGGCTGATGACAGACCGGCGGTGTCGGATTCGTCGATCGTGCCGGTGGCGAGGGCATCCTGTTCGAGGGCGTAGAACCAGCCGTCGATGACCTCGCGCAGCGCCGATGGCGGGAACTCGGCGGTGGCGAGGTTCTCGGTGATCCGCCGGTACACGGTCTCAAGTCGGTGCAGCGGGGTTTCGGTCTCGCTGATCTGCACCTCGGCCGATGCGAAGCCGGCGCGGCGGGCCCGCTCAACGAGCCAGCGGGAGAAGAACGTCTTGCCCGATCCGTATTCCCCGCGCACGGCCTTGAACACCGCGCCGCCGGCGGCGACCGCATCAAGTTCCTCGTCGATGGCCTGCTCGAACCTACCGAGGCCAACGGCGAGGACATCGAGCCCGGTCTGGGGCACTGTCCCGCCGCGCAGGGCGCTCACGACCTCTCGGCGGCGTCGCTCGCTGATCTCGACTGTCATCCCGGGCCGCCGGTGAGGAACTGCACTCGCAGCAGGGCGGTGTCGAGCAGGACGGTCACCTGGTCCGGATCGATCGAGATGACCTCGTACCCCTCAAGGTTGAGTTGGCGGCGCAGGGCCGACAGGACACCAGTCATGCGTGCGGCCGGGATGCCCGCTGCGCTGGCGACAGAGTCGCGGTGCATGCGGCCCCCCGATGCGGCGAGGAGGGTCACGACGCGGCCCACGAGCCCGTCGTCGGCGGCTCGGGCTCCGTAGCGCGCTCGCTGCGCCTGATAGCTGGGGGAGGAGATGAGCTCTTGGGCGAGGGTTGAGGCAGGGTCGGTGGCGCCGGTTGGCGCCGGGGTCGCAGCCTCGACGTCGAGGCCGCTCTGGCCGCCGAGTTCGACAG
>CAMCSO010000196.1 GCA_945877545.1 Bifidobacterium breve | reverse complement strand
GTCTCGGGGTTGTTCGGCTGAAACTGATTGAGGAGGCGAAGCGGTGACTGAAGCACCCCGCTGATGCCCCGGGTCTCCCAACGACGGCGGGACTCCTCGACGGCACTCATCGGCACCATGAAGACGTCGGTGGGAGTGGCAAGATAGGCAAGCATGACGTTGTCGCGTCGAGCCAGAAGATCGGTTGCGATGGCATCCGATGCCATCGAAAGCAGGACGTGTCCGGCGCCGTCGGCATACACATAGGTGCCGAGGATGAGCGGACCATCAATCTCATCGAGCCAGGTACGAATATGCGGCGTATCGGCGAGGAGATCGGCTCCGGCAACCTCGGCGATCGCTGTGTCGTCATCAGGATGGACGAGGCCGCCGGTAACGATCGGGGCATCACCGTGCTCTCCGAGTCGAACGGGCACGCGCAGGGAGCCAGCGGTGTTGCGGGCGATCTCGATGAGACGCCGCCAGGCATCGGGACGAGGCAGGTCAACGGCGTGGACGCGGGCCCCCCACCGAAGCAGTGAACGGGTTGGTGCCATCTCCGCTCCGGCGCCGAGGAGGGCGATGTCGACGTCGCGAAGATCAAGCCAATCTGGGTTGTCCATGAGGGTGTTGATGGCCTCGGCAAAACTCGGTTCAGTAATTCCGTCTGAAACCCATCGGTCCACCTGACGCCTGAGATCGTCACCGAATAGTCGCTTGCCCGCGTAGGGAAGGGAGAAGTCGCGCTCCGCGGCCACCCGGCCTTCGATGGTGACCGAATCGAAACGGGGCTCAGCGGCCTCGGCCATCACCGTGGCGAGCGACTCCTCGATGCCTGACCTTGCGAACCGAAAACGGCGGTGTGCTGATTCGAGGCCATCCGTTGAGACCCTAAGAGCAGCATCGGGGTTGGTTGCGGCGGCTGCGACGATGTCGCGCACGGGACGAAGGTATCCGGACCTCCAGTCGCGGGTGTGCTCGATTCGCTCGGCTAAAGCAGCATCGACGCCCCGCGCGCTATCGGCGAAGATGGCCCGGCCCGTTGCTCCGGTGCTGCGGCGGCCATCGCCCCCCTGCGGAAAGCACACGCCATCGCGTGCCGTTGACGCCAATGGTTGCGACATGTCAAGAGTTTACCCGTGATGGGAGCAGTCAGCGCCCTTGCTCGTGACGAGCAAGGAGTGCCTTCCGGTAAGGGGCCAATTCGGTGGTTCGGTCGACGCCGACGACGCCGACGAGACCTGAGGCGTCGAAGTACTCGATGATGCATGCCTCGTCGACACTGCCGGATGTGACCTCAGCGTTGTCTGCGATGCCCGGCATGCCGAATGACTGCAGTTTGGTGTCGTACTGATCTGACCAGAACGCTGGCAAACCAAGGAATGGAGAGCGGTCCGGCTCCTCGCCGCGTAGGAGCGCTGCGAGGGTGGGACCAGCCCGGCGTGCCGTTTCGGTCGGCATGTTCCAGTGTTCGATTCGGCGTGGCACATGGCCGAACAGGCCATTGGGATGACGGGCAAGATCGCCGACGGCGACAACCGGCGCGAGCGTGGTCGGCACTTGCATGGCGCTGTCGGTGAGAAGACCATCGGAGAGATCGAGGTCGTTACCGCGCAACCATTCGGTATTGGCGACCGATCCGACGGCTTCAATGACGAGGTCGGCCTTGAGCTCTGTTCCGTCGCTCAGCGTGGCGGACCTGACGTCATCGTCACCGGAGAAGGCGACGATGGTGTGTCCGAGATGGAACCGGACTCCCTGAGCCTCGTGCCGGCGGCGCATCGCGGCCCCGAGTTCGAGACCGAGGGGACGCACCATCGGTTCCTCATCGAGGGCCACCACATGCACAGTGCACCCCAGTTTGATCGCGGTTGCCGCAACCTCGCAGCCGATGAACCCGGCTCCCATGATGATGACTGTGGCGCCGGGTTTGAGGTGTTCGCGGACGGCGAGGGCATCAGTCGCGGTTCGCAGGGCGTATCGACCGCCAGTCGGCCCGGGGATGGGCAGTCGCCTTGGCCGAATCCCTGTAGCCACGACGAGGCCGTCGAATTCGAGCGTCGCCCCGTCGCAGAGGGTAACCGTCCTGAGCGAAAGGTCGCACCCGGCCACCGGAGTCCCAAGCAGCCATTCCACGTCATCAACGCTCGCCTTGCGCCGAAACTCGAGGCCCTCGAAGTCGATCCCCCCGGCGAGCGCCTCCTTCGATAGAGGTGGCCGGTTGTAGGGGAGATACACCTCATCGCCGACGATGGCGATTGAATCGGTGTAGCCCGCTGAGCGCAATGACTCAGCGGCGCGCAGGCCGCCAAGGCCGGCGCCGACGATGACCACACGGCGCATCGACTATTCGACCGTGATCGCTTGCATTGGGCAGACGTCGGCTGCGCTCTCGATATCGGCGCGACGGGACTCGTCGGCCTCCTTCGAGTAGACGAGTTTGCCTGACTCGTCCAATGCGAACACGTCCTCGGCCTCGAAGCAGCACTGGCCATAATGCTGACACTTGTCCATGTCGACGGTCACCTTGACCACTGCTACTTCTCCTCTACTAGTGATGGGTACAGATCTTTCGACGGTGTTCGGATGCCGCGGAATTCCCAATCGCCACCCTTCGCGGTGGAGATGACCTCCTCGCTTTCGGTGGGCTGCGCGCCCACGTCAGCGCGAATGGGGGTGGGTCCTTGGACGATGTGGTTGCTTAGTGTCCCGAGACCCTCGACCTCGACCTCGACGACGTCGCCGGGATAGACGGTGCGCGAGGTCGCCGGGGTGCCGGAAAAAAGGATGTCGCCGGGCACGAGCGTGATGGTGCGAGCAATGTCGGCGACGAGGTAGTGCATGTTCCACTCCATGCCATCGGTGGTGTCGTCTTGACGGACGACCCCGTTCACGATGGTCCGGATCTGCTTGCCGCGGAAGTCCCAGTCGGTGATGAGACCGGGTCCGATCGGTGCGAGGGTGTCTGCGCCCTTGACTCGCAGCATGGAGCCGGCATCGGTGTCGCGGAAGTCGTGGAGTCCGTAATCGTTGCCGACGGTGTAGCCCGCGATGTAGTCCGCGGCCTCGTCCGGGGCGATGTTACGACAGGTTCGTCCGATGACGATGACGATCTCACCCTCATAGTTCAGCCACTTGCAGCGATCGGGTCGAACAACAGCGCCCTTGTGAGCGTTGAGTGCCGTGATCGGCTTGTGGAAGTAGGTGGGAGCAGGTGGCAGCCTTGTCATGAACTCCTGGGTACGGGAGTCGTAATTCAGATGGACGGCGATGATCTTCGTGGGTTCACAGGGCGCGAGGTGAATGGCCTCGTCGATACCCACACTGCGTCCGTCACCGGCAACGAGTTCATCGCCATGGCGTGTCGTGAGGACCGGAGCGCCCTCGAGGAGGATTCGACGAAACTCGGTCACGCTGCGCCCTTTCCTGACGTCCATCCGCCTGATGGCCGATCGAACCACACGTGCACCTGACTCGTGCCAATCGAGTTTTCGTAGTCACTTATTTGAATGCCGGGTGCGGTGAACTCCTGCTCGCCGAGTGCCGCGGCCATCATTATGTAGTGCGCGAATTTGGCCTCGGGTCGCACCTTCAAGAACTCGGGCATCGTCTCGAGGACACGGTCATGGCGCCCCTCCTTGAACCACGCCAGGCGCTGAAGATCGGCCTCGCGTGCCGCATCGCTGAAGATGTGCGATGGGTCGCTGGCCTCGTGGCCTCGCAGCTCACGCAGTGGGTAGAAGGTGTGCGAGAGGGAGCCGGTTGCAATGATGATTACCTTGCGGTCGCTCTTGCGGATTCCCTCTCCGATGGCGCGGCCGACCCGCAGGAAATCTTCAGTGTCGGCTGTCTGGCACACGCTCATTGAAATCCAGTTCTTGTCAGGATTTCCCTTTCCGAGGTAGCTCCAGATGTTCACCGACGGGTAGTAAATGGGGAGGTATTGGTCGTCGTTCGGGGTGATCCAGGTTTCGTTCGGCTCGGCCTCTGCCGCGATGAGATTCGCGAGTTCGGGGTCGCCCTTCCAGTCGTAGGGAATGCGGCACATTCCACGCGGAAGTTCCTCCGCGGTGAAGAGGCCTGCGCGTCGACCGTGGGAGGTCACGACGAACTCGACCGTGGTGAACCAGTGTGAATCGAGGAGGACCACCGTGTCGTAGTCGTAGGTGTCGAACACCTCGCGCCGCAACTTCTCGAGGGCAGGCACGAGTGAAATTTCCTTGCCCTCGTTCAGCTCCAGCCGGATTTCCCGCGGGAGCATGATCGTCGGGACGTGCGAGAGCAGCCCTGCTGCTACGACTTCACCCATGGGTTGATTCGTCCTTCCATCCATTCGGTGCGAACACGGTGTTCTTGACGTCGGCGTAGAAGTCGAACGACCACAGGCCGCCCTCGCGACCGATACCTGATCGTTTCGAGCCGCCGAAGGGCGCCGAAAGGTCCCGGACGAAGAAGCAGTTGACCCAGATGGTGCCGGCGACGAGGAACTTGGTGAAGGCCTCGGCGCGCTCGCGGTTGCCGCTGACCACGCAGGCTGCAAGGCCGAACTCGGTTCCGTTCGCGAGGGCGAGGCCATCTGCGTCGCTTGCGAAGGTCTGCATCGTGAGGACGGGGCCGAAGACCTCCGCTGTGAGGATCTCGCTGCCCTCGGGCGCATCGACGACGAGCGTGGGCTTGATGTAGTGCGTGCCGAGGGCCGTATTCACCTCGCCCCCGTAGGCGATCGTGGCTCCGTCCTTGCGAGCGCGCTCAATGAAGCCAGTAACCCGCTCGACGTGCGCGAGGTGGATATTCGGCCCGATCTGGGTTGCTTCATCGCGAGGATCGCCCTGCGTGATTTGTGCAGCACGCTCGATGAACCTGGCGGTGAACGCCTCGGCGATGCCCTGCTGCACGAGCAACCGGGTGCCGGCAAGACATACCTGGCCTGCGTTGTCATACTGCTCGATCGCAAGATCGACGGCGAGGTCGAGGTCGGCGTCGTCGAGGATGACGGTCGGGCTCTTGCCGCCGAGCTCGAATGAGCAGGGGATGAGGTTCTCGGCTGCCGCGCGAGCGACGGCCTTCGCAGTGGGGACGGAGCCCGTGAAGCAGATGCGCGAGACATCGGGGTTCTCGGTGAGCGGAGCCCCAGCCTCGATGCCGAAGCCCTGCACGACATTGAAGACTCCGGCTGGCAGGCCGGCCTCATGGGCGAGTTGCGCGAAGTAGGAGGCGGTGAGTGGGGCCCACTCCGGTGGCTTGAGCACGACGGTGTCGCCGGACGCGAGCGCCGGGCCGATGCGCCAGGTGGCAAGCATGAGCGGCGCATTCCACGGCGTGATAACGACCGCGACACCCGATGGATCCCAAGTGATGTGGTTGGCGTGTCCGCGGGTCTCGAACGGCGGGTGCTTGAGGTCGTTCATCGCGAAGTCGGCGAAGTAGCGGATGTTCATCACGACGCGGGGCATGACGCCGCGGCGGTGCGAGCGCAGCAGTGACCCGTTGTCGTGGGTCTCGAGCTGAGCGAGCTCCTCGATGTGTGCCTCGACGTT
>CAMCSO010000195.1 GCA_945877545.1 Bifidobacterium breve | reverse complement strand
GTGACGAGCATCGCGAAGAAGAGGGCGAAGACGACCGGGAAGATGGAATCGAAGACCCTCGCGATCAGGACGAACCCAGCCACGAGGACGAGTAGTCGCCACGTGATGCCCGAGAGCCGTTTCAACGTGTCAGGGATGCCGTCTTCTTCGACCATGCACAAAGCCTAATCCCCCTGAGGGAGCCGCATTTCGCCGTTCGGGCAATTGTGTTGATCTCAAGGCTGGCAGGATCACCCCAAGGCATCCCCTCGAAGGTCAGTCTTGGTCACGAGCGGCTCGCGCGGCATCGGCGTATCGGGGCAGGCTGCAGAGTCGGTCCTCGCAGGCCTGCCAGGTGACGGTAATGTCATTCATCGTCCAAGCTCCGCCTATGGCGCGAGCAAGGCCGCACGCGGTGCCTTCGGACAGTCCATCGCCAAGTCCCTCGGAGACCTCGGCACCGCCGTCACGACCCTCGCCCCCGGTTTCGTCGACACTGACATGGCTTCAGCGTCACTTCCCTGGGCCAGCGGCGGCATTCTCGACTTCAACGGTGCCTCGTACCTGCGGATAATGCTCGCCGCGAGGCCGAGCGCGGGCTGGCTAGGGTCAGATAACCTGCGCGTATGCGCCGCCTCATCGAACTCTCCCGCTTCGCCGTCGCCGTGCCGGCGGTCACATCAATCATCGCGTCCTTCGTCCTCATGGCTATCGGGGTGTGGGAGGTCGTGATGACCATCGTCCACCTCCTCGACTCCAGCGTGAGTGTGAAGCTCACCGTGGTCGCGATCCTTACGGCCGTCGATACCTTCCTTCTCTCGACCGTCCTCCTCGTCATCGGCTACGGGCTCTACGAACTCTTCGTCGATAGCGAGGTGACGCTGCCGAAGTGGCTTCAGATTCGCTCTCTGGACGACCTTAAAACGAAACTCATCGGGGTCACCGTTGCGATCCTCGGTGTCGTGTTCCTCGGCGCACTCGTCGATCGCAAAGACGCAAATTCGGTCATGCTCATCGGAGTAGGGGTCGGGGCTGTCGTTCTCGGCCTCGCCGCCTTCACCTTCGCGACCAAGCGTAAGGAGGAGGGAAAATGAAACTCACCCCCACCGCCATCGTGTACCTCTGCCTCGCGGCCATCGGCCTTTGCGGTACGGCCTATTTCAACATCACCGGCTTCACCGGGCTGAGCGGCAACTTCATTGCCGCCTGGTTCGCGAACCCCGCCGTCTCATCGCTCAGTGTCGATCTGCTCGTTTCAGCCAGCGCCGCCTCGATCTTCATCATTCTTGAGGGCCGCCGACTTGGAATGAAATGGCCGTGGCTCTACGTGCTCGCTTCCTTCGTCACCGCAGTCGCATTCACCCTCCCACTTTTCCTTGCCATGCGCGAACGGCATATCGGTGCCGACTCCGCTGGCCGACTTAGTTCGGGCGACTAAGGTCATTGGGTGGCAAAGTCCCTCGAAGAACTCGTTCACCCGACCTGGCTCCCCGTCCTTTGGGAGCAGCAGGAAAACCTCACCCAGATCGGCGAGTTCCTGCGCAGCGAGCAGGCCGCCGGCCGGCCTTGGTGCCCAAGCGGACAGCACATCCTTCGCGCATTCGAGCAGCCCCTGAACGAGGTTCGTGTCCTCATCACCGGGCAGGATCCGTATCCGACACCGGGCCACGCCGTCGGCCTGTCATTCTCGGTCGCCGCCGACGTACGCCCGCTCCCCCGAAGCCTGCAGAACATCTTCAAGGAACTCGCCAGCGACCTTGATGTCTCGATCCCCTCTCGCGGCGACCTCACCCCCTGGGCCGAGCAAGGCGTCCTCCTCCTTAACCGCGTTCTCACGGTCGGAAATGGTGAGCCGGGTAGCCACCGCGGTGTCGGCTGGGAGGCCTTCACTGAGGCGGCAATCCGCGGCCTCGTCGAGCGAATCGAGGAGCCCCTCGTCGCGATTCTCTGGGGCAAGGACGCCCAATCGCTCACCGGCATCCTCGAGGATGTGCCAATTATCGAGAGCGCTCACCCGAGTCCGCTGTCAGCAGATCGCGGGTTCTTTGGGAGTCGGCCGTTCAGTCAGGCGAACGAGTTCCTTGACGATCTCGGCGGCGAGCCAGTCAGTTGGGCGTTGCCGTAGCGATCCGCGCCGCCACGTCCTTGTGAACGAATCGCTCCGCGACAAATGACATGAATGGCACTGTTCCGGCCAAGAGGATGAGAACGGTTTTGCCGAGCGGATAGCGAAGCCGGAACGCGAGGTCGACGCCGACGATGAGGTAGATGAAGTACAGCCAGCCGTGCGCGGTCCACAGGTTGCGGTAGAGGCCCGGCTTCACGTCGGTGTTCGCGTAATCAAGGAAACCGTATCCGGCGACGAGCCAGATGGTGAGCGCCCCGAGCACGACACCTGTCAGCCAAGCCATCACTCGAAAGCGTGTTGCTGCAGCGCCGAGACCCTTCATATCTGAAGGCTAGTGGACCCTCATCTCCTGCACATCTCGACCTCTTGCACATTGGGAGGATCGGCGCCGGCCCGTTGGCAGGTGATTGCGGCTACCGCTATCCCGAACCTTGCCGCACTCAGCACCTCATCAAGGTTCGCAACGTCAGCCCGTCCCAATCCTTTGGACTGCCACTGCGCGAGGAAGCCGCCGCTGAAGGAGTCACCCGCCCCGACCGTGTCGACGACCGCGACCTTGGGCACCTCGAGGACCACATCGTCGCTCTCAGTCAGCACATGCACCGACTTGGCCCCGTCGGTGAAGAGCACGACTGCACCCGACTCGCGTTGAAGCCGGACAGCAGCATCGTGGACCTCGATGGACGGATAGATGAAAGCCAGGTCATCGCCGCTGACCTTCACGACGTCAGCCCGTTCGAGAACCGCTCGCAAGGTGCGATCGAACACGTCGGACGAGGACATAACACTCGGTCGACAGTTTGGATCGACCATGACGAGCCTGTCTGCTGGCGATGCCTCCACGACTGCGGCCGTGGCATCAGCAAGTGGCTGGAGGACGAGTCCGAGGGTGCCCACGTGCAACGCCGAGCACTGAGGACCGACGTGGGAAAGGGCCGCCTGCGATGTCACTGCAGCCGCGGAGGTGCCCTCCATCATGAAGCGATAGGTCGCGGCACCATCGGCGTCGATCTGCGCGATCGCTAGGGTCGTCGGCTCATCAACCTGCTTGCCGAGCGCATAGCCGACGCCGTCGGCCCCGAGGAGTCTCATGATCCGCGCGCCGAATGCGTCTGTCGACACCCCGCCGAGAAAGGTCGCAGGGACGCCGAGTCTGGCAATTGTTCGGGCCGTGTTGAGCGGGGCACCGCCAACGACCGACGTCACGTTTCCGGCGGGATCAACGATGATGTCGATGAGTGCCTCGCCGACAACAGTGATCACGAACGAAACGCTAGTGCAGGTGCCCCGGAACTGCGTGAAGCCCCTGCCAAGCGGCAGGGGCTCCACGGCCATTTGGTGCTGTCGACTAGATGGCGCGCACCTTGTCGGCCTGCGGACCCTTCGGGCCCTGCGTGATCTCGAACTCGACGGCCTGGTTCTCCTCGAGGGAACGGTAGCCGTCCGACTCGATCGCCGAGTAGTGCACGAACACGTCCGGGCCACCGTCAGCCTGAGCGATGAAGCCGAAACCCTTTTCGGCGTTGAACCACTTAACAGTTCCTTGAGCCATGATGCACATTCTCCTTGCACGAAGTCGCGTCGGACGGTCGCCCAACACGTGGCCTAGCCTGTTCAAACCTTCGTCCTTGATCTGTGCTCGTGCCCAGAAACATGTGATGCCCGCCGCAAGTTCGATGGGCGGGCATCTCAGAACGGTGGTGCTGACGTAGCCTTGCCGTTGGTAAGCATAGCTGGAAACCACCAGCTGGGGGAACAGTGCCCCAACCGTAATCAAATCGTGAGAATCTCTGGGCGGCCCTCACTGTCGTTCGGAGGACTCCACAGCCTCCGGGAGCTCCGCCGCGGCATCGAGCCGTAGCCATCTCGCGTACACGACAACAATGAAGAGGGCGAAGATCCACCACTGGATGGCGTAGAAGAAGTTCTGCAGGGGGAATGGCACACCGGCGGTCTGCACCGTTGGTACCGCCGGCTGGGGCGCAGGCGTCGCGGAGCCCGCCAACTCATCTGAACTAGGTGAGGTCTCGGTGAGCATGACATAGCCCGAGCGGGTCTGCGGGCCCCATGAGTCCCTCAGGCGAGCGCTTGAGATCGCGACGGCGATGCCGGGATCCATGACAGCGTCGGGGTAGAAGCGCTCATCCGGATGCATGATGCCGGTCACCGTGACATAGCCGGACGGCGGAATGATACCCGGTGCCGAACCTGATTCGAGCCATCCACGCAGCACGCCAATGACTGAGCCGTCCGAGAGCTCAAGGGGGGTCAGGACCCAGACTCCCGGCTGGCCCCGCAAGGAGCGCTGCACGACGATCACCTGGCCACCCATGAGATAGCGGCCCTGCGCCACGACGGGTCGGCCGATCGACGCATCCGGCAGTTGATCATCGACGCCGGCAATCTCCTCGACCGCGACAGGCGCCGACACAGCGAGGCGCTCGGCCTCGACGATGTTCTGGGTTCGGTCCCACTGCCAGAGTCCAAGGAACACGCATCCGGCAATAAGGGCGAGCGCGACGAGCGCGAGGCTGATCCAGCGGGGGGTACGGGCCAGTCGCAGCAGGTCTTCAGCCTGCTGGCTCGGCGTCATCCTCGCCCCGCTTGATGGCCTGCTCAGTGTATTGGCGGTCAGCAGCCTGCTCGCGATCATCGCGGCCCATTGGCAGACTCGGATCGATGCGCTTGAACTGCCGGTTCATCGACTTCCAGATGACGACCACAGCGCCGGCGAGGAGGAGGACGAAGAGCCCCGCGATTGGACCCGCGCCATCGATCACCGAACTCAGGTCGGCCTCAGCCATCACGATCATCATGGGGTCCTCAGTCCTGCGAAGAGGTCGTCCTCGGGGATCGAGGTTTGGACCAGTGAGCGTGCGAGTTCGAAGTCCTCCGTCGGCCAGATGGTCCGCTGAAGCTCCGGCGAGACCCGAAACCAAAGGCCCTCGGGATCGATCTGCGTGCGGTGCGCTAGGAGGGCTTGGTCGCGCACCTCGAACCAGTCGGACGCCGGAATGCGGGTCGTGATGCGGTGGCTGTCGTCCGGTCGCTTCTCCATGCCTTCGATCCAGTCATGGTACGGCGATTCGATGGCGACCGCGAGCAGGGCGTTGTGCAAGGCATGAACCCTCGCCCTGCTGAACTGCTGGTTGTAGTAGACCTTTTGGACCTGCCACGGCTCCCCGCCCGCGTTCGGGAAGGCGACGGGATCGACAGCCGCATCGATGGCGGCCATGGTGACCTCATGGCAGCGGACGTGATCCGGGTGCGGATAGCCGCCGTGCTCGTCGTAGGTGGTCACGACCTGGGGCCGAAACTCCCTGATGAGTGCGACGAGGGGCCCGACTACCTCGTCAAGCGGGAGCGCTGCGAAGCACCCCTCTGGAAGCGGTGGCAACGGATCGCCTTCCGGGTAGCC
>CAMCSO010000194.1 GCA_945877545.1 Bifidobacterium breve | reverse complement strand
GAGCATGCTGCTCGCCGATGCAGCTCATCACGCTCGGACCGCGAGCGATGCAGACGATGCCGCCCGCTCACGGGCGGAGTCAGACCTCACGGCTGCACTTGATGCTGCTCTCCAATACCCCGAGGACGTCGCCGAGGTGCGGAGAGATCCAGCTGGCGCGGAACTCCTCGACGAGCTGGAGGCCTCGATTCGCCGAGTCGAGATTTCGCGTCGTTTCCTGAACGATGCCGTGCGTGCCTGCCGCCAGTTGCGGGCCCAGCGGGCGGCTCGATGGTTCTGGCTCGCTGGTCGCACGGCACTGCCGCAATCCTGGGAGATGGACGACACCCCACCGCTGGGGTTGGGCCCACGGTCGTCGCAATGATGCCCCACCGAATGGCTCCACGGTGCGAAGGGTCGTAACATTTAGTCATCGCGTCCGGAGATGTGCAGGACGTCTCTGGCAAGACAACTCTGAGGGGTTCCTGTGTCGAATATGCCTGCGGTCGGAACTGAGCGCGTCAAGCGAGGGATGGCCGAGATGCTTAAGGGCGGGGTCATCATGGATGTCGTGAACGTGGAGCAGGCGAAGATCGCTGAGGATGCCGGTGCTGTTGCGGTCATGGCCCTCGAACGCGTTCCGGCTGATATCCGGGCTGAGGGTGGAGTGTCACGGATGTCCGACCCGGACATGATCGATGCAATCACCGCTGCGGTAAGCATTCCCGTGATGGCAAAGGCGCGCATCGGGCACTTCGCGGAGGCCCAGGTTTTGCAGTCGCTCGGCGTCGACTACGTCGATGAGTCCGAGGTGCTGTCTCCGGCCGATTATGCGAATCACATTGACAAATGGCAGTTCACTGTGCCGTTCGTTTGCGGTGCCACGAATCTCGGCGAGGCCCTGCGCCGTCTGACCGAGGGTGCCGCGATGATCCGGTCCAAGGGCGAGGCCGGCACCGGCGATGTCTCGAATGCCGTCACCCACATGCGCAAAATCCTCGGCCAGATCCGGGCGCTCACGTCGATGTCGAAGGACGAGTTGTATGTCGCGGCGAAGGAACTTCAGGCGCCATACGATCTCGTCAAGGAGGTCGCAGACAGCGGCAGGCTTCCGGTTGTATTGTTCACGGCGGGCGGCATCGCGACTCCTGCCGATGCCGCGCTCATGATGCAACTCGGAGCCGACGGCGTATTCGTCGGCTCAGGGATCTTCAAGTCAGGCGATCCGGTCAAGCGAGCCGAGGCGGTCGTGCAGGCAACCTTGCACTTTGACAACCCCGACATCGTTGCGAAGGTCTCGCGGGGCCTTGGCGAGGCGATGGTCGGCATCAACGTCGCTGACATCCCCGTGCACCATCGTCTGGAGGATCGGGGCTGGTGACGTCGCCCCCGCTCATCGGGGTGCTTGCTCTCCAGGGGGATGTGAGGGAGCACGAGTCGGCCCTGTCAGCGGTCGGGGCGGAGGTCAAGCGGGTTCGGTCCTTGGTTGACCTAGCATCAGTCGATGCGCTGGTCATCCCAGGTGGTGAGTCCACGACGATGTCGAAACTCGCTCTCAGCGATGGACTCATGGAGCCTCTTCGTGAAGCCCGGCGATCTGGTATGCCGATGTACGGGTCGTGCGCGGGCATGATCATGCTCGCGGACCGCGTCACCGACGCTCGCCCTGATCAGGAGACGATTGGTGGGCTCGACATCACGGTTCGTCGTAACGCGTTTGGGCGTCAGGTCGATTCATTCGAGACCGACATTGGCATCGTGGGGGTTGGTAATGATCCTGTTCACGCCGTCTTCATCCGTGCGCCTTGGGTCGAATCGGCCGGCCCGGAGGTCGAGGTGCTCGGCACTATCGAGAATGGCGACGACGCCGGTACGATCGTGGCTGTCCGCCAAGGGCTGCTGCTCGCCACGTCATTCCACCCGGAATTGACTGGCGACCATAGGATTCACACCATGTTTGCTGAGATTGTGAGGCGCAGTCGATGAGCGGCCACTCCAAATGGGCCACCACGAAGCACAAGAAGGCCGTGGTCGATGCCCGTCGCAGCAAGGTGTTTGCTCGCCTGATCAAGAACATTGAGGTTGCTGCTCGCATGGGTGGCGGCGATGTTGCGGGAAACCCGACCCTCTACGACGCAATCCAGAAGGCACGCAAGACCTCGGTGCCACTTGACAACATTGAGCGGGCCGTGAAACGCGGTAGTGGAGCCGAAGCCGGCGGCGCCGACTGGCAGACGATCATGTACGAAGGCTACGGGCCAAGTGGCGTGGCGGTGCTGATCGAGTGCCTCACCGACAATCGAAATCGTGCGGCCTCCGAAGTGCGCGTGGGCATGACCCGCAATGGCGGATCTATGGCCGACCCCGGGTCGGTCGCCTACCTTTTCAGCCGCAGGGGTGTCGTCATCGTTCCCAAGGGTGAAGGAACAACCGAGGACACGCTCCTCGGGGTCGTCCTCGACGAGGGCGCCGAGGAGGTGAACGACCTCGGCGAGAGTTTTGAGGTCGTATGTGAAGCGACGGACCTGGTCAAGGTCCGCACCGCGGTTCAGGCCGCCGGAATGGACTACGAGTCAGCCGACGCCACGCTGCTGCCGAGTGTCACGGTCATGCTCGATGAGGATGGAGCCCGGAAGGTCTTCCGACTCCTTGAGGCACTCGACGAAATCGACGACGTCCAGAACGTCTACGCAAATTTTGACGTAAGCGACGACGTCATGGCGGCCATCGACTGACCGCTCCACCCACTACCCTTAGAACATACGTTCGTATGCCCGGGCGTGAATCGTTCGGCTTCCGGTTCCGCGGGAGTCGTGAGGGAGGGTGCATCATGCGCGTGCTCGGAGTAGACCCAGGCCTGACCCGGTGCGGAGTGGCAGTGGTGGAGGGTGCCCCCGGACGCACGCTTGTCGCCCGACACATCGGTGTGCTCACCACCGGCGCCGACGTTGAAATCTCTCTCCGGCTTGCGAGCCTTGAGCGCGGCATCCTCGCCCTCGTCATGGAATTTGAACCCGACGTCATTGCTATCGAGCGGGTATTCAGCCAGCACAATGTTCGAAGTGCGATGGGTACGGCGCAGGCCGCGGCAATGGCACTCGTGATCGCCGGAAGGCTGAACCTTCCGGTCGCCATGCACACACCGACCGAGGTCAAAGCCGCGGTCACCGGGAGCGGCCGGGCGCAGAAGGCCCAGGTCGCTGCCATGGTGGTCCGCCTGCTGAAACTCGAGTCTGCACCCCGACCAGCCGACGCCGCCGATGCAGCGGCGATTGCTATCTGCCAGATCTGGCGTGGCACAGCGCAACGGCGAATCAACGACGCAATGGCGGCGATCGCCCGATGATGGACTTCATCCGAGGGACGGTGTCATCGGTTCGACCCGATCGGGTTGTCATCGATATCGGCCCCATGGGGCTGACCGTGATCTGCACACCTGCGGCGGCATCGAGGGTTCGGCTGGGGGAGCGGGTTGAACTCATGACATCGCTCGTCATCCGCGAGGACGGCTGGACGATCTATGGCTTCCTTGACGCTGATGAGCGGACCGTCTTCGAGCAGGTTCAGACCGTCAGCGGAGTAGGCCCGCGGCTCGCCATGGGAATTCTCGCGACCCTCTCGCCCGACGAATTGCGCCTTGCAGTCGCGCGAGATGATCTCGTCACCCTCACAAAGGTGCCCGGTGTCGGGCGAAAGGGGGCGAGCCGACTCGTCCTAGAGTTGAAGGACAAGCTAGGGCCGGCGATGGGCCTAGGCGCGACAGGTGTTTCGGGTGGGGTACCTGCCGGTCGCTGGCAGACCTCGGTCATCGCTGGACTCACATCGCTGGGCTGGTCGGCGAAGGAGGCTGAACAGGCCGTGCTCGCGGTGACTCCGCTGGCCGAGGTTCATGCAGACGATTCTGAAGGCCCCGATATCGCGGTCCTCCTCAAGGCTGCACTTCGCAGTCTGGACCGTTCATGAATGACCGTCTCATCGACGGACAGTCGGATGCAGACGACGTCGCCGTGGAAGGCGCGCTTCGGCCTACCCATCTCGAAGGCTTCGTTGGGCAGGAACGGGTGAAGTCTCAGCTCGGCCTCGTGCTCGAAGCCGCTCGTCGTCGAGGTCGAGCGGCTGATCACGTGCTCATCAGCGGTCCACCTGGGCTGGGCAAGACGACACTGGCCTTCATCATCGCCGCAGAACTCGAGGCGCCCCTGCGCATCACGTCGGGCCCGGCGCTCCAGCATGCCGGTGACATTGCCGCCGTGCTCTCGAGTCTCCAGCCGGGTGAGGTCCTGTTCCTCGACGAGATTCACCGCACCTCGCGCCCTGCTGAGGAGATGCTTTACCTGGCCATGGAGGACTTTCGAGTCGATGTCGTCGTTGGAAAGGGGGCGGGTGCCACGGCCATACCGTTGGAGATTGCCCCCTTCACCCTCGTTGGCGCGACAACCCGCGCCGGCATGCTCCCGAGCCCGCTTCGGGACCGCTTCGGCTTCACCGCGCATCTGGATTTCTATGAACCTGCGGACCTCGAGATCATCCTTCAGCGGTCAGCGAGGCTCCTGCGGGTTGACCTTCGCGAGGCGGGAGCTACCGAGATCGCAGGCCGGTGCCGAGGTACGCCGCGCATCGCGAACCGTCTGCTGCGGCGAGTCCGCGACTGGGCGCAGGTTCATGGCGATGGCGTCGTCGATCAACTATCCGCGTCCGCCGCGCTCGAACTCTACGAGGTCGATGCTCTCGGCATGGATCGCATCGACAGGGCGGTTCTTGATGTGCTCGTGCGCCGCTTCGGTGGAGGCCCGGTTGGGCTGTCGACTCTGGCGGTCGCCGTGGGGGAGGAACCAGAGACGGTCGAGACGGTGGCCGAGCCATTCCTCGTCCGGCTCGGGATGATCATCCGGACCCCGCGCGGACGCGTGGCGACCCCCGCAGCGTGGCAGCACGTTGGTGTGGCGCAAGCGCTGCCTGCGCAATCTGTGCTCGACCTTGGTGACTAGAGTTATCGTTCTATCGTCAAACCTCGGGAGAATCGTGGACTTCGTCACCATCGTGCCGCTTCTGCTCATCGGCGTCGTGTTCTACCTACTCGTGCTGCGCCCGCAGAAGGCCCGTCAGAAGGCGCAGGCTGCGATGATCGCCGCAGTGGCCCCGGGATCGTCGATCATGACCACCGCCGGAGTGTTCGCAACCGTGGTGGCAAGCTCGGCAGACGAGGTGAGCATCGAGATCGCCCCCGGCGTTGTCATCCGGATGCTCCCAGCCGCCATCGCGAAGGTGATCCCGGTCGAGGAGCCTGCGCCGGATAGCGCGGTCGTCAATCTCGACAAGCCATCATCTGACGACTCCGCACAGTAAGGAACGTTAGTGGCGCCTCCCGCAACAACCAAACCCCTGCGCGCGCTCGTTGCCCTCGCAGTCATCATGCTGGGCCTTATCGCGTGGGCCTTTTGGCCGGGCACCGACTCGACTGTTCGGCTCGGCCTTGACCTCCAGGGTGGCACCCAGGTGATCTTGCTGCCAAAGCCCGTGTCGGAGGGGGCCAGCATCACCGACGAGCAA
>CAMCSO010000193.1 GCA_945877545.1 Bifidobacterium breve | reverse complement strand
GTTGCGGATAATTGACTGTCGCAAATAATACGGAATAGTCAGCCCTATGCAACACCATGAGGAAGATTCATCAGCCCAGGTTCAGAGAGCCGCCGCCCCGTCACCCACCGGCACATGGAGGATACGGACATGACAGACCGCAATCCGCGTTTCATCGGCAAGGTCGCCATCGTCACCGGGGGCGCCGGGGGGCTCGGCCAAGCCATCAGCGCCGCCCTCGCAGATGAGGGCGCCCGGGTCGCCATCTTGGACACCAATCCCGACGCCATCGACCGCGCGCTCGACGAATTATCCCGGCCCGACTCAGTGATGGGTGCCATCGTCGATGTTCGCAGCAGGGAGAGCGTGACCTCCGGAGTCGCCGAGGTGGTCGCCGCATTCGGCGGGATAGACATCCTCATCGCCGCTGCAGGTGGCAGTCTCGGCACTCCCCGCGACATCGACGACATCGAGCCGGAGCACCTTGACCTCGTCATCGACGTCAACATCAAGGGCACCTTCAACTGCGCACAGGCTGTCGTACCGTTCATGAAGGCGCGCGGCGGCGGTGCCATCGTCAACTTCTCGTCGATCGGCGGACGCTCGACGAGCCCCGTCACTGGCATCCCCTACGCGGCGGCCAAGGCGGGCGTCCTCGGTCTCACCCGAAGGCTCGCCCGCGAGGTCGGCCCCGACGGCATCAGGGTCAACGCCATCGCGCCCGGCCTCTTCCTCACCGGACGGCTCCAGGGCATGTTCGACGCAATGGCCGACAAGGACCGCAACGAGGTCCTCGATTCGATCCCCCTGCACCGGATGCCCGAGCTTCGCGAATGCGTCGAGCCCGTGCTCTTCCTCGCGAGCGAGGAGTCGTCCTACATCACCGGTGCGGTGCTCGACGTGAACGGCGGACGGTTCATGGCGGGCTGATATTGCCCGAATGCGCGACTGACCGAATGAAGAGGGAATTCAAATGACGAGTATTCCGCCGACGATCAACTTCCCGGCGTGGGTCGCAGCAAACGAGCATCTGCTCAAGCCCCCCGTGGGCAACAAGCAGCTTCCCATGGGCATGAGCGACTTCATCGTCCAGGTTGTCGGCGGGCCGAACAGCCGCACCGACTTCCATGTCGACCCGTACGAGGAGTGGTTCTATCAGGTCCGCGGCAGCATGCACGTCAATCTCATGACCGAGGACGGGCCCGAGACCGTGCACGTGGGCGAGGGCGACATGTGGATGCTGCCGCGCCTCATGCCTCATTCGCCTCAGCGGCCGGAGCCCGGGTCCATTGGCATCGTCATCGAGCGCATCCGCGAGGAGGGCGTCCTCGAGCGATTCCAGTGGTATTGCCCGACGTGCCACCACCTGCTCTACGTCGTCGAACTCCAGGTGCGCGATATCGTCGCCGACCTCCCGCCCGCGTTCGAGCGGTTCACTTCGGACGAGACGGGCCTGCGAACCTGCGGTCGGTGCGCAGCCGTGCACCCCGGCCGCGGATGACCGAGGCCTTGGCCAGCACCCCGACACCACAGGGCGGGGCCGCGAACCTCGCCATCGACATCCACACCCACTACGTTCCGCACGGCTGGCCAGACCTCGCCACGTCCGATGAGATGACGGCACGTGGCGAGTGGCCCTGGCTGCGGGTCGAAACCGAGCATGACGCGATGATCATGCTCGGCACGAACGAGTTTCGTCGGATCGAATCGGACTGCTGGGATGCCGAACGCCGGTTGGCAGACATGGATGCCGACGGCATCGATGTGCAGGTCGTCTCCCCTACGCCGGTGTTCTTCAGCTACGGGTGGGATCCGATCGAGGCTGACAAGGTATGTCGCATCTTCAACGATCTCGCGCTCGAGATCTGTGCCCCCGCACCCAAGCGGCTCCTTCCCTTTGCTCAGGTACCCCTTCAAGACACCGATGCCGCTTGCCGGGAGGTCGAGCGATGCAAGGTGAACGGCCACCTCGGCGTCGAGATCGGCAACCACGTCGGCGACCGAGACCTCGATGACGCGGGCATCATCGCCTTCCTGCAGCACTGCGCCTCGATCGACATGCCGGTATTCGTCCACCCTTGGGACCTGCCGAACTCGCCGCGGCTTGACCGATGGATGGCTCAGTGGCTGACCGGCATGCCCGCGGAGACCCACCTGTCGATCCTCGCCCTCATCCTCGGCGGCGGCTTCGACCAACTGCCTGCCGACCTGCGAATCTGCTTCGCCCATGGCGGCGGATCCTTCGCCTTCTGGCTCGGCCGAGTCGAGAACGCCTGGCATCGCCGCCCGGATACCATCGCTACCAGCGAGCATCCGCCCAGCCACTACCTCGATCGCTTCAGCGTCGACTCCGCGGTGTTCACCGAGCCCGCGCTCAGACTCCTCATCGACACCCTCGGGGCCAACCGGGTGATGCTCGGCTCCGACTATCCCTACCCACTCGGCGAGCGACCATCAGGGGCCTTGATCCGCTCGGCCAGCGGCCTCGACGATTCCGTCCGCACTGCGCTCCTCGGGGGCAATGCACGGGTCTTCCTCGGTCCCGCAGCCGTCGATAGGCTGCGGCAATGATCTCTGCGCTCTGCTTCGTCCAGGTTGCACCCGGCAAGGTGAACGACGTCGGCCAGGCGATGGCCCAGGTCAAGGGCATCCGATCGGTCTACTCAGTCACCGGCAAGATCGACATGGTTGCCCTGATCGAGGTCGTCGACCACGATCGGGTCGCCGAGGTCGTGAACGAAGGCATCGGACGCATCGACGGCGTGCAGTCGACCGAGACCCACATCGCGTTCAAGACCTACCGACCCGAGGACATCGACGCCGGTTTCTCGATCGGCGCGGACTCGTGACCTGCTGAACGACGCGATCGTCGAGTCATCAGGGCAAGTCCCCTGCGCAATTCGGATATCTCCAGCGCCGAGAGGATAGTTCGGCACCGCAGTCATTCGTACTGTTCGGCGCATGACACGGACTATTGCAATCATCGGCGCCGGCTTCGGCGGCCTCAGCACTGCGAAGGTGTTCCGCGAGTTCGGGTTCGACGTGACGGTGTACGAGAAGGACAGCGAGGTCGGCGGAGTCTGGTCGACGTCGCGCCGGTACCCGGGCCTCACCACCCAGAACGTGCGAAGCACCTACGCCCTCACCGACTACCCCTACCCCAAGGGCTACCCCGAATGGCCCTCGGGCCAGCAGGTCCAAGAGTACCTCGAGGGCTATGTCGACCACTTCAACCTGCGCGACTGCATCAACCTGAACACCGAGGTCACTCACGCGTCACTCGACGAACAGGCAGGCAGCTGGACAGTCGAGACGATGTTCGGCGGCGCTGCGACATCTCGGACCTTTGACTTTCTGGTCGTCTGCAACGGCATTTTCAGCGACCCTGCCGTGCCGACGTTCGCCGGCCAGGACGCCTTCCTCGCGGCCGGTGGCAGGATCATGCACACCGTTGACTTCCACGACGTGAACGACGTGCGAGGCAAGAACGTGGTCGTGGTCGGGTTCGGCAAGTCCTCATGCGACGTCGCGAATGCCACCGTCGGCATCAGTGCCTCGACGACGGTCATCGCCCGCACGATCATCTGGAAGATCCCTAAGAAGTTCAAGAATGTCCTCAACTACAAGATGCTCCTGCTCACCCGCATGGGCGAGGCCCTGTTCCCCTACATCGAGCTCAAGGGCTTCGAGAAGTGGTTCCACTCCGGCGGAAACAAGGTTCGCGAGTCGATGCTCGGAAGCGTGCAGTCGGTCGTCACCGGGCAGTTCAGCCTCGATGATCCCAAGGTCAACCTCAATCCGCACAACTCACTGGAGACGATCACCCGAAGCACGGTGAGCCTTGCCTCCGACGGATTCTTCGACAAGGTCAAGAGCGGTCAGCTGACGGTCAAGCGCGAGTGCGAGATCACCGGCATGGCCGCAGGCCAGGTGACCTTGTCGACTGGCGAAACCATCCCCGCGGACTACGTCATCTGCGGCACCGGCTTCCATCAGCGGGTGCCATTCCTGGACGACGCGATCCTCGACCGCGTCACCGACGACCGCGGCAACTTCGCCCTCTACCGGCAGTTGCTCCCGGTCGATGTTCCGAACCTCGCCTTCAACGGCTACAACTCCTCGTTCTTCAGCCAGCTCAACTGCGAGATCGGAGCGCTCTGGCTCGCCGCCTACCTCCTCGGCGATCTCACCCTGCCGAGCAAGCAGGAGCAGATTGACCACATCACGAGGCGACTGGCGTGGATGGAGAAGCGCACGGAGGGCAAGCACGCCCGCGGGACCAACATCATCCCCTTCTCCATTCACAACGTCGACGAATTGCTCGATGACCTGCGCGTGAGCGTCGGCGGCTTCACCAGGTTCAATGAGTGGCTCCTGCCGATCAACCCGAAGAACTACGCAAAGCTCACGACCGAGGTTCTCAAGCGCAACAGATCGAAGATCTCCGCCTGACGGACATTCGCGAAAAGGGCCGCCCACCACGTGCATTGCACTGGCCGGCGGCCCTTCTCGTGGCCACCCGCGCTTAGGCCTCGAGCAGCGGAATTGCGGGGACAACCTGCTCCGGGCCCATCGCCGAGTAGCCGCCGTCGGCGGCCCAATCTGCGCCCGTCACGATAGAGGCGCGGTCGCTTGCCAGGAAGGCGATCACGTGCGCCACCTCCTGGGGGTCGCCGGCTCGGCCGGTGAGATGGAAGGGCGCTGCCACCGAGTCGGTCTTCGTCCGGTCGCCCTTGCTCAGCAGGTCCATGATCGCCGACCAGGTCCAGCCCGGCGAGACGGAGTTCACCCGAATCCGGTCTGACGCATAGTCCATTGCCATGTTCCGCGTGAGCTGCACGATCGCAGCCTTGCTCACGGGGTAGATCCACCGGCCAGTCTGAGCGACCTTCGACGAGATACTCGAGAGGTTGACGATGCTGCCTCCCCCGGTTGCCGCCATATGCGGGCGCACGGCTCCACCAAGCATCGCCATGCTCACCAGATTCACGTTCAGAGTCGCGAGCCATTGCTCACGCGTGCTGTCGGCACCAGCGTCGTTGTATGAGCAGGCGAGAGTGACGAGGACGTCGATGCGCCCCCAGCGGCCGAGTGTCTCGCTGACAACTCGCGCCACAGCATCGTCCGAGCCGATATCGGCCTCGAGGAACAGGCCGCTGTCACCGAGTGCTGCGACGCAGTCACGGCCGCCTTCGGCATTGATATCGGCAACGAGGACCGACGCGCCTTCGTCCACGAGAGTCTGCACGACAGCCTGCCCGAACAATGTTGCACCACCGGTGACGATGGCCACCTTCCCTGACAGCAGCACGAGCTCTCCTCACGATCGCAGATCAGCCATTTCTCCCGGGTCGCCCAATGCGCCCGTCATCACGACGGGTTGAGCCTAGGCACGCCCCGGAGGCACGAGTATCCGAAATGCGCAGCAGATATCCGCCAGATGCACGCAGGGGCCAGCCGAGCCCTTGACAGGCGTGGAGCCAGACCGGAGCATTCTTTAGTCAATGAAAGGAGCATGGCGTGTCAGTCGCTCTCGTGACTCCGCCGACCGAACTTCTCAGCGCCCATA
>CAMCSO010000192.1 GCA_945877545.1 Bifidobacterium breve | reverse complement strand
CAGCAATGGTGGCGCCTGCTGGCGCCGGACGCCGACCCCTCGCTTGCCCAGACTGCGACCCACCTCGAGCCTGACGACATCGCCGCCACCGTCACCGGCGCCGAATCTGCCGCCCTCCTGCGCGTGAGCGGCCAAGAGCGCCGCGCGCGGATCCAAACCGTGAAGCCGGCGCTCGTCCTTGCAGATGTCGTGCTTGAGCAACGCCCGGCCCGCCAACTCCTTGCGTTGCGCGATCGCGTTCGTTATCGAACCCGGGTCCTCGATGAATGGGGCATGCGTCCCGGGGGTGCCCGCGGGCGCGGCGTCACAGCACTGTTCGCGGGTCCGTCCGGCACCGGAAAATCGATGTCAGCCGAGGCTCTCGCGGGGGAGCTCACCGTGCCGCTCTTTGTCGTCGATCTCGCGAGCGTCGTCGACAAATACATCGGCGAGACCGAAAAGAACCTTGAGGAGGTCTTCAGGGCCGTCGAGAATGAGGACGGAGTTCTCCTCTTCGACGAGGCTGACGCTCTCTTCGGGAAGCGGTCAGACGTCTCAGACGCGCGCGACCGTTACGCGAACATCGAGGTCGCCTACCTCCTGCAGCGAATTGAAGCCTTCGACGGCCTCGCCATCCTCACAACAAATCTGCGGTCGAATCTCGACGATGCCTTCCAGCGGCGCCTGGACATGATCGTCGAATTCCCCGAGCCCGACCAGGAGTCTCGACGAGAGATCTGGCGGGCAGCCCTTCAAGGCCACGTCGAACTCCTCACCCCAGAGCACTGTGATGACCTTTCGATCCTTGACCTCACCGGTGGCTACATTCGGGCAGCGGTCATCTCGGCTGCATATTCTGCAGCAGCCCACGGGTCGCCAATCGAGCCAAAGCATGTGCTGCACGGGGCCCGCGAGGAGTGGCGTAAATCAGGGCGTCTCAACTTCCCAGAGAAAGCCTTCATCCACTGGCCAGCACTTTCGAACGAGGATTGACCTAGGTTTCCTTGGCGCGCCGGTAACGGGTGCGAAGGCGCTGCTCGATACCTTCCGACGCAGGCGGCTGGTTCGGGTCCGGGCCATGGACCTCCTCAACGACATCGCGTGGCATGTCCTGGAAAACGAACTTGGGAGGTTCGGTTTGACGCGGGCCTGCCGGCGCCGGCAGGCCCGCCTGAATCACCGTCGACACCGTGATGGCAACAGTCGGCCGATACTCACCACCAACCGAGGTCCACAATTCGGTCGCAAGTCGCTCCGAGAACAGCAGGCCACCCACCCGGAGGATGGCCGGCCGACCACCAGCTGCGAGTGCGGCCAAGGGGCCCGAGCAGAGTTCCTCCGGCAAATAATCCTGGCGCAAAAGTGCGAGGAGTGCCGCACTCAGCAGAGCATGGTCGTCCTCGGCCCGAGAGGTCCAGGCTGACAGGGCATACGTGAACATGAAGGTCCGTTCCTGGGGGCGCCTGGCAATGACGAGACCCTCGGCATTGCGGGTCTCAATCATGTTCGCCGAACGCTTCGAGGTGTCCTCGCGCACATCGTTCAGAAAGAGATTGAGCACCGGACCGGAGCGACGAGCCGCCCAGTCCCTGTTCGGCGGGTCTAAGTCGACCTGCACCCGTTCACCCGAGTAAGTCTGCGTCGACAGCAGACTGACAAGCGCGTTATCGACCTCTGTGATCACCACACCATGCTAAACCCACAGACGCCCGTGATTAACGCTGGTCACATCGGACAAGCGAGGATTCGTCGTGACCGCTAGATCCCGAGCAGAATTCGAAGGTGACGGGGCGCGGGTGATCCCTGGCTCAGCATGAGGTCATGAATCGCCCGATCACTCCAGTCGGGGTGGAGGATTCGCAGGTCACCTGCGATGGCCCGTACGGCGAGGTATCCGGTGAAGTAGGTCGGTAGTTGCCCTGCGGTGAGCAGCGCCCTGCGCCACTTGCCCACTGCCTCCCCCTCCTCCTGAAACCCCTTGGTGCGCATGAGGTCGATCGCCTCCGGCTCCTCGAGATCACCGGCGTGCACCCTGATGTCGAGGATCGTGTTGATCGTCATTCGGGCCTGCATCTTTAGCTGCTGAAGACGCAGTGCCAACGAACTCTCCGCGGAGCCATCCGGTGAATAGCCTCGATCAAGCATGAGCTCCTCGGCATACACGGCCCAGCCCTCGATGAACACGCCGCTCATGCCAAGCCGTCGTACATTGGTCGAGCCAGCGAACGTCCTCGCATACGCCAATTGCAGCACGTGGCCGGGAAAAGCCTCGTGGATCGTAAGGTCGTGGAGTTGAACAGCGTTGTACTCACGGTAAAAGGATTCGACGCGCTCAGGTGACCACTCGGACGGAGTCGGCGACACTGCCACGAAAGTGGCCAGGTTGCCCTGCTCCAGCGGCCCCGGAGCGTCGCAATACGCCACCGCAACGCCACGGTGGATCTCCGGCATTTCGATAATGCGCACATCCGTTTCAGGAATAGAGACGAGATCGTGCTCGCGGACGAAGGCGAGCGACCTATCCATTGCCTTCTCGACGATCCCAAGCACAGTGGCATCGCTGACGGTCGCTGAGCTCGCCACGCGCGCCAGTGCGCGTTCGACGACTCCGTCAGCCTCGGGGGACTCACCGAGATATTCCCCTGCGACCACGCGCATTCGAGCGCAAATTGCCTTAAGTGACTTCTCGGCCTGTTCGAGCAGATCAGGCGCTGTGATGGTGTCATCGAGGGAGTGCCATAGCACCGCCGAATACAGTCGCTCGCCAAGCCGCGGACTTTGATGAGCATCCGGCAGGCGCTCGGTTAGCCATTCGACGAAACTCGACACCGCAGCGCTCGCCGATCGGATGAGCCCCTCATCAGCAACGACATCCGCTACCTGGCCCTCGATGAGCGCGATCGCACCAGCAAGCTGGGCCATTGCGGTTTCGACATGGATGCGCGGCATCGACGTCAACTCGGCACGCGCATCATCCATGAACCTAGGGATCTCGGCCAGCCTGCCCCGCAGACTCTCGGCACGCACCTCGATCGGCGCGAAATCGCGGATAAGTAGCAGGTGGAGAGCGGTGCCGGGATTCCAGAGCATCGGATTCCAGGTGGTCGCTCGGAGTTCGGTGATCTCGAAGTGGATGCGCAGGAGTTGGGCTCGCAGGATGTCGAGGTCGACGAGGTCATCTGGATCGAGTTCGAGGTCGTCGAGCGCGTCGAGGTCGGTCAACCAGTCCTCGATCCGCGTCCGGCATTGGGTGAGATGTGCGGTGGAGAAGTCAGGCAGCATGCCGTCGAATCGATGATCGCCGAGCCAAGTGGCCGCAACCGGCTCCCAGGACAGCAGTTCATCTACGACCGCGCCGGCAAGAGCCCGGAACTGCGCCATCGCTGACTCACTCATCGCTGCCCTCGAGCGCCCGGATCGACTCCATCCGGCGCCGGGTGGCACCGCGCAGGGCTGCCTCCGCGTCCCAGCCCTCATCGCATCCAATGGAGACGAGCGCAAGGAGAAGATCACCGAATTGTGACTCGTCGACGATCCCGCCGACCGCGCCAAGCGCGGGCTCCATCTCGCCCGGCACGCCAAGATCATCGGTGAACGCGACGGATCTAGCGAGCACCTTCGAGGCGAGGACGAGGGCCGGAAGCTGCATCGGGATCCCATCGGTGACCGAGGAGCGTCCCTTCTCCAAAGCCTTGCGCGCATGCCAATTCGCCTCGACCTCTTCGGCAGTACCGGCGACCTCACCCGCGAAGACATGCGGATGCCGCGTGACGAGCTTCGCAACGATCCCCTCGGCCACGTCATCGATGTCCCAGGGATCCCTGGGATCCTCTTGAGCCATTCGCGCGTGAAATACCACCTGCAGGAGAAGGTCACCGAGTTCCTCGCGAAGACCCGCCCGGTCATCGGTCTCGATAGCCTCGACGGTCTCGTAGGTCTCCTCGACGAGGTATTCGACGAGGCTCCGGTGGGTCTGGCGGGCATCCCACGGGCAACCGCCCGGCGAACGTAACCGGTCCATGACCGCTACGAGCTCAAGAAACGCGTGCCCGGGCTGAACTGCCATGCTTGCCACGTCTGGCCCTTCTGTCTCTACCGTCGGCGCCCAAGCCCGCGACTATCCAGCCGGCGGGGATGACAGGTCGTTTGGAGCCGGCCCGACCTGCAAGGTGGCCGCATCCCACGTTCCGTAGCGTGGGCTCACCTCGGTCTCGAGTAATTCGCTGAGGACGGTGATGGCTTTCACCACCGCTTGACCCTGCGCTTCAGCATCGGCATCGGGGGCGAGCTGGAGGCCGAGCGCGTTCGCCTGGAGATTCAGAACAATGACGCCGGGAATTTGGCTCGGGGCGATGCCCTGCTCGAGGAAGATTTTCTCCACCTCGGCGCGATTGCCCGCCTGGGTGTCGTACTCCGTCATTTGGGCGTCAATTTGACCCTGGGTGATCTCGATGCCTGCCCGGGTCGCGAGCATGTCGACGAGCTCGCTCTTCACCATCCGGTCGAGGGTCTGCGCGGTGAGCGCCGCGTCAGCGGTGTCGAGCCCCTTGCCCTGGGCAGTGAGCACCGTCTGCACCTGCGCGGTGAGCGCCGTCTCGGTAATCCTGGTATCGCCAAGGACAGCTGCAGCTCCCGGGGTCGGCGAGCTGCACCCCGCGATTGCGAGTGCCACGACGGCGATACCAGCGGCGAGCCTGGGCAGACGGGACGTATTCACGATGGCTCCTGCGCATTCGTAGTCGAAAGTGCTGTTTGCGATGGAAGTACTTGCGTCGGAGGAAGGACCGTGCGAATGAAATCCGCCGCCCATTCCAGCAACTCGGAGTCGACGACCGGCTGGCCGCCCATGAGCGCGGTTGTTGGTCTCGGCACCATGATGGTACGGACTGCCGCCTTGATGAGCGTGCGCGGGTACAGCCGGGTCAGTCGCATCTGCCCGGACTCTGGCAGCTCCACGGGGTGGAACCTGATGAACGACCCCTGGGCATTGACCTCGGTGAGCCCCGCCAAGCGGGCCAGCACGCGGAATCTGGCCACGGCAAGGAGCGAGAGCACCGGATCTGGGAGCGATCCGTATCGGTCGGTGAGCTCTGCCGAGACCTCATCTACCGCAGTATCGGTGGCGGCGTCGGCGAGTCGCTTGTAAGCCTCGAGGCGAAGTCGCTCATGCGGGATGAACTCATGGGGGATGTGGGCATTGATGGGTAGTTCCACCTTGACGTCGGCGAAGGTCTGCTCGGTTTCTCCCTTGTGTTCCGCGAGGGCCTCACCGACGAGCCGGACGTAGAGGTCAAACCCGACATCGGCGATATGACCGCTCTGCTCACCACCGAGGAGATTGCCCGCCCCACGGATCTCGAGGTCCTTCAGCGCGATGCGCATGCCCGAACCCAGATCGGTGTGCTGGGCAATCGTTGCAAGCCGCTCGTGAGCCGTTTCGGTCAGGGGTCGCTGCGGGTCGTACAGGAAGTACGAATATGCCCGCTCACGGCCTCGGCCCACCCGACCACGGAGTTGGTGGAGTTGGCTGAGGCCGAAATTGTCCGCTCTGTCGACGATGAGCGTGTTCGCGTTCGGGATGTCGATGCCCGATTCAAC
>CAMCSO010000191.1 GCA_945877545.1 Bifidobacterium breve | reverse complement strand
GCGCCGCGGAGAAGTTCAGGCAGTGCCTCTTCATCGACCCTCCCGATGAAGCGCACGCGATTCTCGAGACCAAGTTCGGCAACCCTCAGCACATGATTAGCCGTGAGTGGCCCATCCGCGCCCATGACGAGCACGACGTTCCGATTGATGCGAGCTGCTGCCGCAAACGCCTCTATGACATCGCCCGTTCGATAGAGATGATCATGCGTGCGCAGTGACAGCACCACTCGGCTGGCTTCATCGAAGCCATGGTCGGCAGCGGTGGTTCGAGGTCCGTCCGGGGTAAACAGGTCGAGATCGACGCCCCATGGGATGAGCGCGATCCGCTCCCCCGGCAGCCCAAGGGACATCGCTAGGTCACGGGTGACGGGGCTGTCTACGACCAGACCGTCCAGATCTCGGATCCAGCCGAGTTCATCGAGCGACGCCGCCTTCGAGTGCCCCTGCTGCAAGTCGTAGCCCCATGACAGGCCGATGACCGCGCGAGGCAGCCCGACAAGCCTGCGGGCGACGGTGTCAAGCGGGCCAGCGAGCACCGGGGCATCAGCCGGCCGAGCACTGGCGACTGCCTCGACGAGGGATACATCTTCGGTTCGCACCTCGACCGTGAACCCGCACCCCTCGAGTGCAGCAATCCACCTGCGATCGTGGATTCCCAGCCCCGTCGAGGCGTAGACGACATGCCCGCCGCTCATGCTGACGGAGCCAAGTCCTCCCAGACGAGGTGCTCGCCGACGACGAGGTCGCGCGTGAGCGTCTGGCCAACAACGAGGGCAACGGACTGCGGCGGCACTGCATCCGCCGGGGCGGGGCGCAGCACCTCGAGGTCAGACCGATCGATGAGCGAGCCAGCGGTGAGGTCACGTGCCGCGCGCACGCATCGGCGCTGGAGCACGACCGTCTGCTGCTCGTTAGCCTCGATCTCCTTGCTGCCGTTGCCAAGCGCGGTCTCGAGCCGGCGAGTGTCGTCGACCATCGCCCGCCAGGTAATGGGATCGAGGGAGAAACCGTGGTCGGGGCCCTCGCGCGTGGTGTCGTCGGTGAAGTGCTTCTCGATCGCCCGGGCTCCGAGGGCGACAGCCCCGAGGGTCGTCACATGGCCGGGGGTGTGATCGGAGAGCCCGAGGACAACGCCCGGGAACTCGGCCGCGAACTGCTCAAGCACGCGGAGGTTCACGAAGCCGAGATTGTCCGCGGAGCCGGTGTAGTTCGTGTTGCACTGCATGAGGACGATCGGCACTGCCGCCTCGGTGAGGAGGGTCATGGCGCGATGGACATCGTCTAGCGTTGATGCGCCGGTCGCGATGATGACCGGCTTGCCCATCGAGGCGATGAAGGCGAGTTCCTCGAGCCAGTTCACGTCGCCAGAACCCACCTTGTAGGCGTTGACGTAGGGATCGAGGTGCGCGACGGCCTCGACGTCGTACGGCGATGACATGAACTCGATGCCGATCTCGGCGCAGTGCTTGGCGAGGATTGGGGTCCACTCCCAAGGGAGCGACGCGTCCTGGTACACCTCAAAGACCGACTTCGACCACGACGCCTGGTGATCGAGCTGCCCGCCTAGGCTGCGGAATCCGTAGTCGCTCACAATGTGTGCGGCGCGGAAATGCTGGAACTTCGCGGCATCGGCCCCAGCCCGCGCGGCAAGGGTGATGAGTTCGAGCGCCCGATCAAGGTCGCCGTCATGGTTGGCGGCGATGTCGGCGATGAAGTAGGTCGGCTCGTCCGTCCCGAGAAGCCGATCGCCGATGCGAACTGTGGTCATGGGGCTACCTCCGCCGATTGCCTGAACGTCACGCGTACCAGGTCATCCTAGGAGGTGAGTGTGGCGAGCGTTGCGCGCGCAAGCAGCCACCAAGCCCCCATTTCATCTCGCCCAGAATCCGGGGCGGATGAACGAATACCGCTCCGAGGCTGCCATATTCATTCATCGCACCCAGAATCCGGGTGAGACGGCGAGGGGGTGGGCTGGACCTTAGACTCTCGGTCATGAGCGTGCGCGTGTATACGGGCCCGCACTCCGACAGGGGCGGCCCACCCTCAGCCTGGCTCGTCTACGTCCCCTGGGGAATCGCCGCCGTCACGATCATCGGCCAGATCGCCTGGATCCTCACCGTTGGTGATTCGCGGGCCATCCTTACGTCCATCACCGTCGTCGGATTCTTCCTCACGAGCACCACCCATGCACTCGCGACTCGCGGCCTCGCATGGACCGCTGGATTTCTGGGAATCTCTCTCACACTCGGCTGGGGCATAGAGGCGCTCGGGGTAGCAACACAGTTCCCGTTCGGCGACTACTCCTACTCCGATGCCCTCGGCCCGGCTCTCCTCGGTGTGCCGCTCGTCATCCCAATGGCTTGGGCGATGATGGCCTATCCCTGCCTCCTCGCCACGCAGCGCATGGTGGGCCAAGGCCTGGCGGCCGCCGTGATAGGCGGCTTCCTCTTCGCGTCCTGGGACCTCTTCCTCGACCCGCAGATGGTGGGCGAGGGCTACTGGGTCTGGAACGCGGTCAACTGGACCCTGCCTGGGATCGAGGGAATCCCACTGCAGAACTTCCTCGGTTGGCTCCTCACCGCATGCGTCCTCATGTACCTGCTGGACCGTCTCCCAAGGAAGGCTGCCAAGGACGGCGTGCCCACCCTCATGCTCTCGTGGGTCTATGTATCAAATGTGTTTGCCGCCCTCATCTTCTTCGGCGAGCCTGCAGTGGCGCTCTGGGGAGGCATCTGCATGGGCGCCGTCATCATTCCATGGTGGTGGCGCGCCTGGAGTCAGCCTCAGTGGTGATCCGGGCCCTGACAGCGGTCGGGGCTGGGATAGCACTCGCGATCACCGGGCACACCGTCGTGAACTTGCGGGCCCTGCGCACGCCTCGCCGTAACGCGATGCCCGACTCGGAGCGGGTGAGCCTGCTGATCCCAGCGCGCAATGAGCAGGCACACATCGAGCAGACGGTCCGAAGTGCACTGGCACAGCAGGACATCGACGGCCTTGAGGTCATCGTGCTCAACGACGGGTCCACCGACCGGACCAGTGAGATCCTCGCGTCGATCATCGATCCCCGACTCACCGTCATCACCGGCGGCCAAGAGCCACTGCCCCCCGGCTGGCTGGGCAAGCCGTGGGCATGCGCCCGACTCGCCCGCCGCGCCGAAGGGTCGGTTCTCGTCTTCGTCGATGCCGACGTCCACCTCGAGCCGTGGGCCGCCCGAGCAGCACTCGCCGAGATGCGAGCCGGGTCCTTCGCCCTCATCGCGCCATATCCCCGGCAGGTCGCGACGTCATGGCTCGAACGACTCGTCCAGCCGCTCGTGACCTGGTCCTGGGCGGCAACGCTTCCCCTCGGCTGGGCCGAACGATCCCATCGCCCCTCGCTCTCCGCCGCTAATGGGCAATTCATCGTCGTCGATTCCCGCGCCTACCGGTCCGTGGGCGGCCATGCCTGCGTCCGCGGCGAGATCGTTGAGGACGTCGCGCTCATGCGGGCCTTCAAGACCGCGGGGCACCTCACCGCAACAGTCGACGGCTCGTCACTCGCACAGTGCCGCATGTATGAGGGGGCTGGAGAGGTCGCCAATGGGTACGCCAAGAGTTTGTGGTCTGCGTTCGGAGGGCCTGCTGGGTCCGTTGCCGTGAACGCCCTTCTCCTCATCGCCTATGTCGTGCCGCCCGCAGCGATGATTGCCTCGCGGGACCGGCACACGCGTGCCCTTGGGTTCGCGGGCTACGCGGCCGGGGTTGCGAGCCGCGCCTTGGTCGCACGCCGCACCGGCGAGCGCGTCTGGCCCGACGCGGCCGCGCAGCCGGCATCCACGTTGGCGTTCAGCGCACTCAACGCGGTGTCATGGCGTCGCCACCTGCGCGGGACCAACTCCTGGAAGGGGCGGCCCGTCTAGCCGCCTGTGTCGCTCAGGGCGTGTTGGGCGGCGGCATCCACGATCACATCGATGCGATCGGCGAGGAGTAGGTCGAGGTTGGTCAGCCCACCTGACGAGTGCGTACTGAGCCGAAACGTGAGTGTGCACCAGCGGATGTCGATGTCCGGGTGGTGGTTGAGTTCCTCTGATGCACCAGCAATCTGGTTCACCCAGGCAATGGCGGCAGTGAAGGTCACCGCCGTGGCCGAGCCGACCAGGTGATGGCCACGACGCTCCCAGCGGCTGCGTGCGCTGCAGAAATCGTCGAGCTCCCGATCACCAAGTAGGTCGCGCATCCATGCCTCCTCGTGTCAGATCCTAGGCTGGCCCCATGGGCACGGTGGTGGTGATCGGAGCGGGAGTCGGAGGGCTAGCGACCGCGGCACGGCTCTCAGTGAAGGGTCACACCGTCACGGTCCTTGAGCAGGGCGATCAGGTCGGCGGCAAGTTGCGCACCTACCGCCGTGACGGATTCGCATTCGACACCGGTCCCTCGCTCTTCACCCTCCCCGCCGTCTACCGCGATCTGTTTCTCAAAACCGGCGGTGCGTTCGAGGACGCCGTCGACCTGCAGCCGCTTGAGCCCGCCTTCCGCTACCGGTTCGCCGACGGATCCACGGTTGTCATGCCGGGGGTCGACCCGGCACGGTGCGCGGCAGCACTAGGTGCCGCCTTCGGTGGATCGGCGGAGGCTGACTGGCGGGCACTCATGCAGCGTGGTGGGGCCATGTGGCAGGTCACGCGCGAGCCGTTCCTACAGTCGCCGCTCAGCGGGCTCAGGAGCGTCCTGTCGCTCGCGAGGAACCCGCAGGACATCCGCACCGTCGCGCCGTTCACGTCACTTCGGGCGCTCGGTGGCCAGTACTTGCGCGACCCCAGACTCATCACCCTCCTCGACCGATATGCGACGTACACCGGCTCCGACCCCCGGCTCGCTCCCGCTGTCCTCGCGACGGTGCCCTACGTCGAACAGACCTTCGGCGCATGGCACCTCGGCGGCGGGCTCGGCACCCTCGGAGACGCACTTGCCACCCGGTGCGCCGAGCGGGGGGTCAACGTGCGACTCGGCACCTCCGTGGCCTCGATCAACCTCTCGGACGGCAAAGCTTGCGGGGTCACCCTCGATGACGGCACTCGCTTGGCAGCGGACATCGTCGTCGCGAACGCCGATGCCGGGCAGGTGTACGGCACGCTGCTCGCCGGTGATCCGCGTGCAGCCCGTCTGGCGAAGGACCTCGCGAAGTCGCCGGCGTCGCTCGCCGGCTTCGTGCTACTCCTTGCAGTGGAGGGCCGAACCCCCGGAGTCGAGCACCACAACGTGTGGTTCCCCGAGCACTATAACGACGAGTTCGACGATATTTTCGGCCCGCGGCCGCGCCCGGTCCAGGACCCGACGGTTTACGCCTGTGTACCAAATGATTCGCTTATGCGACCCGACTCAGACCACGAGTCTTGGTTCGTCCTCGTCAATGCGCCTCGCCACGGTGACGGTCGGGATCGTACCGTCGACTGGTCAATACCGGGTGTCGCCGAGGCATACGCGGATCGCGTGCTCACGATCCTCGCCAACCGCGGCACCGACCTGCGAGACCGAATCCTGTGGCGCGAGATTCGCACCCCGGAAGACTACGAGCGCAACGTCCGGGCCCCCGGAGGATCGATCTACGGCACGTCAAGCAACGGTTCTCGCGCCGCGTTCCAGCGTCCCGCAAATGCCTCACCCATACCGGGTC
>CAMCSO010000190.1 GCA_945877545.1 Bifidobacterium breve | reverse complement strand
ACGGCCTCGATGCCGACGAGCTGGGCGCGGGTCATGCCGTGCGCGATGACGTGGATGCCGCCTGCGTTCGTCGCGACGGTGCCGCCGATCGACGCCGAATCGCGCGCAGCGAGATCGACCCCATACATCCAGCCGGCCGCAGCGGCGTGCCGCTGGACATCGCCGAGGAGGGCTCCGGCGCCCGCGGTGAGTTGCCCCGAGAGTTCGTCGACGGGGCTGATGTCGGCGAGTCGGCGCAGGGAGACGATGACGGGTGGGCCGAGCGGGCCTGGGCGAGTTGCCGGAACGCCTCCGCCGACGAGGCCGGTGTTGCCTCCCTGGGGAAGGATTGGCACGCCTGCCTGGATGCAGGCGACAACGACCTGTACGACCTCCTCTGTCGAGCCTGGCCGGACGACAGCGAGGCATGAGCCGGAGAACCGCCGCGACCAGTCGGTGACGTACGGTGCCACCAGTTCAGGGGCGGTGAGGACGTGCTCGCTGCCTACGCTCTCGGCGAGACGCCCGAGCAGGGGCTGGTCATCTGTCGCATCGTTCGTCGCATCCGTCACAGGGGTTATCCTTGCAGAAACCGAGAAGCAAATTGGACGAACACCTGGGCACTGGAGGTCGCATGGGCATGAACCGCCCCATCTCACGGGTGTCCGCGTTAGCGTGTCTCGCCGTCGCGGGGCTTGCCGTGGGCGTCACTGTGGCCGGAACGGCCTCGGCGCTCGAGCCCGGCACTAGCCCCGCTGAGGGAACCTTCATCCTCAAGACTGGGAACGGGATCCTCCCAACGTGGAACTCCGAAGGCCTGCGCCTAACCGGCGTTTCACCAGGGTCTGCGATCACGAACTCCACCGCGACCTCGGCCACCGTCACCCTGCCGATCATCGCGAAGAAGGGCTCCGCCAACTTTGCCGCTGGCGGGTTTCGGATTACGAACACCGAGACGGGTGCCTTCGTGAACTGCGCCACGCCGGCCATCGACACCCGAGCCCGGGTCCTCGACTGCGTGATGAAGGGCGGCACCAATCTGCCGGTCTTCGCATTCGAGTCGATCCAGGGGCGCAGCTTCGGTCTGATCGGCGACACTGTGAGCGCCGACTACACCGGCATGGTCATGCGGGTGGCGGGCCAGCGGGCCGCAGACTTCCTCAACAAGGAGCTCGGGACAAACGCGTTCAGCCCATACGTAACAGTGGCCACAGCCGACCTCTCAGTAACCTACCCCCGCACCTAACCCCCGCCTCCCGTCATTTGAACCAGAATCCGGCGCAACCGACGAGATTTCTGGTCATATCAACGCGTTTCAGGTCATCTCATCCACTCGGGCGTCCGGCACGATGAACCGGCAGATCGGCCCTGTCGCCCGTGCGAGTCTGCGGTCCAGCGTGACCAGGGGTGCATCGAGCGCCTCGGCCAGGGCGACGTCGTAGGCGTCCCATGTGCGCACATTCGCTGAACGCTCCCAGACCCGGTCACTGAACGCACGATGGGCGAAGCGCACCCCGGCCCAATCATGGAGCTCCGCCACGGCGATCTCCGAGCGCGATTCATGAAGAACACCGACGCGCGTGTCGCGTCGAATGGGACCCATCAACTCGACGTCGATCAGCTCCGGTGCGGCAAGCTTGTCGCTCCTGAGTTTGGCCGTTCTGACTGATTCAGCCAGTCGGCCCTCCGTGACGATCTCGTAGAGGCACAATGCGTCAACGACGAGCATCGTCGGGCCACGGGCCGCGCAGCTCGTCGAGCGCCTCGATCACGTCCGACTGACGGATAGGACCGCCCCGGCGGCGAGTGCGCTCAACCCACTCGGCGACGGTGGGTCGAGCGACATCTCGTTCAACCAGACGCCGCAGGTAGTCGGGTACGGTCACCTTCGCCTCAGCGGCGCGCTGGGCCAGCTTGAGGTAGGTCTCTTCCGGAATCTCCCGAACCTGCACGGTCTTCGACATGTACGCATGCTGTCGTGCGAATACGCATGACGCAACGATGCTCCGCCGTGGGTGCTCACGGCGCCGGTGGAAACACCATGGCACCGGTATCGGCGTTCTTGATGATGGCGGGTCAATCCCGATAGTCGAGCAGCCGGGCGTCGTCGTGGCGGCGCAGCCCGCCATGAATGGATTCGACGATCTCCATCGCAGCCTGGGCGAACACACCATAAAGAGGATCGCCGTCTTCAACATCGAACTCGCCTCGGCTCTTTTGCTGTCGCATGTCGCGCCGAAATGGCAGACGTCGCACTGGGAGCCCGCGAACTCGATGAGGTAGCGGGTGCCGGGATGACTGCGTTCTTAGCCGTAGAGGACCCACACCTGGAACTCCTATTCGGGGTGGAAATAGCTCATGAGTTCCCCTTTCGTGAAGGCGACCGTGGGGTGGTCGGCACCACGTACTCTCCCGCCTTGGCGTACTGGATGGTGCCACCGGTGCCAGCTTTCATCCCGACGATTTCATGCAGCGGCGGCAGCGGCAATGTGGTGATGGACTTTGACGGGTCAAACAAAAGCCCAAGGGCCGATAAGGAACACGGGTTGAGCCCGCGAAATGTTGTGGGTGCTGGACGTCTGGACACTCCCGCAATCAAGCGCCACAATTGTGGTCATGTCAACCCAGTCGCTCCGAGATGTTCGCGACCACCTCTCCGAGGTCATTGACCGCGTCGAGCACCATCACGAGCGTGTCGTGGTGACGCGCAACGGCAAACCGGCAGCAGTCATCATGAGCCCCGAGGACCTGGAGCAATTGCAGGAGACGATCGATGTGCTCAGCGATGCGGGTGCGCTCGCCGACATCCGTGAGGCTGACGCGGCATATGCGCGCGGGGATGTCGTGCGGGGAATCGACGCTGTTCGCCATCTTCGCCCGTGACCGAGCCCGCCTTTGAGATCGTTCTGACACACCCGGCTCGGCGGGCGATTGCAGAGGAATTGCCCGAGGCGGTTGCGGCGGCCGTCATCGACTTCATCACAACTGTGCTGCTCGAGAACCCGCATCGGGTCGGCAAGCCCCTCCGCAATGACCTGGCCGGAGTATGGTCCGTTCGCCGCGGAACCTATCGGGTGCTCTACCGGATCCACGAGAATCGGCGCGAGGTCGTCGTGTTGCGGATCGACCACCGGCGGGACGCCTACCGTCCTTTGACGTAGACCAGTCCGATTCTTCGGACGGCCCGGCCTGACACACCAGTTGAGGTGCCGAATGTCGCCTCGGGTGTTCAGCATGAACGTGGGCGTGGGCGAGATGAACGAATCTGGCTGAAATCGAGGTCGGATCGTTCGTCCCACCCAGATTGTGGGCCAGATGAAGCGGAGCTTTGGAGTGTGAGGTAGGTCACGCTCTGGTGATGTTTGGAACCGCCAACTCCATGCCATCCCGTGGTTATGAATCGTATGAAGATCGCCGGCGTCATCGCCGCAGCAACCGTCATCATCGGCACCGCAGGTGCCGCCATCGCACCCGCCGCCCACGCGGCGACCACCACGGCCAGCGGTGTCCGCACCGCCATCTCGTCAGCCGAGGTCAGCACCTCCGTCCAGGTCCTCACCACCAAGCCGAACTCGATCACCGTCATCGGCCACGGCGGCCAACCCATCACCGTCTGGACGAAGGGCACCCAGCCCATCACGAAGAAGCCGGCCAACTCAGGCCCGGTCACCTTCACCGGACTCAAGGCCGGGCAGGCCTACGCCGTCTACGTCGGCGCGACCCAAGCCTCGGTCGTGCGGACGCTCACCGCGGCCGGCGTCGCCTCGGCCGTCACCGTCCAAGCCGGCCCGATCGACTCAAGCATCGACGTCTCATGGGACACCCTCCTGCCGGCAGGCACCAAGGCGGGCAGCGTCAGCTACCTCATTGAGGCAACCAGTCCGACGGCTTCGCCCGTGTCGATGAAGGTCACCGGAACCGATCATGCCCTCATCACCGGACTGAACCCCGACGCGAAATACACCTTCACCGTCACCCCGATGCTCGGCTCGGTCAAGGGCACCCCCGCGTCGGCCACGATGATCGTCACGGTGGGCGAGGCATTCACCCTCGCGAAGGACGAGGCTGGCGGCAACGCCGACCCGGTCGCCAAGCCCGCAGCACCGGTCGCCCCCACGGCGCCCGTAGCGCCAGCGACACCCTCAAGCCCCGCAGCCCCGGAAAGCCCCACGACCCCGGCCCCCGCTCCCGCCCCGGCGATCCCGTCGACCAAGACGATCTACGTTTGCCCCGACGGCTTCAGCGAGGCAGGCGGCGACCTGTGCGAACGGACCCTCGCCTACACCTACACGACCAGCGCCTATACCTACCACGCAGAGGCAAACTACGTCACGGTGCAGACCGGCACCCGCACAGAAACCGTGCCCGGTTCATCGGCAACCGGTTGCTCGAACGGCGGCACCCTGTACGGCGACACCTGCTACGCCTCGTACCCCGTCTACGAAACCCAGCAGCAGGGCACCAAGCAGGTCAAGGACGCGGGCCCGGCCGGCTACACCGACAACGGATCCGCCTGGCAGCAGCGAAACGCCATGCCCGCCGGGTATTCCGACAACGGATCAGCATGGGTGCAGACCGCAGCCAAGGTCGCCAAGGTCGTGCCCGCGTAACCACCCCTCAACCGCCGGTGGAGGTCCGCATCACGCGGGCCTCCACCGGCGTTCGCGGTAAACGCCGGGTTCATCTCTGGCACCAAAGGCGTCACCATTGTGGTCATGTCGACTCAGTCGCTTCGAGATGTCCGCGCCCACTTCTCCGAGGTCATCGACCGGGTGGAACACCAACACGAGCCAGTCGTAGTGACGCGCAACGGCTAGCCGGCCGCCGTGATCATGAGCCCCGAGGACCATGAGCAGTTGCAGGAGCCAATTGACGTGCTCAGTGATCCGCAAGCTCTGGCCGATGTTCGTGAGGCTGGCGCGGCGTACGCCCGCGAGGATGTCGTTCGGGGGATCGACGCTGTTCGACAAGTACGCCAATGATTAAGCCCGCCTTCGAGATCGTCCTGACGCCCCCGGCTCGGCGGGCATATGCCAATCAACCCGAATCGGGTCGGCAAGCCCCTCCGCAATGACCTACCCGGAGTCTGGTCCGCTCGCCGGGGAACCTATCGGACGCCCTACCGGATCAACGAGGATCGGGGCGAGATCTTCGTCTTGCGAATCGACCACCTGCGCTATGCCTACCGTCCTTTGACGTAGCCGAGTCAGATTCGTCGCTCAGCCTGGGCTTAATCCACCGATTGAAGTGCTGAATCTCATCTCGTGTGTGACGCATGGAGGTGCACGTGGGCGAGATGAACGAATCGGCCTGAAATCGCGGTCAGATCGTTCATCCCACCCAGATTGTGGGCCAGATGGATGGGGTGCGGATCGATGGGGTTCAGGTGAAAGTGCTGCCCTACCCTGTATCGCACCATTACGGTGTTGCCTCACATCATGCTGGACTCCACTTGTGTTCGAGGTCACCGGCTTTGGGCACCGTGCCATCCATGGGTGACGCCTACACGGCTAATCATGCTAGAAGGGGCCAACAGGCGGTCTTGGACCGCACGACTAGACCCCCCGGCAGTGATCGGTTTCGTCTGCGGCCAGGCCATCACTCTCGCTGTGGTCCTAGGGCCCATCATCGGTCAGCCCTGGTTGAACGGCTTCCGCAACTACTTCTCCTCCGATCAGTTCGCCTACGCCGCGATCGCGACG
>CAMCSO010000189.1 GCA_945877545.1 Bifidobacterium breve | reverse complement strand
GCTCCTCTGGGGACCGAATGACCCGGTGTTCTCCGACCGCTATCTCGCAGATCTCATCGATCGCCTTCCGCACGCTGACGTCCACCGGTACGAGCGCACGGCGCACCTCGTCATCGAGGATGCGCCGAGACTCGTGAACGACCTCCTCTGGTGGCTGTCTGCGCGCCAGCGGACTGAGCCGAAGGCAGTGCTTCACGGTGGGGCGACACGCGAGGGACGGATAACCACAGGTCCGAAGACAACGACCCTACTCGAAGCACTCGGTCGTGCTCAAGAGCAGCGGCCCGGAGCGATCGCGCTTGCACAGATGCAAGCTCGTGGGCCTGCACGCCTCATCACGTGGGAGTCCCTTTCGCTGCGCGTTACCCAACTCGCAGCCGGACTGCGGGTGCGTGGTGTTGAGCCAGGCGACCGGGTTTCGGTGCTCGTGCCGCCCGGCGCCGATCTCATTGCCATCGTTTACGCCTGCTGGGCCATCGGGGCGAGCGTCGTAATCGCCGACACCGGCCTTGGTCTTGCCGGCATTCGTCGCGCCATCAGGGGTGCACAGCCCCGGCACGTGATCGGGGTGCGCGCAGGCCTCGTCCTGGCTCGAACCCTGAGCATCCCCGGCTTGAGAATCTGCACCTCATCCCTGCCAGCGATCACTGCGCAGGGTTCCGTGCAGGTGTCTGAGCAGGGTTCCCCGGCGCTGCCGGACGCCGAGGCCGAAGCGGTCGTGGTCTTCACCTCCGGCGCCACCGGACCCGCGAAGGGGGTCGTTTATCGCCACGGGCAGGTTTCCGCAACCGTGGAGGTCCTCCGCACGCACTACCGCCTGACCGAATCAGATGCACTTGTCGCGGCCTTTGCCCCCTGGGCGGTCCTCGGCCCCGCCCTTGGCATCACGTCGGCAATCCCAGCGATGGATGTCACGAAGCCCCGCACGCTCACTGCAGGTGCCCTTAGCGACGCCATTGCCGAGGTTAGCGGCACCGTGCTTTGGGCCTCGCCGGCGGCGCTTGCGAACGTCATCGTGACCGAGGGACAACTGACGCCCCTTCAGCGCGATGCCTTCACGCGTGTTCGACTCGCCCTGTTCGCCGGGGCTCCCGTGCCCCGCGCAGCGCTCGTCTCGGCCGCGAGCCTCATGCCGCAAGCGGAGATCCGAACCCCTTACGGGATGACGGAGGCGCTCCCGGTCACCGATGTCGAACTCGCGATAATCCCCGACATCGGGACCGCGGAAGGCGTTCCCGTAGGGCACCCGGTTATCGGGGTCGAACTGGCAATCGCGGTGCTCGACGATGACGGACATCCTTCCAATGACCTGACGACGCAAGCCGGCGCCACCGGTGAAATCGCCGTGCGGGCGGACCACATCCGCGATCGCTACGACCGACTTTGGGCCACGAATAGGACAGCATCTGCTAACCCCGGGTGGCATCGAACCGGCGACGTCGGGCACATCGACGACGTAGGCTGCCTGTGGGTCGAGGGCCGGCTGGCTCACGTCATCGTCACGTCATCAGGAGTCCTCACACCGGTTGGGGCTGAGCAGCGCGCGCTTACCCTGCCCTTCGTCGAGCAGGCGGCACTTGTCGGTGTCGGTCCCCGGGGTACTTCCGTCGCGGTCCTCGTCGTCGTGCTCGCTGTAGCCGGCCGTAGGTCTCGATCGCCATTGCTGGACGTCTACCGAACGGATCTCCTGAGACAGGTAACGGGCGTGGATCTGGCAGCGGTCCTCGTCCGCGGTGACCTGCCGGTCGATATCCGCCACAACTCGAAAATTGACCGGACGCTCCTCGCAACCTGGGCTGAGAGCATCCTCGCCGGCGCAGGGGGCTGACCGCGTGCGCGTCCTCGTCACGGGTGCAAGCGGCTTCCTCGGGGGAGCGGTTGCTCGGAGCCTGATCGCGAATGGCCATGAGGTGACCGTGCTGCAGCGCCGCACGTCAGGACTGCAGTGCCAAGAGGTTTGTGGGGACATTCTCGATGGCGGTGCGGTCAGCGAGGCCTTGCAGGGTGTCGAGGCGGTGATACATCTCGCCGCGAAGGTCGCGGTCAGCGGCGCCCACTCGGAGTTCACCAGAGTTAATGTCAACGGTACGACCTCGCTCCTAGAAGCAGCCCGGGCGGCCGGAGTGCATCGGTTTGTGCACGTCTCGTCGCCATCGGTCGCGCATTCCGGATCGCCCCTTGTCAGCGCAGGAGCAGGCCCCGCAAACTCCAACACGGCACACGGCTCCTACTCGCGGACCAAGGCGGCGTCCGAGATAATCGCGCTCGCCGCAGACTGCCCCGGGTTCGCAGTGGTCGCGATCAGGCCGCATCTGGTGTGGGGGCCAGGAGATGAGCAACTGGTCGGACGGATCGTGGCACGAGCGAGCGCGGGCAGACTCTTCCTCATCGACGAAGGGGTAGCCCTCATCGACACCACCTACATCGACAACGCGGTGACCGCGCTCATTTCGTCGATGGAGCGCGCACCAGACTCATTGGTCCACGGTCGCGCCTTCGTTGTGTCAAACGGGCAGCCGCGGACCGTCGCCGAACTCCTCACCCGAATGGCGGTGGCAGCGGGAGCCACCGCACCGAGCCGGAGCATTCCCTACCGGCCCGCTTGGCTCGCGGGGTGGGTGGCCGAGCGCGCATGGCGGGTGCATCCACGTGGTGATCGAGCCGGTGATCCGCCGATGACCACGTTTCTCGCAGAGCAACTGGCGACTGCCCACTGGTTCGACCAGCGAGAGACCCGGAGGGCATTGGGCTGGGAACCGACAGTGGGTCTTGACGAGGGCTTTGAACGACTTGCGGCATGGTACGGCTCGGGTGGGCAGCGGTGAGGAAGCTAAGGCGAGCGCAGTGACCCGCCGTCGATCGGAATGAGGCAGCCGGTCACGTAGGAGGCGTGCTCGCTGAGGAGGAATGCTGCGACGGTGCCGAACTCTGCCGGCGTGCCATACCGCCGCAGCGGTATTCGCTCCACGAATCGTTCACGGGAGCGGGGATCACCTGCAGCGTCGATCTCGGCTATTCTGTCGGTGGCAATTCGACCGGGGAGGAGTCCAACGACCCGGATTCCCCGTGGGCCGACCTCGTCAGCGAGATCCTTGACGAGCATCGCAAGCCCTGGGCGAAGCCCGTTGCTGATCGTGAGGCCTGGCAGTACCTCCCGAGCTGAGGTCGACAGCACGATTCCTATCGCGCCCCCTGCCCCAACTACGCCGCATACCTCCCTGATAAGGCGTAGTGCACCGATGAAAATGGAGTCGAACGCGGTGCGCCACGCCTCGTCAGTAGTCGATAGGACGCTCCCGCCGGGTGGGCCGCCCACGCTCACAAATGCGCCGTCGAGTCTCCCGAACTCGGCAAGAGCCCGAGCGACTACGGCGCCCGCAAGTTGTGGATCTGCGAGGTCGCCGGACATCGCGATCGCCGCTGGACCGAGGGCTGCAACCGATGCATCGAGCCTGGAAGAGTCGCGACTGATGAGGAGGACCTGCCCGCCGCCGGCCACGATCACCTCGGCGGTTGCATAACCGAGTCCGCGCGACGCCCCGGTCACGAGGTAACAGCGGCCCGTGTGAGGTGAGGTCATACGGACGCACCCTTCATGGCTCGATCGCGTGCGAGGTCCTCGATCGCCTCACGGCGGAGGAAAATGATCCACCCGACGATGCCAACTGCCGCAAAGAGCAACCACTGCACCGCGTACGAGATGTTCTGGCCCTCGTCAATGGTAGGCCGCGGCACGGGCATCAGTCCGACCATCTCGGGGGTGGACGTGAGGAGTTGCACGTAACCGGACATTGTCGTGGTGTTGGGCAGCACGCTGGGGTCGACTGCGCCCACCATGCCATCGGGCAGTCCCGTTCGCGATGCCTCGGCCACCCTCTCCGGAAGCCGCCACCAGCCCGTAACCTCGACATTCCCGGTCGGCGGCTGCGGAGAGTCCGGGGTTGTCATGGCGGGTCCGGTAGCCGCCATCCACCCGCGGTTGACCCATACGGTGAGGCCAGCCTCGTTACTGAGCGGGGTGAGGACCCAGTAGCCGTTTGCCCCAGCCTGTGGACGTTGACGCACGAGCACCTGTCTCAACGGATCGAAGGAGCCCATGACCGTCACCGACTCCCACTCTGGTAGGGCTGCGATGTTGCTCGATTGCACCGGACGAAACGAGCCATCCGGCGAGTGCTCGACAGACAGGCGCTGAAGGCGCTTCTCGTCTGCGCGCTGCCACTGCCAATGGCTAAGAAATCCGAATGCAACTATGAGGACGATGACGAGCGTTGTGAACCCGATCCAGCGACGAGTGCGAAGGAGCGCGAGCATGATGCGAGCCTAACGGCCAGAGGAATGCGCACTTAATCGCGGAACGGACTACGGGGGAGTGCCCGCTGCATGGGCGCTGAGACGCCGAGCGCACCGGGTTCGTCTTGCTCCCGGCCTGCATTGGCGATCACGACTGCGAGATATGGGAGGATGACGGCTCCGGCAAGAAAGAGCCACTTCGGCCACCCGGGGACGATGATCGCGGCAATGACGCATCCAGTGCGGATGCCCATGGAAATGAGGTACCGACGAGTCCGGCCGGTCTGCTCCTGGCTGAGGCCGCGTTGCGCACCTGTGATCGTAAAGACATCTGATGAGGGTTCGCGCTGGGATCGCATCGTCACCCATGAACGGTATCGCTGGTTCGGGGTATCCGCCCCCCGTACGCTACGTTGCTGGCCATGGAGCGTACGTATGGATTGATCGAGGTCGTCGGAACATCCAGTGTCAGCATCGAGGACGCGGTGAGCAGCGCTGTCGAGCGCACGTCCAAGACAACGAGACATGTGGACTGGTTCGAGGTGACTCAGGTTCGCGGCTACGTGCGCGACGGTGCGGTCGATCATTTCCAGGTTTCACTCAAGCTCGGCTACCGACTTGAGGACGCCTGACGGACTGCGGATGCCGGTGATACCGGTTTTCACTCATCAACGAGATGACGTTCAACCCGTTCACCCTAGCGGGATGAGCGCCGCGAATGTCTGACGTGGAACCGTTGGGATACTTCACTTCTCTGCCATCACGCCGGCGTGCATCGCTGGTTGGCGGGCCGCAGATTTTTCACGGTTGATTGTCAGACTCTCGGGTTAGGTTGGGGTCATGTTCACGAGGGTTGATCCGCTTACCTGCTCGGCGGGTGCGTTACTTGCGGAGCTGTCGTGCCTTGAGCCGGGTTTGCTCGTGATGTCGTTGTTGCAGTCGGTCGATGTTGAAGGATTGTCGCCTGACGATGCCGTGACATTTCTGCAGATCCATGAGCGGTGCCGGAGTTGGTGGGAGGCCCAGCAGGTACCAGCGATGGTGGCCGCTGCGGCGATCAAGCCGCGTATCGATGAGTTTCGGGTCGTGATTCCGCAACGCGATGAGGCGTCCCTGATCAAGATCTGTGACGTGATCCGTGAGGAGTTGTCCTGCGCACTGCGGGTGTCAGCGTCGGCGATGCAAAACGAGATCGACATGGCACGCCTCTTGACAGGGCCCCTCGCACCGACGTGGCGGTCGTGGGAGTTGGGTCAGATCACCCGCCGGCACGTCGCAGTCATGGTCGAGGCAGTGGGCCGGCTACCAGGGTCCACGATGCGCGACGACACTGAGCGTGCGGAGTTCACGGTCGCATGCGAGCAGTTCCAGCAGCGGGTCCTGACCCGGGCGA
>CAMCSO010000188.1 GCA_945877545.1 Bifidobacterium breve | reverse complement strand
TGGCAGCACTACAGCTCAGCCCGTACTCCCTTACCAAGCACGACAACGCCGCCATCGCTCACCGTGTAAAGGCCCCGATCTCGCTCGAGGTCCACCCCGATCTGAGCGCCATCGGGAACCACGACGTTCTTGTCAAGAATCGCCCGGCGTACGACAGCGTTCTTGCCGATGCGGACCCCCGGCATGAGCACGCTGCCCTCCACATAGGCCCCCGAATCGATGGCAACACTTGAGGCGATCACTGAGGTCCGAACATGTGCGCCGGAGATGATCGTTCCCGCTCCAACCATCGACTCGTGAGCATTGCCACCCTGGATGAACTTGGCGGGCGGCAACGGTGGCAGGTGGGTGAGGATCGGCCAGCGTCGGTTGTAGAGATTGAAGATCGGGTGGACGGAGACGAGGTCCATGTGCGCATCGTGGTAGCTGTCGAGTGTTCCGACATCGCGCCAGTACCCCCTGTCACGCTCGGTCGCTCCGACAACGACGTTCTCCGCAAAGTCATAGACATTCGCGGCGCCCGAAGCAGTGAGCATCGGGATGATGTTCGCGCCCATATCGTGGATCGATGAGGAATCTGCAGCGTCCACCTTGAGCGCCTCGAGGAGAACATCCTTCGTGAAGACGTAGTTGCCCATCGAAACAAAGCAGTGCTCGTCGTCGCCCGGGATGGTCGGCGGGTCAGATGGCTTCTCAAGGAAGTTCGTGATGCGAACACCGTCGGGAGCCGTCTGAATCACACCGAAGTCACTCGCCATCGCCTTCGGCATTCGGATCCCGGCGACCGTGACCCCGGCTCCTGACTCAACGTGCGCCCGAATCATCTGCATTGGATCCATTCGGTACACATGGTCGGCGCCGAAGACGACCACATACTCAGGATCCTCGTCATAGACGAGGTTCAGGCTCTGGAAGATGGCATCGGCGCTTCCGGTGTACCAACGCGGACCGAGGCGCTGCTGCGCAGGCACAGGTGTGACGTAGTCACCGAGGAGGATCGGCATGCGCCAGGTCTGGGTCACGTGCCTGTCGAGGGAGTGCGACTTGTACTGGGTGAGGACGCACACCCGGCGCAACCCCGCATTGATGAGGTTTGACAGAACGAAGTCAATGAGGCGGTACGAGCCTCCGAAGGGAACCGCCGGCTTGGCGCGATCGGCAGTGAGTGGCATGAGTCGCTTGCCCTCACCGCCAGCTAGGACCATCGCCAACACGTGCGGATCTGACGTCACAATTGAACTGTAGACCCGAAACCCCCCTCGACGCCGGAGCATTCATCGACTCGTATTGCCTATGCTCGCCCAATGCGCATCGGACTCCTCACCCGTGAATGGCCACCGGACATCTACGGGGGAGCCGGCGTCCATGTCGAGCATCTCGCCACCGAACTACGGCGGTTGACGCCCGTAGAGGTCCACTGCTTCGGGGCACCACGGCCCGACGCAACTGCCCATGCAGTGCCGGTCGAATTGCTGGGGGCCAACAGTGCGCTCCAGACCCTCGGCGTCGATCTTGAAATGGTCACGGCCACCGCGGATCTCGATGTCCTTCACTCACACACCTGGTACACCAACTTCGCCGGTCACGTGGGTTCGCTCTTCCACGGCGTGCCCCACGTCATCACCGCCCACTCCCTTGAGCCGATGCGCCCGTGGAAGGAGGAGCAGCTCGGCGGTGGCTACCGCGTCTCATCGTGGGTTGAGCGCACCGCCTACAACGACGCCAGTGCTGTCATCGCCGTGAGCCATGGCATGCGGGACGACGTCCTGCGCTCCTACCCGGCAGTCGATCCGAGCCGCGTTCATGTGGTGCATAACGGGATCGACACCAACGTCTATCGCAATGATCCTGACACCACTACCCTCGGCGAGAACGGCATTGACCCGTCTCGGCCATACGTGCTCTTCGTTGGGCGCATCACCCGGCAGAAGGGCCTCGTCCATCTCCTGCGCGCAGCCCTGCAGTTCAATGACGAACTGGTTCTCGTCATGTGTGCCTCAGCAGCAGACACCCCGGAGATCGAGGTCGAGACCGCATCCGCTGTGCGGGCCCTGCGAGCAGTTCGCGGGCATGACGCTGTCGTCTGGATCGAGCAGCAGGTACCTCGGCCGGCATTGATCCAGTTGTTCAGCCACGCGGTCGCGTTCGTTTGCCCTTCGGTGTATGAGCCACTCGGCATCGTCAACCTCGAGGCGATGGCGTGCGAGACCGCAGTGGTCGCAAGTGACGTCGGCGGGATTCCCGAGGTTGTTGCCGACGGCGAAACGGGCATACTCGTCCACTACGACGCCTCCGACCCCTCCCGGTTCGAGAGCGACTTCGCTGCAGCGGTCAATGCAATCGCCAGCGACCCCAGCCGAGCCGCGCAGATGGGCAGAACCGGCCGCGAGCGGGCGGTGGCCCACTTTGGCTGGGGCGCAATAGCCGAGCAGACGATGGACGTCTACCGCGCCGCCCTCGGCCAGTGAGCGATCTCGCCGAGCCCCTCCCCGGCATCTCGCTCAATCGAAGGACGAGTCCCGCGACGGGCTACGTGCTGTATCTCCTCGCAGCAACCTGCTTCGCGATGAACGGTACGGTGTCGAAGGCAATCCTTACGAGCGGAATCGACTCGGCACCGCTTTCGCAACTGCGGGTCACCGCGGCTTTCCTCATCCTCCTCGCCTTCGTCGCTGTGAGCAGACCTGCGGCCCTTCGGATTCGACGAGCCGAGATCCCGGTGCTCCTCCTCTACGGCGTCCTCGGCGTCGCCATGACCCAGTGGCTCTTCTTCGTGGCAATCGAGCGCCTTCCTGTCGGGGTCGCACTCCTCATCGAGTTCACCGCACCGATCATGGTTGCCCTGTGGTTCCGGTTCGGCATGCGCCAGCCAACCCGCAAACTCGTCTGGGCCGCCCTCGTACTCGCCCTCATCGGCCTAGCCATCGTCGCGCAGGTCTGGCAGGGCTTCAACCTCAATGCCCTCGGGGTGGTCGCCGGGTCCGGCGCCGCTGTAGCCCTCGCCGCCTACTACGTCATCGGCGACCGGCAGGTCCACCAGCCCGAGCCGCGTGATGCGGTCTCACTCACGATGTGGGGGTTTGGTGCAGCGAGCCTGTTTTGGGCAATCTTCCAGCCCTGGTGGTCCTTCCCCTGGAGCGCCCTCGGGGGATCGGGGTACCCGCTCGGCAGCGAGGGCGCGCCGATACCGCTGTGGATGCTGTGTACCTACATGGTCGTGCTCGGCACTGTGGTCCCGTTCTGGCTCGTCGTCGGGGCGCTCCACCACATCCGCGCCTCACAAGCATCGGTTGTCGGGATGACCGAACCGCTCCTCGCCATCTTCATCGCCTGGTTTGCCCTTGGTGAATCACTCACCGCCATCCAGGTCGCCGGTGCGGCTGTGGTGCTGACCGGGGTGCTGCTCGCCGAGCGATCCCGCTAGGGGCGCGGGGCGTCCCACCAGGATTGACCCCCCCATAAGTTATGTACATACTTATGTGCATGGCGAAGAACATTGCACTGGCACTCGTCCGGCAGGACCTATCCGGCATCGTCGAGGAAGTTGCAACGACACATGAACGCGTCATCGTCACCCGCCATGGTGAGCCGGCAGCGGTACTCATCGCTATCGATGACCTCGAAGCCCTCGAGGAAACTCTGGAAATCCTTGCGGATGCCGACTTGGTCACGGCAATCCACCGATCATTAAAGTCGACGAAGCGGTACTCGATGACGCAGGTACGTGATCGGCTCACTAAACGATCTCCCGCATGAAATATGAGGTCTCGTTCACCGGTGGTGCACTCCGTGATCTGGAAGCTCTTCCCGCGGCAATCGCGTCGGCGGTCATTGCCCTCTGCGATGGCCCGCTTGCCGAGAATCCCAAGCGAGTGGGAAAGGCCCTGCGCAATCAACTTGCCGGCCTTCACTCAGCACGTCGCGGCGAATACCGCATCATCTACCGGATCGACGAATGGGTGATTACCGTTGACGTCATTCGAATTCGACACCGATCCCGGGCCTACCGTGGCCAAGGGATGTGACGGACCGCACCGATCTCACGTGAGTCAAATGCACCCCGAATCCCGATGAGTTGTGCTCCCACGAGGGACTCGTCGGGATTCGGCGGGGGCGCGTCCTGGAAGAAGTCGAGCCTCTCAAGTGCTGCCACAGCGTCACGTGCAATCGAAAACAGGTCTAGTGCCTGCTCGGGCCATTCCGGGACGAACTCGAAGTTGAAGCGCTCCTGCTCCTAAGGGTCGCCCGACTAGCCCATCGGAGTCGGACCAAGCCAATAGCCTGAGCCGCGTGAGTAGTCCGACGGCACACGTGTATGTGGACGGCTTTAATCTCTACCGTGGTGCCCTTGTGGACAGCCCGAACAAGTGGCTCGACCTCAAGACAATGGCTCGACTTCTTCTCCCCGAGCACGTGATCACCAGGGTGCGGTATTTCACGGCGCACATCAAGCACCAGCCTCACGATCCAAGAGCTCCTCAGCGGCAACAGGTCTACCTGCGCGCATTGAGGGCGAACTCCGTCATCGACATCCACTTGGGCTACTTCCGCAATGACCGCCGGGACATGCCCGTTCATCCGTTGCAGTACGACGCAACGGGCAAGCCGGTGATGGTTCGAGTGCGGAAGACCGAGGAGAAGGGGTCGGACGTCAACCTCGCTACCTACCTTCTCCTCGACGGGTTTCGCCAATCAGCAGACGCCTACGTCGTTGTCTCAAATGACTCAGATCTGGCCGAGCCAATGAGGGTAATGATCCAGGAGTTCGGGCACACGGTGGGATTGGTGGCGCCGTCCGGGCGGCCCTCCAATGCTTTGCTGGCAACTGGTCCGCAAATCATCCGCGAACTGCGTTCAGGGGTACTGGCGGCCTCCCAGATGCCAAACTCGCTGAAGGATGTCAATGGGACGATTCACAAGCCCACAGAATGGTGACAAAGCAGAAGCCCCGGACGGATCCGGGGCTTCGCACCCAGTAGCCGAAGCATCTGGGGGGGTCTTAGAACCATAGCACCGGGATGCGTCAAAGGTGCAAATCAGCAGCATTATCTGCAGGCTCCGCAACCGCCACGGGTTTCAGGACCTACCCATCTTCGCGCTCTCAGCATCAGTATCGAAACTACGTCGAATATCCCGGGGCTTCACGCATCGAGCCGGACCCAGAACTGCGGGTACCAGGCGATTTCCCCTATCCCCGAGTGGGCTCGTAATGTACATACCTACAAGCATGGCGGAGAACATTGCACCGGCCCTCGTCCGGCAGGAGCGATCTGGCATCGTCGAGGAAGTTGTAACGACACAGGACCGCGTCGTTGTCACCCGACATGGTGAGCCGGCAGCGGTACTCATCGCTAGCGGGCCGCGAAGCCCTCGAGGAGACTCTGGAAATCCTCGCGGATGCTGAGTTGGCTGCGGTCATCCAGCGATCGTTGAGGTCGACGAAGCGGTACACGATGACTCAGGTACGAGATCGGTTGAGTAAGCGATCTCCCCAGTCAGATGCGAGGTCACCTTCACCTGGCTTCCGCGGCTAGTGCACGCGACCAGTCGCGCCATGACTCCAAGGGAAGCGCTGATTTTCATATCCCTCCTCATCCCCTCGGGTCTCACCTGAGTCAAATGCACCCCGAATCCGGATGAGTTGTGCTTACACGAGGGACTCGTCGGGATTCGGGGTGCATCTGTCCGAAACGGCGCTCGCCCG
>CAMCSO010000187.1 GCA_945877545.1 Bifidobacterium breve | reverse complement strand
CAGCCCGAGACGCCGTGGAGTTTTCCATATCATCTTGGGCCGTCATCCCAGCAGCAACTGGGGGCTCGCGTACGTGGTGCTCACCGGACTCGCCCTGATCGTCCCGGGAATCGTGACCCCGGGTCTTCTTCGCGTCTTCATCGATGGGTACCTGGCGACCGGCAACCGAGACGGTGCCTCCACCATCATTACTGGTCTGGCCGTCGCACTCATCCTCACGGTGGTCCTCACCGCGATGCAACTCATCGCCCTTCGCCAGTTGACGACAATCACGGTGACGCATGCCAGTGCTCGATTTTTCTGGCACCTCCTTCGCATGCCAGCCTGGTTCATGAGTCAGCGCGATCCTGCCCTGCTCGCGAATCGCGTCGCCCTCACGGAGTCCATTGCGCTCGTGATGTCCGGCCCGCTTGCCAGCGCGATTCTCGCGCAGGTCACGAGCCTGTTCTTCCTCATCATCATGTTCTTTCTCTCCCCCGCCCTCGCAGGGGTGGCGCTCATCGGCTACCTGATCCTCATCGCTCTCATCCTTCGAGTCGTCCCGAAGCGACTGGAGATCCGGCAACGCGAGTCACGTGAGGCCGCCGTCACGATGTCCGAGATCAGCATGTCCATGCGGGTCCTCGAGACGCTCAAGGCCACCGGCAGTGAGAACGTCGCATTCGATCGGATCTATGCATCACTGGGCCGGCGCATCAGCCTCGGCTACACGCATTTGTGGGGCTGGCTCGGAATGCTTCCGATCGTTGCCGTGCCGATGATCGGCACCATGGTCGTGACGATCGGTGGATGGCTCGCGATCCGGGGGTCGTTGACCTTGGGGACGTTCGCGGCCTTCTCCATACTCCTCGCCTCCTTCGTCGCTCCCATCGCCGTGCTTATCCCCAGCCTCGATGCCTTATTCAGCCTCAGCGGCAAACTCGAGCAGGCGAACGACGTCCTTGAACAACGGGTCGACCCGCGCCTGCGCGACGCCTATGCTGACCTCGATGGGCCAGTGGCCGTGCTTCCCGGCCTCACCGACATGGCATCGACGATCACTATTGATACGCGCTCCCCGACGATTCTCCTCTCGGCTGCCCCCACGGGCGAGGATGCTGCCAACCCGTTCCTCGAGGTTGCCCGACTTGGCCGTCGCAACCGCGGCGGACTGGCAATGGACCCCTGGGCCGCCACTTTGACACTTGATGACGTCACTTTTGGCTACTCCCCGAGCGATCCGCCCCTGTTCTCACACGTGAGCCTCACCATCGAACCGGGGCGGGTCGTGGCGATAGTCGGCAGAAGCGGCAGCGGAAAATCAACGATCGGGCGACTCGTCTCCGGTTTGTATCAACCCTGGAGCGGCGTTATCCGGATCGATGCCACTGAGATTGATGAGTACCCACGAGCGGCTCTCGCCCGCGAGGTTGGTTTCGTCGACCAGGACGCCGTGATTTATCAGGCGAGCGTGCTGAACAACCTGACGATGTTCGACCCGGATATCTCCGACCGCGACGTGGAAAGCGCGGCCAAATCAGCCATGATCCACGATGACATCATCGCCAGGCCCGGAGGTTATGACGCGATCCTCAGTGAGGATGGACGCGATCTCTCCGGGGGCCAGCGCCAGCGGCTCGGCATTGCCCGGGCCCTAGTGCGCCAGCCCCGCCTGCTCATCCTCGATGAGGCAACCAGCGCCATGGATGCACGCACCGAGGCGCACGTCGTCAGGCAGCTCCGGGCCCGTGGCTGCACCACGCTTGTCGTCGCTCATCGTCTGTCCACCGTTCGAGACGCAGATGAAATCATCGTCCTGCATGCTGGAACCGTCGACGAGCGAGGCAGTCACGCAGAGCTTGTTCGAAGCAATGGCCTCTATCGAGATCTGATGAACGCATGAGTGCTCAGGCGGACAGGGCCGCCGAACGAGCCACACTGCAACGAAACCATGAGGCGGCCTTGGCTGCGGCCTATCTCCGGCGTCCCATGAACCCCCGCACCCCGCTGCCACCTCGGCCGCAGGCGGGTGGACGCGTGACCGACATCGTTAGTTATCTCGCGCGCGAGTGCCAGGTCGAGTACCGCCCAATCATCATCGACGAGGAGTCCTCGCCCCTCGAACAGGTCGCCAATGCCCTAGAAGGCTGCAATATTCGCTCCCGAAACGTGCGCCTCCGCGAGCGCTGGTGGGAGTGCAACGTGCCGGTGCTCGTGGTTGAAGACGCCGCCGGTTTGGCAACCGTTATGCCCGGTCGGTTCTCGGCACCGATGCTGCATCGAGTTGGCGAGGAGCCAGTCCGGGTCGATGCCGAGATTGCACAGTCCATCTCAAGACATGCCCTTGAGGTGATTCGCCCACTTGCCAACCCCACATTGGCCCTGCGAGAACTGATTCGATTGTCGATGCGGGGCATGGGTCGAGACCTAACCGTCTCGATCGCCGCAGCAGTTGCGGTAGGGATCGTCAGTCTTGCAATGCCGCTGGCTACCGACATCATCTTTACCCAGATCGTTCCCACCGGTGATGCAGGTCGACTGGTCGCTATCGCCGTGGCGCTCATTCTCCTCACGCTCGCCGTCGGTGCCTTCACCTACACCCGGGTCTATGGGTTCATCCGCATCGGGGACTCAACCGAGATGGCAACCGGGGGTGCCATCCTCGACCGCCTCATGCGTCTGCCCGCGCATGCGCTGGCGAAATGGCCCTCTGCTGGCATCTCTGGCCGTGTCATGATCTGGCCGACCTTGCAAGATGCCCAGACTCACGTCAATACCGGGTTGATCAGCACTATCGTGGTTCTGCTCAACGGTGGCCTGCTCATCTGGCTCATCCCCAGCCTCGGCGCCGCTGCCGTGGCCATCGGTCTCATTTTGCTCGTGTCCTCGTGGCTCATCATCCGAACCGAGCACAAACGGTGGCTGCTCGAGTTCGATGCTCGAAGCGCGCTTCCGGTCGCGACCACTGACGTGCTTCGCGGGTGGATCCCGGTCCGCGCATCGAACGGGGAACTGCCCGCCTTCGTTCGCTGGGCTCGCCTTTACAGTAAGTACCGAATCGCATTCAATGCTCGCTGGACCCTGCAGTTCCGTGTCGAACTTCTCGTTGTCGCCCTCCTCGGGGCGATGACCGTGAGCTTCGTCGTCATTGCGTATCGCCTGCCTGCCGGAACTATTGCAACCGGTCCATTTCTCGCCTTCCTTTCGGCATTTGGGCAATTCAGTCTGGGTCTCATCGGGATGATCGTCACGATGCGGGCCTTCCAGGCAATTGCACCCAGCCTGCAACGCCTCGCTGAACTCATTGACGTGGAAATCGAGGCGACGGAACGCTCCGAGGATCCCGGCGCGCTCGAAGGAAGCTTGGAGGCTAGGCGCGTTAACTTCCGCTATGCCGACCACCTGCCGTGGGTGCTTCGCGATGTGTCCCTGCACGCCCGGCCCGGTGAGTTCGTCGCGATCGTCGGGACTTCAGGGTCCGGAAAGTCAACGCTGCTACGTCTCCTTCTCGGCTTTGAGGAACCCCGGACCGGGATCATCACCTACGACAATCGCGATCTCGCCGCTCTCAACCGCACCGCGGTTCGACGTCAGTTCGGTGTTGTGCTCCAATCGAGTCTGCTGCTCTCGGGGACGATTCGAGAGAACGTGACGGTGTCGTCGGGCTCCCTTCCGGATTCGCGGGTGTGGGCGATCCTTGACCTCGTGAGCATGGGCGACACCGTGCGTGCGATGAGTGGTGGCCTCGACACTTGGATCGATGAGAACGCGACACTTATCTCCGGCGGCCAGCGACAGCGTCTTCTCCTCGCTCGAGCACTCGCGCACCGTCCGACCTACCTCTTCCTTGACGAGGCAACGAGTGCGCTCGACAACATCACCCAGGAGGCGCTTACCCGCAATATCGCGGACCTCAAGGTGACCCGCATCGTCATCGCTCACCGACTCTCGACCATTCGCCATGCAGACCACATCATCGTGCTCGATGGCGGGCGCATGGTCGAGGAGGGAACCTTTACTGAACTCACGGAACGAGGCGGATTGCTCGCCGAGCTCATCACACGACAGGAACTGTGACATGCCGTCGAATCGTAGGCAGTACTTTGTCAAGGGGGGTGTCGTCGCCTTGTGCCTCGCGGCACAACTGATACTGACAGCGTGCGGCCTTTCGGCCGAATCCTCGAAGGACGCGATCACCTTGTCGCCGCCGGCAACGGAGGGCGTCGCGGGGGCAAGCACGCCCTCACTCGAAGATCTCGTCACGCCCGGAGTCCTCACCGTCGCGATCTTTAATCAATCACCCCCCTCTACATACCTTTCGCCCGATGATCGGCTGATCGGCTGGGAGGTCGACCTAGCCAAGGAGATCGCCAGCCGGCTCGGGGTCGAGGCGCGGTTCGAGTCGGTCTCATTCCCTTCCGTCCTGGACGAGGTTGAAAGCGGCGGAGCCGACATCGGGATTGCCAGCATGTTCGACACACCGGCTCGCCAGCAGCGGGTCGACTTCATCGACTACTACACCGGCGGTACCAACTGGATCGCGTCTCGGGATTCAGCATTCGATGCTGAGGCTCCCTGCGGCTCGCGCGTCGGGGCAGTTTCCGGAAGCGCTCAACTGAACGACTTCCTGCCGCGCATCTCGCTGGCCTGCATCACAGACGGTCAACTTCCGCTGGATGTTATCGGATTTGAATCCCTAGCCGATGCAACTGCCGAGATCATCGGCGGGCGCCTCGACGCCGCTGTGGCTGATGGTCCGGTCGCGAGTTTCGCGGTTGGTGCGAGTTTCGGACGACTCGCCTCAGTTGGCAACGCAATGGAGATCCAGCCCTATGGCATCGCTGTCGGACGGGAGAACGAGGCGCTTCAGACGGCCATTCTTTCGGCACTGGACTCCATGGTGGCCGATGGCTCATACCTCGACCTGCTCGGCCGGTGGGGCGTCGAAGACGGCTACGTGACCCAATTCACCAAGAACGGGTTGGCAGTACAGCGATAACTGGCAGTGTGCTCGAATTCTATATTCTTCGTTCAGCAGGCTTCCTTTCCCAAACATCCATCCGCGACAACATGGAGGTGTCCGCCATGGCTCGTCGTGCACCGGCACAGGAACGAAGCATCGCCTCGATGAATCGAATGCTCGACGCAGGCGAACAGTTGTTCTTTGAGGGTGGCAACCCAAGCCTCACCCTTAATGCTGTCATTGAGCGGGCCGAGACTTCCACCGGATCGTTCTATGCACGGTTTGGCGACATGCGCGGATTCCTCGACGCCATGCACGAACGAGTGCTCAGGATGCTTGCTGTCGAATTGGATGCAGTGATTGAACAGGCGTATGCGGAGCCTGATCTCGCGTCCGCACTGCAGACGCTGTGCACTCGGGCTTTCGATGTTGTCGATCGCCACAAAGCCCAGGCCTACTTCTTCGCCGTGGGGAACTCGCAAGATGTGCAATGGCGAACCATGGGGTCGCAGTTTGCTCTGGGTGCCGTCGACTCTTTCTCGCAATTGATGAGGAACTACCTCCCGAAGCCTGCCAACGCTCAGGCCAAGCGCAGAATCGACATTGCCGGGCGCATGATCATTGCCGCCGTGTTCCAACAGGTTATGTTTGATCAAGACGAGATCTCGCGCATCAACATGAGTCAGAAATCCGTGGCAACCGAACTCGCCGCAATGACGTGCAGCTATCTGCAAACGATCCCCACCACGTAGCGTGCGGTATCACCTGGGGAAGAGGTGATACC
>CAMCSO010000186.1 GCA_945877545.1 Bifidobacterium breve | reverse complement strand
TCGTGCCACCCGTGCGTCGATGCGAGGAGCGAGTCGTAGTAGTCGTCCGAGGTGCTGGCGATGATCCCCTCGAGCGATACGTAGCGGCCAATTCCGTAGTCAGCGTCCGCCAGGAGAGCATTGGTCATTGCCCTGGCAACGCGACCGTTGCCGTCGTCGAAGGGGTGGATGGTCAACAGGTCGAGGGTGAACAGCCCGATGAGCAGGATCGGGTGGTGAGCACCGGACCCGGCTGCGGAGTTGAAGCGGCTGATCAGTTCGGCGGTGTAGAACTCCGTACGTGCTGCGGGGACCGGTACGAACCGGACTTCGATAGTGCCGTCGGGCGAATGGTCGACGACGAGGTTGTCGCTGGACTTGAATGCACCGCCCCCGCCTTCGGTCTTCTCGTAGAGCAGGGCGTGGAGGTGCAGGAGAAGGCCGATGTTCAACGGTTGACACGTGTCCGTCATCAGGTAGTCGAGGGCCGCGCGGTAGCCGGCGAACTCCTGCTCACTCCGGTTGCGGAGCGCCGGAACTTTGCCGTCGATGATCCGGACCGCGCGGACGGGGTCCGGTACCACGATGCCCTCGAGCGCGGAGGATGCCGTGATCGACTCGACTCGAGCTCGGAGCGCGAGTTCGGTCAGTAGCGCAGGCAGTTGGTTGCGGTACAGCTCCTCGCGGCCAAGACCGGTGTCGATGCGGCGCAGTCGCGCGACCACCGAGCCAGGGACCGACCCGATGGATCGCTCAAGGCTGGCATATGACAGCACGCGAACCTCCCAAGGAACTACCTAAACATACTAATCGCGTAGACACTTAGGTTATTTAACCAGTCCATGTTGGGGATTCTCAACTGGTCCGGTCCAACGCGTTGCTGGGGGATGGACAGTCCTGGATCTGGTCAATGTGCTTCGTACGCGAGTCGACGCGCGCGTTGGCCTGGAAGCTCTGAACAAGACCCTCGCCGTGTTGCCGCTTGGATCGCTCTCGGAGCGCTCCTTTGATGCTGCTTCGGCCGGGACGTCCATCGAGTTCATCGATGCAAGCAATGTCCCTCGTCCGCGACTAACCAGCGGCGTACTCGACGCCTTCTGGACCGCTGATCTCGGAGGTGTATCCGGGGCCTCGGATAGGTGGACGGAACCCTTGTTTGGGGCGGCGGTCCCGGCGATTCACTCGAACCCGCATCCTTAACTTCCTGGAACCCATCGGCACTGAAGCGGTCAGATGGTGACTCCCAAACAGCGTGCGGGTCGCCCACCTCACTCCGCGCTGAGGCGCTGGATCTCTTGTGGCGCCCGTCGCTAGGGCGCGCTGTGAGACGCCGTGACTGGTCCGCGTGGAACGCAGACGGCCAGATGCCGACACGTGCGCCACCTCCCGAGCGATACGGCAAAGCGCATCAATGTCGCAGTGCGCGTGCGAGGTGCGCGAACGGTTCCTCGCGACGTGAGACTCGTCCAGATGTAAATTTCATGCCCGTCCATTTGTTAAGCAAAAGCCTGTCCATATGTTAGATTGCACCATGACCTACCGCCGGCGCATCATCGATGAAGCGCTCGACGAACTACTCCCCGAGCTCGCTGCTATCGCTCTGGAGGGCGCCAAGGCGGTAGGCAAGACCGCGACAGCTGCACAGCGGGCGCGCACCGTCATCGACCTCTCTCATCCGGCCATGCGGCAGGTCATCCAAGCTGATGCCGACCTCATCACGCAGAGCCCGCCACCGGTATTGATCGACGAGTGGCAGCTCGAGCCCCCGGTCTGGGATCGCGTGCGCCGGGCCGTGGACGCTGACAGCGCTGGTGGCCGCTTCTTCCTGACCGGCTCGGCCAGTGTCGGTCCGGGAGTGCCGATCCATTCCGGGGCCGGGCGGATCGTCAGCCTGCGCATGCGGCCGCTGTCGTTTGCTGAACGAGGGGTCTGTGAGCCAACGGTGTCGTTGCGTGCCGTGCTTGCTGGCGAGCAACCCCCGATTGTGGGTCATTCGCCCGTCACCCTGACGGGGTACGTCGACGAGATCCTACGGTCAGGCTTCCCCGGCATCCGGGAGATCGCTCCGCGCGCGCGTGACCTGCAACTCGACAGTTACCTTTCCCGGGTCGTAGAACACGAACTGGCTGAGAACGGGATGAGCGTTCGCCGCCCGACCGCCTTGCGCGCATGGCTCGCCGGCTATGCCGCAGCAACGTCGACCGACGTCTCGTACACCGCGATTCTGGACGCGGCCACGGCAGGAGCCTCGGACAAGCCTGTTCGCCAGACCGCCGACACCTACCGTGACCACCTGGAAAGGCTCTTCCTGCTCGATCCGCTCCCGGCATGGATCCCGTCCTTCTCGCCGCTTCGTCGACTGACCCACACCCCGAAGCACCACCTCGTTGACCCAGCCCTTGCTGCCCGATTGGTCGGTGTCCAGGCGGAGGGGCTGCTTCGGGGGGAGGGAGTACGCGTCCGGGCTCGTAGTGACACCGGTACATGGCTAGGTGCCCTCTTCGAGTCACTCGTCGTTCAGTCCGTGCGTACATACGCTGACGCCACGCATGCCACCGTCGGGCACTTGCGCACGAAGTCCACCGAACGCGAGATCGACCTGATCGTCGAACGAGCCGACCGTTCGATCGTCGCCATCAAGATCAAGCTGCGTGCGACGGTCGAAGACAAGGACGTGCGACACCTCACGTGGCTGCGTGGGCAACTGCCCGACCGCGTGGTGGACACCGTTGTCATCAACACTGGCGTGCACGCCTACCGTCGCTCCGACGGCGTCTCGGTGATTCCGATGGCGCTCCTCGGTCCCTGAGCTGGCGCCGACTCTCACCGACCGAGGCCACACTCCGTCTCCGTCACGTAGACAAGAAGACGACCGAGCGGTACTTAGCCCGGGGAATGCCGGGCGCATGACCGCGCCCGGCGGGACGTGCAGATCGACCGCGGGGCGAGCGCGCCCGAGCGGCTGGACGCGCTGTGGGAGGCGTGGGTTCAGGCGTTCCCGAACTCCTCCCGCGGCTGAGGATGGGCTGGGACAACGTCATCGAACTCGACGCCCGGCGGCGGATGACCTGATGCGAGAGGCTGCCCGCGTGTCTGCCCTTGACTTGGGGACTAGAATTATGGTCATGACCGTCACATCTCTGGCAAACGTCAAGGCCCAGTTGTCCGCATTCGTTGAGTCCGTGTCGACCACTCACGAACGGGTCGTGATCACCCGAAATGGTGAGCCAGCCGCGGTCCTCATCTCCCCAGAGGATCTGGAGGCCCTAGAGGAGACGATCGCGATCCTGTCGGACCCTCAGGCGATGGCAGACATCGAGGAAGCCCGGCGGGCCATCGCCGGGGGTGATCTCGCCGACATGACCGACATCACGATGCGTTAGGGATCGTGACCTACCGGATCAAGGTCGCGCCACCGGCTCGCCGCGCACTCGAGAACGACTTGCCTGAGCACGTGGCTGCGGCTGCATGGGAGTTCATCACTGGTGCCCTGGCGGACAACCCTCAGCGGGTCGGAAAGCCACTGCTGGGCGAGCTTGCCGGCTTCTGGGCTGCTCGACGAGGCCAGTATCGCGTCGTGTACACGATCCACGACGAGATCGTCACCGTCACTATCGTGCGCGTCGCCCACCGTCGGGACGCCTACCGGTGATGGGCCCGTCGCTCGATGCCATGCAGTTCGTAGCCCATCGATCCTGTGCTTGAGTGCGAAGGCATGAACCTCAACTATGCGGCGCCAAGCCAAGCCCGAACTGCCGCCCGGATTGACTCGGATCGACTCACGTACTCCTTTTCGGCGCGCTGGGCCAAGGCCTGCAGAAGAACCGCATCCATTCGCACCGGCACCACGGAACCGGGCCCGTCACCGACCGGCTGACGACCGCGCTTGCGCAGCCGTTCCACCGGGTAGCAGGCTTCGGCCTCGTCCGCCCAGGCCTTGATCATCTCCTCGGTTACGGGGACGCCGCCGATCGTCTCACCAGCCATGGCCGAATCGTCTTACGAAAATGACGAGGCGATATCGGCCCGACGCCCCGATCTCAACTGATCCTCGCTCGGGCCAGGGCTCACGACCTCCGGGGAATCGGGCCCTTCGGAGCGCCAGTCATGCGAACGCCGGCGCCGAAAGCCGACGCTCAACGTTGCCGCGGGGAATATAGCAATTGCTGCTATGCTCTCAAGATGGATCGGCCCAGCATCCTGCGCGACGTCATGTCTCGTACTGGTATGACGCAGTCGCACTTGTCGGTGCTCAGTGGGGTTAAGCAGCCGAGCCTGAGCCAGATGCTGCACGGCCGGATCGATATGAGCGACGACATGCTTGACCGATTGCTGTCGTGCATGGGGTATCGCCTCGAAGTAGTGCGCAGGCCAGTGCCGGTGAGCCTTGACCACTCGAGTGAGCGGCGCTGGCGGATGCACCGGCCACTCGTGTCGCAGTTGTCGCCAGACTCCTTGCGGCGTTGGGGGCCGGTCCTCACTCGCAACCTGGAGCGGCTGCGGCGGTCCACCCGCGGCGAGCCGCATATGCGCAATCTCGACCGGTGGAGCGAGCTGGTCTCGTCCGACGACATACGGGGGCTTCGCCGCGTGATGACCGGGCTCGACACCGACTCGGTCCAGATGCGTGAGATCTCGCCCTTCGGCGGGCTGCTGCCCGAGGGCGAGCGACAGCGTGTGCTGACGGAGGTTCGGCGATGAACCGCGCTCAGCTGGAGCATGCGATTCGCGCGGCATGCCAGATCATCGGGAGGCCCGAGGTCATCGTCGTCGGGTCGCAGGCGATCCTCGGAACCTACGACGAGGATGTGCTGCCTGGTGAGGCCACGATGTCTCGCGAGTGCGACATCCTGCCGATTGCGGACTCCGACGAAGAAGTCACTCGGCTTGCGGACGTTATCGAAGGCGTCGCCGGCGAGTGGTCACCGTTCGACGAGCAGCACGGCTTCGGCATCGACGGTGTCGACCTCACGACTGTCGTCCTCCCGGTCGGTTGGCGCGCACGACTTGTGAAGGTGCAGAACGACAACACGGCCGGACCCACGGGGCATCCGAGGTTCACCGGCTGGTGCCTGGAGCCGCACGACCTGTGTGCGGCGAAATTGTGCGCCGGGCGAGAGAAGGACCTCAACTTTGTGCGCGCGTTGATCGAGGCCGACCTTGTCAACCGGGTCGTGATCGTTGAGCGACTTGGTTTGATTGAGTCCGAGTACACGGGACCGGCACAGCGCGCCACAGCCTGGCTCGCCTCGTTCGATCGCGACGAATGACCTTTGACCCTCCGAACACTGGCGCCGCCAAGGGCCACTTATCCACAGCTTGTGCGTGTGTGAAAGGGCAGTGAAGAGGGCAGATCCCTATTTCCTGCTGACTGAGTAGGAGATGCTCACGCGGAAAGTCGTTGCGCTGCAGGGGTTTTGTGGTGGCCAGGGGCGGGGTCGAACCGCCGACCTTCCGATTTTCAGTCGGCTTCGACTACACCATGGTGCTTCAAGCTGTGTCAGCAAGGCGGCTCTCGCCTCGTGGAACTTGGATTCCCGCATCACTGCGGGTCATGGCGCATCTCCGTGTCTGTGAGAGATTTGTGAGAAATCGGCAGCCACTCCCATGACTGTCAGGGGCACGACGAATGGGACCATGCGGGCCGCTAAGGCTCGGGACTACAACACACCACTCAACAGGAAATGAGGAGAACGACATGTCACGACGCAAGGGATCTGAGGGCTCCGTTCGGCTCACGCCGGGAGGGTCG
>CAMCSO010000185.1 GCA_945877545.1 Bifidobacterium breve | reverse complement strand
GCATCACCACAGGGTGGCGAGGCCCGATAGAGCCCTGAGGTCAGGGTCCCTTGTGACAAGCGTTGCCGACTCGATCATTGCCTGAGCGGCCAGCATGCGGTCGAAGGGATCGCGGTGAGCCCAGTCGAGTTTCCCGGCCAGCAATGCGTGCTCCTCGCTGATCGGCAGTCGTTCGACTCCCAGGGTGTTCAGATGTCGCATGTAGCCTTCGACCAGCCCGTCCGAGTTGGGCAACTTGCCCAGTCGCTGCTTGGTTGAGATCTCCCACGCCGACGCGGCCGAGGCCAAGAGGCGCGAGGATCGGTCATGGATGACGGCGTGAGCGCCCGCCCCGAGGCGCGTCGGATCAGTGAGCGCCCACACAAGCGCATGAGTGTCGAGTAGGTAGATCACTCGCCGCCGTCCCAGGCGGTGAGCTCCTCCTCGGGAAGGGGATCGAAGAAGCCGTCGGGCACCCGATAGGCGACGAAGCCGAGATCTCGCGCGCCAGCCTCCTCCACCGGTACGAGCCGGGCGACAGGCCGCTCCCCTCGCGAGATGACGATCTCCTGACCAGCCTCTACGGAGGCCAGCAATGCCGAGAGATGTGTCTTGGCGTATTGCACCTTTACGTATTCCATGTAGGCGATTCTACGAACCTGGTCAATATTGATCAACCGAGCCTGGTCAGGTAGCCGGACAGGGGCCTGGGGCCGAAGAAGCTGCATTCGTCAGCATGAAACACACATCTTCCACGCCTCTGAAAACAATGGCTTTGACGATCGGACCAGTGCCGGGTTGGTGTTGACATAACTGGCGGCCCCGCTCGTGTCCACTCGCGGACCAACCCTGGAAAAAATCGCAATCAGTGGCCTCGAAATATCGCATGAGAAGCCCTCGAAATATCGCATTCATGGTAGCGTCCAGTGGTGATTGACCGGCGGTCTGGGCTTCGACAGCGCCGCATCTTGCCCATCGCACTCGACCACATGCGCGACGATCCCGTCGTCCTCCTCGAGGGCCCACGGTCGGTGGGCAAGTCGACGCTCTTGCGCCAGATCGCCGCCCAACGAGACGGCCGGATCCTTGACCTCGACGACCCGGCAACCCTGGACGCTGTTCGGACCGACCCGGCAACGATGCTCAGCGGCGATCAGTTGGTGTGCATCGACGAGTACCAGCGCGCTCCGATCCTGCTCGATGCGATCAAGGCCGAACTGAACAGGCGCACTGCGCCCGGCAGGTTCGTTCTCACCGGCTCCGCCCAGCACCAGTCGCTGCCCGGAGCATCACAAGCCCTCACTGGCCGCCTAGACCGGCTGCAGGTCCTCCCCCTTTCCCAAGGGGAGATCGACGAGGTTCACGAGACGTGGCTGGAGGACTTCTTCGAAGACCCCTCGCGCAGCCTTGCACCATTGTCCAACCCGACCACGCGCGGTGAGTACATCGAACGCATGGTTGCCGGGGGCTATCCGCTCGCGCTCGCCGCGTCAAGCCCTGCCGCGAGAAATCGCTGGCTCGAGAACTACGTATCGTTGACGCTGAGCAGGGATGTCCGGGACCTGTCCGAAATCCGTCACGGAGCGCTCCTTCCGGATCTTCTGCAGCGACTCGCCGGACAAACTGCACAGGTCCTGAATGTCAGCAAGGCGGCCAACTCGATCGGGCTTGAGCAGAATGCTGCCGCCCGATACATCGCGTTGCTTGAACAGGTCTTCCTGATCTACCGCCTGCCTGCATGGGGCACGACCCTAAACTCCAGATCCAGCAAATCGCCGAAGGTGCATGTCGTTGACTCAGCCATCGCATCACGCCTGATGCGCTTGACACCATCGAAGCTTGCGCAGTTGGAGCCAGCCGCACTTTCCGAGTTCGGTCACCTGCTGGAGACATTCGTGGTCGGAGAATTGCGCAAGCAGGCATCGTGGCTCGAGGGCGTCTACCCACCCGGTCACTGGCGCACCCATGAGGGCGCAGAAGTCGACTTCGTCGTCGAGCGCGACGACGGCACCGTTGTCGCAATCGAGGTGAAGTCATCGAGTCGCACTCAACCGAGTGACTTTCGCCCACTTGAACGGCTGCGGGACAAGCTAGGTCCGGCGTTCGCTGCAGGGGCCGTGCTTTCCCCTGGAGAGCAGTCCTTCAAGTTCGGAGACCGTCTCTACGCAGTACCCATCGACCGGCTGTGGCGACCGGTGAAGTGAAGCCGGACGACACCCGCAGGCACGAGTGTTCGGGGGTACTCACCAGATCTTGCGTCGCGCTGAGGCCCACTGAAGCCATCTCACTCCTGCTCCCCGTTCCCCCGCTGCGGTCTTGCCTTTTTGATGCCGCGGATACACCTGCGCTCCAGTACGTGGCTCGAACATCCCGCCGTCGAACGCTCGTTTCCATGCCCAGCAATGATCACCGCATGCGGGCATTCCTACGTGAGGCACGGAGAGGCGTTCGCGGGCACGTTTCATGAATCCCATCGGCGTATCGTTGCGTATTGCGCAAGCAACGAGCTGACCGGAGCGGTCCATGGGCCATCTCGGTGAACGGCAATTGGCGGCTGACATTCGAGTTCCGTGACGGGAACGCGTTTGTCCTTGATTACGAGGATTACCACTGATGGACGATCTCAGGCCCATGCATAACCCGCCCCATCCGGGTGAGTTCATCTCCGAGGTGTACCTCGAGCCCTTAGGCGTGAGCGGCCGAGAATTAGCCCAGCAGTTGGACGTTTCCGCTTCCACGCTGAGTCGGGTCCTGAACGGCAGCAGTCGCGTCTCGCCGGAGATGGCACTTCGCCTGTCCAAGGCTCTCGGCCGTACCCTCGAGAGCTGGCTTTCTATGCAGGGTGCGCACGACCTTTGGCAGGCGCGTAAGCAGGTCGACCTTCGCCGGGTCCATCGGCTTACCCTTGCGTCAGCCCGATGACCTGAGCGGACCTCTGGAATAGCCGGAAGAAGAACGTCGTTCCGTGACATTGGTCAACCCGTTGGCAATGCATGAATCAGTCTCTGGGCGCACTTGGCCGCACGCTCCTTCGAAAACGCTTAAACCTCGACAGATGGGGCGACGACCTTTCGGTGGACAGAGAGGTTCCATCGCTCGGTGTTCGAGTCGCTGCCTCTGAACTCAACCGGGGTGATCGACGAGGAAGCCGGGGAGATCCCCCGTGCCTTCGTGGTGCTCCGACCAGATCAAGAACTCACGGCGAGTGACATCACCGCGTTAGCACGACAAAGTAACCACATATACAGTCGCTCACTAGGTGGTGTTCGTCGGCGCAATCTCCAAATCTGCATCCAGCAATTCTCTTCGCAGATTACTTCCCGACTCATAACGAAAGGTTCCAAATGAAATTGCGCAACGGCAAGAGTGCCGCAGCCTTAACTGCTTGCATGGTGGGCGCAAGTCTGCTCATCGTCTCTGCCCCGGGCGCGAATGCTGCCCCCGCGTCGCCACTACTTGGCACCTGGACAGGCCCGGCCGATGTCTACTACGGAGGGGCGTACTCACAGGGCACCGAGAAGCTCACCATCACCACCGCCCGAGGTAATGTCGCCAAAGGCACTTGGCAGTGGAAAGGAGCCGGTGGCAAGTGGTCTGTTCCAGCAACAGTGCAACTCATTGCCATGAACTCAGCTGCCGGCGCGACCAGCATTGAAATCCTCGGCGCTGACGCTGAAGGCACCTACGAAGGCGTATTGATCCCCGGAGTGAGCTTCGAAATTGGTTACACGAGCCCAGGGCCTGAAGGTGGTACGAAAATCCTGGTTATACATTCACTAATGTCCAAATCGAAGTAACGGCAATTTCCCGAGTTGCTTCGTCAGGCAACGTCACCCTCGACGCCTTCACCCCCGACCCACTCGGGGTCCGCCGAGGCAGCTCACGTCCGTGAGTGACGCGAGTGCGTCGACGGAGACGACCGGGCGCGTCAGCAGGACGGTCAACGCGCGATCGACGTCCCAGGAGCTTGCACCGAGAATTGGGGCAGGGCTGCAGGTGATCGCATCTCAGATTCGCACGATGCCAGTTGTCGCCAGGTGCGAGGGCACTGCGGTCATCGGATCGCGGACGGCATTGCAGGGCAATCCCCGCGACGGCGCGTTGGAGCGCATGGGTTTGGCGTCAGTAGTGGTAGCCCGCCTAGATGATGACGATGTTGTCCCCGTCGGCCGTGTAGACCAGCCGGTTGATGCGGGAAATAATCTTGCCATCATCGCTCGACGAGCAGAAGTGGGCCAAGCCGTCATCGGTGAACGCGACCCTCATTCGACGATGAGCGCCCGCTCGGCTGCCTTGCCCTCGGACGCTTCGGCAACGCCCCTGAGCAGCCGCTCAGCATTCGCGGGCGACCGCATCAGGTAGGCCCTCTCGGCCATCGAGCGGTACTGCGCCTCAGACACCAGGAAGGCCGTGCTCTTCTTCGACACGATCGGGATTTTGGTTCCCACCAGCGGCACTCAGGTCAGTTGTTGGCGGCAACGAACGGTGCCACGTTGACGGACCTGTAGCGACGCATGGGTCACTCGACAGTCAACGGCGCAATGACCTACTTCCACGGCTCACGTGACAACGGTCGTAGCAACCCTGAACGTATGGACGTTCAGCGTGCCTCGGTGGTGGACATCACGAGCCGCACGAAGCCGAATCAGACTGGATGACCACAATTCACTACTTACTTCGGGCGATACTATCTTGACACGTTAGTATCACCTCGTGATACGGTCCTTGAAGGATGCCCAAACTGAGAGGGTCTCGAACAGCCTGCGGGTCCCACCGGGGAACCGTCTCGAGAAGCTGACCGGAGATCGAGTGGGTCAGCACTCGATCCGGATCAACGACCAGTACCGAATCTGCTTCGTCTGGACCGACGGGAGCGCAGACGACGTCGAAATTGCCGAATACCACTGAAGAGAGCGTCATCATGACGAAGGCACACGAACCGATCACTCCCGGCGAAATCCTGCTCACCGAGTTCCTCGAGCCACTCGGCATCAGCCAGTATCGTCTCGCCCAGGCCACCGCGCTCTCTCAGACGCGCATCAGCGAGATCGTGCGAGGCAAGCGCGCCATCACCACCGAGACGGCCCTGCGGCTGTCGAAGGCCCTCGGCGTCGACGACCGCTTCTGGATCAACATCCAGACCGACTATGACCTCGAGGTCGAGCGCCACCTCCACGCTGACGAGCTGGCGAAGGTGACGACACTTGTCGCCAGGTGACCAGCACCGCTTCTCCTTGTGGCGCGGGTCGGGCTCGAACTGACGCCGACCAGATTATGAGTAGGGCTATAGTTGCATCCCCCATTTCCAATTGATGCCAGAAACCTCAGTTTTTGCAGCGTGTTTTCCTCTCCTCTTCCTCAACGCGGGTCGTGGATCGTGCCCCATGTCGTTGGGGGAAACGGGGGAAAGTCGATCAAGCTGCCGACTGCTCAAAGGACTGCGCCCACGATTGATGCTCCGGGCAACTCGCATCGAGAGCCAGGTCAGGCAACAACTACGCGAGCCTCGGGTTCGCTCGGCGCCCGCTATCGGCAGGGGCGAGGCGGCCGCGATCCGTGGGCCGCTGATGGGTTTGGGGTGCAATCTCAGCGCCAGTGCGCTGGAGTATGTGGGCCTTGCAGCAGTAGTGGTAGTGGGCCTGGATGGTGACGATGCTGTCCCCGTCGACCGTGTAGACGAGGCGATCCTCGTCGGTGATTCGCCGCGACCTGACCGTGGTTCCGCCTGCCGTCAGCGGATCCGTAGTTCGGTAGATGCCCCCT
>CAMCSO010000184.1 GCA_945877545.1 Bifidobacterium breve | reverse complement strand
GCGTTCCGAGGGTGGAGGTGGAGACGAGGACGCGGCCACCGTCGGCATAGCCGGGTGCGGCATGGGAGATGACGACGCTGTTCACGACCGGGCCGCGCCGGTCACCGTCGACGACGAGGACGGCATCGCCCCCGGTCAGTGATCGCGGGTCGACTGGGGCGAGGTGGTACCAGGTCGTGACCGAGTTGCCCTTGGGCGCGACGACCCTCGTGAGGAGGTGTTCGGCCGTCGGTGGGTCGGTCGCGACGATGACGGCGCGCGCCGAGAAACTCTTGCCGCCCGCGGTCACTGAGGTCGCAGTGACATGCGATGCGGGCGAATTCAGGCGAACTGTCCCGATTGGCAGTGCATCGCGCAACTGCTCGGGGATCGCCTGCATACCCCGGGCCGGCACCGAGGGCACGCCACGGACGAACGACCGGAGCACGAGGTCGAGAAAGCGGCGCGAGGTGGCGAGATCTTGCTCGAGAAACACACCGGTGAGAAACGGGCGCAGCACCTGCTCTATGAAGCGCTCGTCGATGCCAGCAGCGCGGAGCTTCTCGCCAGTGGTCGAGTCGGGGGATCTGGTGATGGTGCCCACGGGGGTGCGCGATGCCTGCCAGGCGAGCTTCGCGAAGCGAGCCTTGCTCAGCAGGCTGCCGGTAGCCGGGCCGATCGCGTCGATCGCCCAGCCGGGCTTGCGGCGCGGATCACCAAGCCGGGTGCTGCGGCCACCTGCGCGGGCGACGATCACCCCCGGCACGAAGGGCTTGAGGTCGAGTGCCTCGTAGTCGAGCACTCGGGCGGCCTCGGGGTAAGAGGGATTGAAGAGCTGGAATCCCCGATCGAGCTGGAGGCCGTCGAACCGGTCGGTACGCACCCGGCCACCGACATCATTGGACGACTCAAGCACGATGACGTCGACGCCATGGATTGCCAGCTGTCGTGCCGCTGAGAGGCCGGCGAGCCCGGCCCCCACGACGATGGCATCGACCGAATCGGCCACGGGCTACCGGCCGGCCCTCTGGTTGTGCTTCGCGCTCTCCAGCGCGGTGCGGATGGCGCTTGCGATCGTGGTGTCGCCCCAAGTGAACCCGGCGCGCTCGAGGACGGCGGGGATGACCCTGGCGCTCCCAAGTACCTCGGTCGAGAACTCACCGAGGACGGCTTTGAGGGCGAATGCGGGGGCGGGGAGCAGGGTCGGCCGGCCGAGCACCTGGCCCATCGCAGCGGTCACCTCGGCGTTAGTCGCGGGGGTTGGGGCGGTGAGGTTCACCGGGCCGGTGACCGACTCGTTGGTGATGAGGTAATCGAGGGCGCGGACCTCGTCGGGCAGCGAAATCCACGACCAGTACTGGCGGCCCGAGCCGAGCTTGCCTCCGAGTCCCCGCTGGAACAGGGGGAACATGCGAGCCCATGCCCCGCCCTCCTTCGCTACGACGAGTCCGGTGCGGGCATGGACGACGCGGATGCCGGCCTGCTCAGCAGGATCGGCCGTGGCCTCCCAGGCGCGGACGACGTCGGCGAGGAAGCCGGTGTCAGCGGGGTCGGTCTCGTCGACACGACGATCTCCGGTCTCGCCGTACCAACCGATCGCGGACCCGGAGATGAGCACCTTTGGCGCAACGTCGAGCTTCCTTAGCGCGGTGACAATCGTTCGCGTCCCATCAACGCGACTGTCGAGGATCTGCCGCTTGTAGTTGTCGGTCCAGCGGTGGTCGCCGACTCCGGCACCCGCGAGATGCACGACTGCTTCGGTGCCCTGCAGTCCAGTGAGGTCCACAGTCCCAGCGGCCGGGTCCCAGGTGACCTCGTCGGGCGCGGTTGCCGGCCTGCGAACAAGGCGAACAACCTCGTGCTCCTGCGCGCGCAGATGCGGGACTAAGGCGGAGCCGATGAGCCCGGATGCCCCGGTGATGGCAATCTTCATGGCCCAAGCATCCCGCACCGCCCCCGGGGACGCCAGACCCACCTCGATTCCGGGCAAACGGCTGTGGCAGACCAAGTGAGGACGGCCGTGATCCGCGTTCCGCCCGATGAACTCTCACTCGACTATTGGCAGGTGAGGGCGGTGGGGTCGCCATGGCGGATCGCGTTGCCCACCGCCTCGCGGACCACCTCGATGAGTGCCGCGGCCCAAAGGTCGCGAAGAACAGCTCGCGGGATTCCTGCATCTCCAGGCCTGTGTGCACTTGGCGCAGCAGTTCGAGTAAGGCACGTTCTCGGCTGGACACCTTGACTCCATCGGCTGCTCGTGCGAAACCGCGCGGAGCAGGCCGTTGATTAGGAGTCGACCTTCCCGACGTCTTCGCCTACGCTCACCATCGTGGCCGCTTTCAACGATCCATCCCGCCGAACCTTTCTCACCGGGGTCGCCGCAGGCGCCGGGGTGGCAGGCCTAGCCGGCATCCTCCCCGCACCCGTGAGCGCGGCCACGCCGGCGACCAGGCGCACTGCAGTTGCACCAGTGCGCCGCCTCATCGAGAGCGATCGGCAGGGCTTCAATCGCCGCTGGTTCGCCCCGAACCTACAGCGCGTATTTGTGCCGACCGCGGTCGATCAGGTCGAAGCGATCGTTGAGGAGGCGCTCACCGAGCACGGCAGGAACGTCAAGGTGACCTCCGGTCGCCACTGCTACTTGGACTTCGTCTACAACGATGGCACCGAGGCAATCATCGATGTGTCGGCCCTCAATCAGGTCGGCTACGACGAGGAAAAGAAGGCGTTCTTCGTCGACGCGGGTTGCGAAAACTGGACGGTGTATCGCACCCTGCTCAACGGTTACGGCCGAACCCTCCCCGCCGGGTCCTGCTACTCGGTTGGCGCCGGCGGCCACATCACCGGCGGCGGGTACGGGTTGCTCTCACGTCTGCACGGGCTGACGATCGATCACCTCTCGGCTGTCGACATCGTCACCTGGAATGCGCGGTTGAGTCGGGCCACGATGCGCCATGTGTCCGAGGCCAGCACAGATCCCCGCGAGCGCGACCTCTTCTGGGCCCTGCGCGGAGCGGGTGGTGGGAACTTCGGGGTCATTGTGCGCTACTACTTTGCCGATCCGCCCGCGGCACCCCAGCACGCAGCAATCGCGACCATGGCCTGGGACTGGGCGGATATGACCGTCGAGAGGTTCACGGTGCTGCTCGCCGAGTACGCCGATCTCGTCACCGACCTGCCCCGCACCGACTTCACGCTCCTCAAGCTCAACCATGTATCGAACGGGCAGTTCGGCATGATTCTGCAGATGGCCGCCCCGACGGGGATGACCAAGCGCGAGCACGAAAGGGGGGCCGAAAAGCGGGCGACGAGCGTCCGTGCACGGTTCGGCGCATTGGCGAGGGGAGTCCCGCTTCGCCGCCCGCTGGGCGGGCACCCGGGATTCATGAACTCCCTGCCGGCGCGGAAGAACGAGGTGCGCCTGACCTACCTTGAGGCCCTGCAGACCCTCAACGGCAGCGGCCCGAACCAGTTCGGCGCCTACAAGTCTGCCTATATGAAGAAGGACTTCCCTTCTGAACAGGCCGAGGCGATCCACCGATGGCTGCACGTCACGCCGAGCGGACTAGCGCCTGAGCAAATGGCGCAATCCCTGCTGCAGGTCGACAGCTACGGTGGTGCCGTCAATGAACACTCCCCGCGAGCAACCGCGGTGCCGCAGCGATCATCAATCATGAAGCTCCAGTACCAGACTTACTGGGACAACGATTCCGAGCCGGGCCAGAGCGGCACCAGCCCTTATCAGCAGCAGTCCGCTGCGCACCTCGAATGGATCCGAGGAATGTATGGTGACGTCTACTCGGCCTACGGCGGCACCCCCGACCCAACCCAGGATCCGACCGGGACGGTCGATGGCTGCTACTACAACTACCCCGACCTGGATCTGGGATCCCACCGCAAGGGCAATGCAGAAAAGGCTCTGTGGCTGTACTTCCTCGGCAACCTTCGGCAGGGCCGGCGCAACCTCGTTGACGTCAAGGCGCACTGGGATCCCGAGGACTATTTCCATCACGCGCAGTCGATCCCGGTGAAGTGACTCCCCGGATCGAGGGACGTGAAGCAGGCTTGCTGGTCTGTCAGAGGCCGATTTCGGCCTCGAACGCCGCGCCCTCAAGCCGGTCTTTCATCGTCCCGAGGAAACGAGCCGCGTCAGCGCCATCGACGAGCCGGTGGTCGTAGGAGAGCGCGAGGTAAACCATCGACCTGATGGCGATGACATCCTGGCCGGAGGCGTCGGTGACGACGATTGGGCGCTTGACGACCGCACCGGTGCCGAGGATTGCGACCTGCGGCTGGTTGATGATCGGTGTGTCGAACAAGGCCCCGCGGCTGCCGGTGTTCGTCACGGTGAACGTGCCGCCGCTCAACTCATCGGGCGACACCTTGTTCGTACGGGTGCGGTCGGCGACGTCGGCGATTCGCTTGGCAAGTCCGGCGATATTGAGCTCACCGGCATCGCGAATGACCGGCACCAGCAGGCCGCGGTCGGTCTCGACGGCGATACCGAGGTTCTCGGTATCGTGGTAGGTGACGGTGCCCGCGGCCATATCAATTGAGGCGTTCACCTGCGGGAACTGCTTGAGGGCTTCGACCGACGCCTTGCAGAAGAAGGGCAGGAAGGAGAGCTTGACTCCCTCGCGCTCCTCGAAGTCGACCTTCACCTTCGACCGGAGTCGTGCGATCGCAGTGACGTCGACCTCGATGACGGTCGTGAGCTGAGCCGAGGTCTGGAGCGACTCGACCATGCGCTGGGCGATGACCTTACGCAAACGCGGCATCTGCTCGGTACGGCCGCGAAGGGGCGACGCTGCAGTTGCTGCGACGCTGGCGGGCGCAGTGGATGGGGTTGACGCTGCGGCGGGAGGCGCTGTCGTTCCGGCATGCTCGGCGCGGGCGGCGGCCACGGCGAGGAGATCCTGCTTGCGGACGCGGCCGCCGACCCCGGTACCGATCACTGTCGATAGGTCGATGCCCTCCTGGGCGGCCAGCCGGCGTACGAGGGGGGTGACGTAGGCGTCGGCGTTGTCGGCCGGCTCCGGTGAGCCGGCGGCTGGGAGGTCTGCTCTCGGTGCCGGTATTGATGCAGGAGGTGCGGCGGGGGCTGTTGCGGGCGCCGGGGTGGCTGCGGGGGCAGCAGCCCCGATGGCGATAAGTCCGAGCTCAGTGCCAACCGCGACGGTGGAGTCCTCGGCGACGTTGATCGCGACGAGGGTGCCCGATGCTGGCGCGGGGATCTCGGTGTCGACCTTGTCGGTCGAGATCTCCAAGATTGGCTCATCGGCCGCGACCGCATCGCCGACCTGCTTTAGCCAGCGAGTGACGGTCCCTTCAGTGACGCTCTCGCCGAGGGCGGGCAGGGTGATGGCGACTGTCGTTCCCGTGGGTGCAGGTGCGGAAGGTGCGGCGGGTTCGGGTTCGGGTTCGACGTCGGCGGTTTTCTTGGCGGCAGCTTCAGCGGGCGGCGCGGGGCTGACAGCTGAGTCGCCGGCTGACTCACTGGCCTCGCCGATGATGGCAAGTTCAGCGCCGACGGCGATGGTCTCGTCCTCGCCGACCCGGATGGCGAGGAGCACCCCGGCTGCAGGGGAGGGGATCTCGGTGTCGACCTTGTCGGTCGAGATTTCGACGAGTGGCTCGTCGGCGGCGACGGTGTCGCCGACCTGCTTGAGCCAGCGGGTGACCGTGCCTTCGGTGACGCTCTCGCCCAGCGCGGGCATCGTGACGGAGACCGACATGTCCTAGTCCACTCCTTCTGTTCCGGTCGGCCGATTGGCCGTATCGAG
>CAMCSO010000183.1 GCA_945877545.1 Bifidobacterium breve | reverse complement strand
TGTTGTAGTAGGCCTGCGGTACTGACGTGTTCGGCTTGTGCGAGCCCGCGGGGGAAACTCCCTCGTACTTGTAGTAAATGCGCGCCGGGGTACCGAGCGCCTGCTCAAGTCGATGGGCGCGGAACAAGGGGGATGGACGCCACTGGCGGTACACGTCGAGGACCCCACCAGGAATCTCGATGTACCGGTCGCTCGAGACCTCTTGCATGATGAGTTCCATCGGGAACAGCGGAGCGAGGTCATCTGGGCCGACCGGATCTAGGCGGCCCGGGTGCAACGGCGGCGGGGGCGGCGAGGGCAGATCCGGAATGACGTTGTACCAGACGGTCGGCATCTGGTCCTCGCTGAGCACGTACTTATGCTGGCGAACCGTATCGTCCATGGCGGGGCCTCCCTGATCGCGTGTGTCATGAATTCACGGAATTGCCCGGCGCGCCCGGCGGCCAGTTCATCCCGTCTCCACCGCTCTCCTGAGCGATGGCAGAACTACCGTAGCGGAAACCGCGGCCGCACGTCAGCCCTTTCTCCTCCTTGCTCTGGCCGTTCACCGGGCACGGGGACAGACCCTGAAGAACGAATTGGGCAGTGACGGGCTAGGAAGCAGTCACTTCTCGGACGAGGATCCACGCGTCGAGGATGCATCCGCCGCCGGGTGCAGCGGCCCGCTTCCAGCGTCCAGCGCACGCATCGTCAAGGAGCGCCGAACCGAGGCCGGGCGCACCGTCGAGAGGACCGCATCCATCGTCAACGACGCGGACCCGGATGAGTGAGGTCGATCCTTCATCGACAAGGTCGACCTGCACCGAGACGGTGTCGGCGTTCCCATGCCTGATCGCATTGCACAGGCCCTCCTCGACCACCTCGCCGACCGAGCCGGCAAGTGCCCCCGTGATCTGCTTCACTTCGGGCGAGACCAGCGCAGCGATGCCAGCCAGCCCCTGCCAGAGCTCGATCTTCGCGTTGACCTCAGCCTGGAGCGTCACCGACGGGCGGGGGGCTGAGTCGATCATCCACGGAGCATTGAGTACCGCCCGCGCCTGCTCGATGGCAGCGGCATACGACTCGACATCGTCAGTGAGGGCCGCCCGGTCAATAGCGAGCGCACATGCCGCGAGCTTCGATTGCACGGATCCGTGGAGCATCCTGGCGGCGTCCTTGGCAATCGAGCCGATCACCTCGGTCTGGACGAGGACATCGATCCTCGCTGCGTCCAACTCGCGCGCGTACACACGAAGAAGCTCCGCTTGCGGAACTCGAAACTCGCCAATCCCAGAGGTCAGCCAGATCACGCAAGCACTCAAGAAGATCCCGACGATCACGTGGAACATGTGGAGCGGCGTGAGCGAGGCTCCAGCCGTGAGCTCAGACCAATATGTCGGGATCTGCAGAACAATGAACGTGGCAAGGAAGATGGCGGCGTGACGCTGCGGAAAGGCCCGCATGAGCCAGTTTCCGGAGCCGAGAATGAGGAAGATGAGGACGATGCCGGATGCAGCATTCGCGAATGCGCTCATCGGGTCATCTACTGTCCATCGCTCCACGACCGCTGTGAGGACGAAGATTCCTGAGACAAGGCCGGGTCTGAACGACTGATTGCGCGCGACACCTGCAACGAAGGCGATGGGGCCAAATCGAGTTCGACGCCCAGTCAGCTGTTCGTTGAGCAGTCTGCTGAGCGGGCGAACAGAGGTGTCAGCCAGATCTCTGAGGACGTTTGCAGCGGCCGTATCGACGTGCTCCTTGGCAAACACCTGCTCGAAGGCCAGTCGCTCATCGATGATGCGGAATGCCGGCTCCAGGGCAGCCTGTAGGTCACGCCGGACGCTCGTTCGAAGGTCTTCGAGCAGCGCTGCCTTCGTTGTTCCCTTGAGGGTGACACTCACTGCCCTGTCGATGAGCAACTGCCGTGCGACTCGCACCCGAGCACGACCATCAAAGAGCAATCCGATGATGACCGCCAGCCACGGTGCGACAACTGCCAGACTGACGATTCGAACGACTGGCGGCGCCACGCTGGTGAAGCCGGCCAGTGGTAGCAGCATCATCGACAGCGAGCCGACAAGTGCGCCGCCCAGGCTGTAGCTCGCAATGAAGCGCAATCGGGACCTCGCCCCGAAGGCTCGTGCCGTCGTCAACTCCAGCCACACCCATGCGCCGGCCAACATGCCGCACACGATGGCGATGGCAACGAGACCGAGCAATGAAGCGTTTTCCGCTGACGCCGTTGGCTTGACCGAGCCTAGGAGTGAGATGAAGATGACGGCGCTGGCCGCGGCGAACACCACGCTGCTCAGCGTTCGGGCAGTCTCGCGCGAGACATCACGCTCAACCACCCGCTGGGAGAACGTTGGCACCTCAAGGAGGTCTGCCACACACCCGCCCACCGCCGCAACAGGCGGGCCCGGATCCGGATGATCCGACGCCGACCCGCCCTGAATGCCAACGTGTTCTTCGAGGCTACCCACGTGGGATCGCTGATCCCGCAATGAGCGCGAAGTAGGCCTGCGTGATGAGGACCCGAGGGTTCCGCTCGGACCCCGCAGGCAAGTTGAGCTGCTTGATGAGCCGGGCAATGGCCTTTCCGACCGATGCCTCCCGCAGGAACCGCTGCGAAGCAATCTCGGAATTTGTGTAGCCGCACGCAATGAGGCGCATGATCTCGATCTGGCCGTCCCTCAGCTTGTCAAGGCTGCCATCCCCGTGCAGCTTCTCGAAAGCATGACGCGAGCCTGACTCCACCGCCATGTCGATAGCCGACTCGAAGGCCTCCACGTTCGTCAGGGATCGCTTGACCATGAAGACGGTCCCCGGCGGCAGCGGCCGGAAGTCGCCGATCAGCCGAACATCGACGTAGGACGTGAGCAGGAGGATCCCCACGTTCGGCTGGAGCCTGCGCGCTCCCAGCGCGAAATCGACTCCGCTCGGTCCCTCGCCGAGATCGAGATCGACGACGATGGCGTCGGGCTTGTTGACCTTCGCGCTCGCCATCCCCTCGGCGCTGTTCGCTGCTTCGCCGACGACATGGTGGCCTAGCTCACGCAACTGACTGCCCAGGAGCATGCGCGTGAACCCATCGTCCTCGACCACGAGGATCCGGTAACTCATTTGCGAATTCTCCTCACTGGAAGTCGCCACCACATGGCGCCTTGTCGAAGTCATCCTTTCGGGCATATCCCAGTACGCCACGCCGTGGACCGAGCCGGCGACGCTCGCACCGACCCGGACCATGGCGGGACTGCGGTCCTACTCGGCCTACTGAGGCTCAGAAAACGACCATTTTATCTTGCCGTCGGTCACGTCATCGACGGTGGCGATGAGTGTCAATTGGGCATCAGCAGACACGATCTCGCAAGTGGCCGTTGCTCCGACCGTCGCGTCAAGCCCGTCCGAGCAACTGACGCTTTCAATCTGGTCATCGGGAAATTTGGTCTGAAGCACCGTTAGGGCCTGTGCATCGAGATCGGACTTCGACACCCCGGTCGACATCGAGACCGAGCATGCGGTCAGAGCCCCCGCCACAAGCAACGTGCCCACGGCCAGCAACGCCGGGGTGGATCGATGATTCAAATTCACGGTGATTCCCTTCGAGACAATGAATGAAGCGGTCGGCGAAAGGATTTCGATCCGAACACCATCGCACAAGGCAACGAGCCGAATTTCGCCCCTATTCGACCTAAGTGGGGGTCTAGTACCCCACTTCGCGCCCTTGTGAGTGCTCGTAAAGTCGGACCCTTGCCCGGCTGAGAATCCTTGCCTACGTTGTCGGCCATGAGCAGTATCGACGTCACCGCACCCGCATCAGCGCGGGCCATAAAGGTTCAGGCGATACGAGCGATCCTTGCCTTGGGCATGGCCGCCACCTGCATGCTGGGTGCAGTCACGTCGGCAGCGGCATCGGACGCTCCGACAACACGGGCCGGGATCCAGTTGGTCGTGCCAGGGGGCGCGACGCATGTGGCGGCGCGGGGGAATGTCGTCGCCACCATCAGCACGGCTGGTAGCAGTGTGAGCATCATCGACGCGGCTGGGTGGACGGTCCGCTCGACAACGGTGCTGCCCGTGGCTCCGTCGGGCGTGGCCCTGAGCCCGGACGGGTCCGCCGCATATGTGACGGCCGGCTATGAGATCTTCGTCGTCGATACCGCTACCGGGGCCCTGGTGCGCTCGGGTGCCTACAACAACGAGCCCATGCGGGACAGTTTCAACGGCGCAACGCAGCCCTGCCTTTCGTATTCGGCGAATTCGCCCGGCATGCAATCACGTAGTCCGGCGATGAGCCCCGATGGCCGACTGCTCTATTTCGTCGGCGACTGCCAGCCGGGATGGCCGGTCATCTTCTCCGTCGACCCGATGACCATGCTCGTCGTGGAGAAGGGGCCCACCTACACCGGACGCGGTGGCCTCGGGTTGCCCAACGGGCCACTCGCCGCCTTCGACGACCAGGCGATCGTGACGGGATCGAGCCCCGCCGACTACTGCTTCAGTGACATGTGCTGGCCCACGGCCATTGTCATCACATCCAACGGGGGTTATCAAAACGGTTTCCATTATCCCACGAAGTTCCCGGCAGGTCCGTTCTCATCGTTGACCCGCGACCCGGTGTCAGGCGCCCTGCTCGCGTCGAAGGGTGATTCGCTCGTCTGGGTAGACCCAGTTTCTGGCGCGCAGGTCCGGAGCCTTGAGGGCGTCGGCTCAGCATTTGTCGACCTGAAAGTCGATCCATCAACCGGCCTCATCTACGGACAGGACGGGCAGGGCACGGTCGTCGTGGCCCCGTTAGGAGGGGTGCTCGGGATGATCATGACGACGTTGGACGCTGTCGCCGGCGGCCGCGGCTACCACGCGACCGCGACCGGCGTCGACGTAATCGATGTGGGTTCAGGCCTCGTCTCCACCCAGCCAGTTGCGGTGACCGCGAAGGTCGGCCGGGCTGCGAAGGGGAAGGTGAGTGCAACCGTGACCTGGAAGGCACCCCTGTCGGCAGGCTGGACCCCGGCCGCGGCCTACTGGCTGCGCGGATACTCGTATCGCAGCGCCAGCGACAAGAAGCCCGCGGTCGTGGCTATCAAGGTGGGTCCAGAGATGACGTCAAGCCGAATCGCCATGAAGCAAGTGACGACAACGAACGCAAAGAAGCCCGCGTTCTACACGTTCACCGTGACACCCATGAACGACGCCGGGGAAGGAGCAACCGGCTCCGCGCAGGTCACCGCCCCCCGCAAGTGAATGCGCAGCAGCGCGCTCGCCCGGAGTAATACCGCCCCGCCATACCAATGTGTCGAATAGGCGGCGCGCTAGACGTGCCACCGTCAGGTGGGCAGCAATGCCTAGCATCGAGTCCGGCCGCCGCGGGAAGCACGGGCTCCCAGCGGCGACCGGTTCGCGTCACGCGCGAGTGAACGGCAGAACGGTCGTGAGCCAGCCGATCAGCCCATTCGGATTACGGGACTGCGTCCACACCCGACCCGGGCCTATCAGTTCAACGACCATGCCCTCACCGGACTTCATCGCGGTCGAGAACCCACCCGCGGTGCGATCCTTCATGTCAATCGTGTCGTCGTACGCCACGAGGTGACCCGAATCGACCGTGACGGACTCCCCCGCCTGGAGCTGGTGAAGGTCAATTGCTCCGTAGGACGCCACGACGATCTGGCCGTCGCCGGTCATGTGGGCGATGAAGCCACCCTCTCCGCCGAAGAGGTTCTTCGTCCCACCCCACTTGGTGTCCATCGCGACACTCGACTCATTCGCCAGCCACGAGCCCCGCGTCACCGCGATGCCCTGAGCCGACGTCACCTGGATCACCGCAATGTCACC
>CAMCSO010000182.1 GCA_945877545.1 Bifidobacterium breve | reverse complement strand
CCGGCGGTATGAACGGTGCCCCGCAGGTCGACGTGCTTGGCGAGCAGTCGCTCCTCCTGGGCCTTGGAACTGCTGCTCTTCACGTGAAGACCGGCGAGCACGAGATCGCACGACTGGCCACTGGCGAGTACCCGCTGCCACACAGCGATCGCGAAATCTCGGTTCTTGTGCTGGAAGTCGTTGCCGAGCACCGCCACGAAACGCTTGCCGGCGAGCTTCTCGACGATCTCGGCGAGGTCAGCGTCAGGCTGCTCAGGCGCACTCGCGGCCGCGATGTGATCAAGGCCAAGGGGGATGGGCTGCACGCGCTCGGAGTCCAGGCGCGGCACCTCGGTGCGCAGGCGGGCGGCGACATCGGCGCTGATCGTCGCAACGCCGTCAACCGATAGGGCAATTTTGCGCTGGAGGCCGCGGTAGGCCGCCCATGCCTCCGGGGATCCGTGGTAGCGGGGGATGTCATACGCGATGAGATCGAGGTAGGTCGTGACGATCCGCCGGCCAAGGCCGCGCGCCTCGGAGATATTGCTCCGGCCATCGATCTGATTCGGGTACCACACGACGTCGGCCTGCTCGGGAGGGCGCTCAGCAGTATGGACCGTCACCTTCGGGTGCGTGACGAGATGCACCGCGTAGGCAGGCAACTCCGGCAACCCCACCAGCGTGATGACGGCAATGCGCTCATCGTCAGCCATCGCACGCACTGCCGCAGTCGTGAGCACCTGCGCCCCCGTCTCGTACGGTCCCAGCCACGTGACGTCAACCGTTACCGACAGATTGCGGGCCTTAAGTGGCTGCGTATGGGTCGTTGAGTAGTGCGAACTGCTCGGGTCATCGGCCTCGATCTCGTCCATCGCGGCGGCTCCTGCGATCGGTTTCGCCTTCGCCACGTCGCGATTCGAGGTGAGCCACCAGTCGTGCCACAGCCCCCGCTCGGAGGCCTTCGCAGTCCAAAGAAGCAAATCCTCAACATCGCTGGCCTGCTGTGGAAGGGGACCGACAAGATCCTCCGCGTCGCGTGCGACCGCGATGAGCGGGCCGGCGGGCGCTGTCGCCCGAAGCCACGTGTCGGTTACCTGATCGTTCGGCTTCAGGGAGAGAGTGACGATGCGCGGGTCACTGTCGATCCACCGACCGAACTCCGCCATTCGGTCCATGGTGAGGAGCGCCGGGTCGCCGAACACGACGAGCACCCGACCCCTCGGCGACTTGAACGACTCTGTGGCGCCCTGTTGGCTCATGCGATTCCCTGCCTGCCTCGTTCGCTACTAATTCGGTTCGTAGATGCGTGCCAGTTGCTCGTTCAGTGCCGGCGAGTAGTAGGGGTCGGGGGTCGCCCCTGCCCATCGCTGCCCAAACAGTGCGTGCTCCGCGGGGTCAGGTTTCTTTCGGACGATGGACGCGCCCTCATGATGGGTGAGGTGAGCGTACGGCGTCCACGCGACGCGGTACCCGGCGACGCGCGCCCGCAGGCAGAAGTCGACGTCGTTGAAGTCCTTGGCGAAGGCCGTGTCGAACCCATCGAGCTCATCGAAGACCGATGTACGGACGAGCATTGCGGCTGCAGTCACCGCCGAGTAGTTGCGTGGCGTAAGGATCGAGCCGAAGTAGCCGTACTCCTTACCCGACTTGCCAATCCACGCGTGGGTCGGGCCGCTCGGCAGTATGACCATGCCGACATGTTGGAGCCTGCCGTCGGGGTAGGTGAGCAGGCAACCGGTAACGCCCACGCCAGGGATCTGGCCAATCTCAAGCATGCGGGTGACCGGATCGCGAAGCGCGACCGTGGTGTCGTCATTGAGGAGCAGCAGGTAGTCGCCGGTCGCCGCGGTTCGACCGAGGTTGATGGCCTCCGCGAAGTTGAAGTCACCGGTCTCGTACACGATCTGCGTCACCTCGTGCATGCCGGCGCGCGCAATGATCACCTCGTCGATGACCCCGGTCGTGACGATGATGATCTGCAAGCGCGTTCGCCGCTCGCCCTCAATGAGCGACGCAACGCAGTCGTCGATGAACCGGCGGTCACCGCGCTCATTCGGCGTGCCGATCGTCGGGATGATGACCGACACGAGGTGCTCACCCTTCACACGTGGGTGCACCTCATTGAGCCCACGCACCCGGCTTGGTTCAACCGTGCCGCCGTCAAAGGTGCGATCGAGGTGCTCCTGCTGGGCGCGCGCTGCTGCCTGCTGAGCCCAAGGCTTGGCCTCGATCGTGAGCGCCGTCGACTCAGCCCAGGCGCGCCAATGGTAAAGCGGCAGCGGGATGTGGACCACGTTGGCGAGGAGCGGCATGAGGCGCAGGGCAAGGTCGAAATCCTGAGCCCCGTCCATCGCCGATCGCAGGCCTCCCACCTCGTTGACGAGCCTGCGTTTGAAGATCGTGAAGTGGCACAGGTACATCTGAGTGAGGAGCAACTCCGGGGAGTAGTCGGGCTTGCAGTAGAGGTCGAAGTGCTCGCCTCGCGGGTTGATCTTGTCCTCGTCGGAATACATCGCGTCGGGTTCGTCGCCCTCATCCAACCGCTGGCTGAAGATCTCAATGCATCGCGGGTCGAGAGCATCGTCGTGGTCGAGCATCGCGACATAGTCGCCCGTTGCGCTTCGGAGTGCATGATTGAGGGCTGACGAGATCCCGCCGTTCTCCTGCTGAATCACGCGGACGCGGGCGTCGCCGGCGTGCAGGGCGGCGAACTCCGCGAGGAATTCCCCGACCTCGGGCTTGGTGCTTCCGTCATTCGCCACCACGAGTTCCCAGTTGCGAGCGTGCTGGTGGATCACCGAATTCAGGCACTCCTCGAGGAAGTCGATCGGTGGGTTGTAGACCGGTACGAGGATCGAGATGGTGACGTCGTGGTCGGTGGTGCCAGCGGCGATCTCGGGTGCGAGGGCGAGCCACGCCTTGTATTGCTTGCCGATATTGCGTTCCCAGAGCTTGCGCTTGGCCCAGCGCTTCACCCGGCCGGCCCGCCGTTTCGCCTTGATGATGGGGTTCTTCTCCGTCAACACCTAAGCGCCTAACTGAGACGGAACTCGACGGGGAGCTGCACGAAGCCCTGGCCGATCTCGCCGCTCTGACTGCGCACCGGGAACTCGACGGCGTCATTCCACGAGTCGAGCAGTTTTGACCCGCTGAAATCGAAGACATCAACATGCACCCGGTAGCGGCCGGGGAGCAGCGGGTTCCCCACGAGCGCGACGTCAATCGTAAATTCACCTTCGACGATGCCGAAGTCGGTACCGACCCGGTGATTGCTCACCATGGTGACGAGGGGGCCAGATTCATGCTGAAGGGCAATGCGCACGTTCGGCCCCAGCACGGACTCGCGCGCCGTGATCTCAAGACTGATCTGGAAGGTCGTGCCGGTCTCGGCGTGGCCCATTGGTTGGCCGTCGAGGTCGACGATCTTTGCGCTGCGCACCCGGATGCTCTGATCGCCAGCCCGCGGGTCGCCGACATCATCGCGCACTGCTCCGATCTGCGGATTGCGCGCGGCCTCGTCCGAATTGACCCGCTTGAGATACGCGGCGATGGTCTCGGTCGGGGCACCTGCAGTTTGTAGTTCACCGTGCTCAAGCCAGGCGATCTCGTCGCAAAGCGCTTCAAGCTGACCGAGGCCATGGCTCACGACGATGATCGTGCGGCCCGAGCGCCGCAATGCATAGAGGTGATCGAAGCACTTGCGCTGGAACTCCTCATCGCCCACCGCGAGTACCTCATCGACGACGAGGACGTCGGGTTTCATATGCACCGCTACAGAAAAGCCGAGGCGGACATACATGCCACTTGAGTAGTGCTTGACCGGGTCGTTGATGAAATCACCAAGCCCACTGAACTCGATGATCTCCTCGGTGACCGCCTGTATATCTTTGCGCGGCAGGCCGAGGATCGAACCGTTGAGATTGATGTTCTCGCGGCCGGTCATGTCGGGGTGGAAGCCGGCGCCGAGTTCGATGAGCGCCGCGACTCGTCCGTCGGTCGCGATCGAGCCCTCCGTCGGGCGGTAGATGCCGCCGATCATCTTCAGGAGGGTCGACTTGCCGGAGCCGTTGTGCCCGATGAGGCCGTAAACGCTGCCTTTGGGGATTTGGAGGGAAACGTCGCGCACCGCCCAGAAGTCCTCTGGCTTGCGGGCGCGCCCACGGACGAGGCGCTCCTTGATGCTGTTACGTCGATCGGTGTGACGCTTGAAGCGCTTGCCCACCTGCTGGATATCGACTGCGAGGCTCGTGCCCGCCCGCTGGATCGTCACAGCATCTCCCCGATGTCTTCGCTCCAGCGGTTGAAGATCGCGAAGCCGGCCCAGAAGGTGAGGAAGCCGCCGATGAGAAGCCCGACGACGACGAGTGCAGGTGGCGCCACGAGCGAGTACATCGCATCGTGCATACCCTCGACATACCAGGAGACCGGGTTGAGCTTCACGACCCATGACAACAGTTCATTTTGGCCGTCGACCATGCTGATCGGGTACAGCACCGGGGTAAGGAAATAGAGGGCACCGAGCACTACGGCAACGATGTACATGACGTCGCCGAATCGCGCGTTGATGATCGACAGGACGAGGCCGACCCCCTGCGCGAACAGGGCCATGCCAACGAGGATCGGTAGCGCGAGACTCCAGGTCCAGCTGATGTTGCGCAGGAACAGGAACATGATGACAAGTACGCCGAGCTCGAGCAGTACCTGAATCATCTGGACGATCGAGGCGCCTAAGACGGGGGCCCATGCCGGAAACTGCACCTTCTTCAGCAGCTCGCCACTGCTCTTCAGTTGGGTCATCGACAAGGTGAGCAGACCCGAGAACAGGTTCCAGGTGACGAGGCCCGTGAATAGGAACGCGGCGTACGAGCTGCCCCCGCCGTTGCCGAGCTCGGGGGCTTTAATGCGAAAGACGAGGCTGAAGACCGCCGCGAAGATGACGAGGGTCGCGAGTGGTTGGATCAGCGACCACGACCAGCCCAAGATGCTCGAGCGGTAGCGGGTAGCGAAGTCACGATTCGCGAAGGCGAAAATGAGGGCCCGACGCGTGTAGAGGTCGGTCAGCACGTCGCTCCACCTCTCACTCCCATGGCGTCGTCAGCCTACCGGCAAGGGACCCTGCCTCTGGATCACCGTCGCGTCGATCACCTGCCACGCGTGGTCTAACGCTCGGCTGAGCCTCCCCTGATCACTCTGCGTTGACGGCCAGTTCAGGACGCTCCTCGGCCCTTGAGCCTGCGCAGGGGCGCAGTCACCTTCCAAGACCGAGTGTTGAGGACGAAGTCGAGTTCCTGCCGCAAAGCATCGGCAGTCGACTTGAGCGCGACGACCTGACTCTGCAAGTCATCTGCACGCAGCACCACGAACGAACGGATGCCGAGGAACCCCTCGACCGAATCCTGAGCATCGGTCACGGTAAGGCTCACCTGCGCTGGCTCACCTGCAGCACCTGACCCGAGCGGCAGGGTGATGACCGAGCCGAGATAAACCTCCTCATGTACCGGGCCTCCCGGGCCTACTGCGTCGATCCGTACCAACCCCGGCATTGAACGGGTCGAGACGAGGAGGACGAGCGGGCCGTCGACCGGGCGATTGATTCTAAAATCGGCTCGGCTACCCGGCCTGAGCTCACTTCCCCAGACCTGCGGCGAGCCAAAGGTCCCGATCACCGCGGCATCGACCGTCTCGAAATCGCGGACGCCCCGCGGCTGCCGGAGCATCGGGGTGAGTCCCTCCGATTGCAGATGACGCATGTACTGGTCGGCGTACCCGGAGTCGGGTGCCGCGCCTCCTGTCGCCAGCACGTATTCGCGTCCGAGTTCGATCCCTGCGAACACCGGCTTCCTCGCTTC
>CAMCSO010000181.1 GCA_945877545.1 Bifidobacterium breve | reverse complement strand
TCCGAGCCCGCGACCGCCCGTCGGGCCCCGGGGCCCGCGGCCGGCTCCTACACTGCGCACCGGGGCAGGACGCCTCAGCAGCGCAGGGAATACTCGCGACAGCACAGGGAAACGGGGGTCGGGCTCATGGACGAGCGGGACCGCCTCGCGAGCCGGGAGTACATCGCCGCCCGCGGCCGGCGCCGTCCCGCCCATGCCGTCCGCAACGACGCCGCGCTCCGCGAGGCCGCGATCGCGGTCATCGCCGACGTCGGATGGGACGAGTTCTCCCTGTCGAAGGCGTCCGGCGCCACCGGCGTCGCGAAGTCGTCCGTCCAGAAGCGCTACGACGGCAAGGCCGGCCTCGCCGCCGAAGCCTGGGAACGCGACCTGCACCCCGCCCTCACCGGAGCCCTCGGCCGCGCCCTCGCCACCGGGCTCCCGCCCGCGGCCAGCGACCCATCAGTCCTCGACCCGACAGCCGGCTTCATCGACGCGATGACCACATTCGCCCGCCCCGCGCCCGGCATCCGCGCAGCCGTCGAGCTCGTCCTCGCGTCCCTTGTCGACCCAGCGCTCGCCGGCCCCGTCCTGGAGCCCACCCGCCAATGGCTCCGCGACCACATCACCAGCGGCCCCGACCCCGTCCGCGCCGCCCAAGGGACCGCGATCCTCACCTGGGCCCTGGGCCTGGCCGTGTTCTCCACCCGGCCCTGGACCGCGACCATGGACCTCACCCCAGCGCTCGCCCACGCCCACCGGGCCCTCGCCAACCCCACCGAGCCCGTCGCCCTCCCCGACGCCGTCGCGGCCCACCTCTACGACTCCCCGTTCAACACCGACGACCCCCGCATCGACCTCGCCCTCGACAACGCCCTCGCCTCCATCGGCACCATCGGCTACCACCGCACCCGCCTCATCGACATCGCCACCAAGACCGGCGTCAGCGAAGGCTTCATCCTCATCCGCTTCACCACCAAGCTCGGCCTCATGCGCGCCATCATCGACGCCGGCTACGCCGAGGGCTACCAGGCATTCACCGACTACCAGGAACGCATCGCCAACGAGCACGGCCCCGGCATCGCCGAAGCAACCGCCTGGCGCCAATACCTCGACCCCCGCATCAGCGACCGCCAGACCCTCGGCATGGAAACCGACCGCCTCAGCCTGTTCAACCCCACCATGCGCGACACCACCTTCCCCCAAGACCTCGCCGTCCTCGACCAGCAACTCGCCACCACCCCCGACACCGACCCCAACACCGCCACCGGCCGCATCCACCTCGACTTCGCCACCGGCCACGGCCTACCCATCACCGCACTGCTCCTCCCCGAAGCCTGGACACTGCCCTTCAACACCATCACCGAGCCCTACCTCCAGACCACCACCCCGGATGCCTGAGTCCCGTTGCGCGGGAACGACAGCAGCCACGGTTCCTGATGTCGGTCAGCACAGCCATCCAATATTTGGCGGACTCCCCGTCGCCATCTCCTCCAGCACCGTGTCGGTGATCCGCGTGATCGTGTCCTTGGGCACGCTCGCGCCGTAGACCGCGGCGAAGTGGGCGCTGATCTCCCCGCTGGTCAGCCCGCGGCTGGACAGCCTCAGCACGACCGTGTCGGTATCGGACAGCCGGCGCTGGCGCAAGCCGGGCGATCACCGGCGCGAACGTGCCCTCCCGATCCCTTGGGACCTCGATTTCCACGGCGCCCGCGGCGTCGGGCAGCACCGTCTTGGCCCGCTTGCCATTGCGGGAGTTGCCCAGGTTGCGGCCCTCGACCGCGTGACGGTCGTAGCCCAGGTGCGCGGCTCTCCGCCTCCTCGAGCGCGGTCTCGATGACCAGCTTGGTCACCGACTTCAGCAGCCCGCCCGGGTCCGGCTGGAGCACCGACGTGTCCTCGGCCGGCCCTGCACTCGACGTGCTCGAAGGTGGCGACACGGACACCAGTTTCTCGGTCATCACGACCCTTTCCGCCGAGACTCGCCCGGCAGATCAGGCCACTTACACCGTTTCAGCGATCGTCCCGCGCGCGCTTACGAGACTTCTGCGAGCAGCGAAGAACCGAACGTCGGGACCACTCCGGCAATCAGACGCGCACAGAGTCCTTCGATTGTCGTTGGCGGCGCCTTCTGGCGGTCGCACATCACCCGCACAGCACCCACGACCCGGGCGGGGTCTGAGTCGAGAAGCATCGTGAGGAACTCGTCCGGGTGCATGACCGTGATCCCGGGCGGGACGCTCGACGGGGGAAAGTCCTTCAGGTTGACTGTCACCAGATGAGTTGCCTGTGCGCCGACTGCTGCCGCGAGTACGTGACGGTCTTTGGGGTCATTGGTCATCGCCGTAACGCGTGGCCTCCAACTGTTTCCGTGGAGGCTGGCGTCAGGGAAGGCCATGTTCATCTGGGTCAAGGTGTGGCGAACAGCCGACTGAGCATCACGCGTAGCCATGCCTCCTTTGACGAACAGTCGGATGCGGGTGCGGCGCACTTCGTCCTCTATCTCCTTCTGCCAGACCGGCCGAAACGCCTTGGCGTCGGCGCAACTCAGAAGAAGGTTGCGGAGACTGGCAGGGACGAGGACACATGCATCGAGCACCGCAACCGGACGAACAGGTGTAGAAGCCGGCAAGTCAGTCGAGGTCGTGGATGCGGAAGTCGTCGTCGGTGTAGCCGCCGACGGGGGCAAGCGCCGCAAGGTGTTCACGCCGCCTACTGTTACTGCGAGCCTCGTACGCGTCGACGTCTGACTTGAGGAAGCGATGGCGGTTCCCAACCATGTGGTGCGGGAGCTCGCCACTGCTTGCCAACTTCAAGACGTACGGCCTGCTGACGTTGAGCTGGTCGGCGACCTCCTGACTCGAGCAGTCATCCTCGCGCGTCGGCGGGGCTGCGTCAGCGACAACAGTCACCAAGCGACCGCTGCGGATCGCAGCGAAGATCGCGTGCATTGCGACGGTGAAGCCGGGGATGCCTTCGGAGTCGCTGTCCCGCGAGGCGGCGACGCCGTTCGCGGGCGAGACGGAATCCAGCAGTGACTCCAGGAGCGCGAGCTGGTCACGCGGGAGTGTGGGGAATGTGGTGACGAAACTGCCCGCCACTCGTCCCATCTGCGTACGTTGTCGGCCCATGACACCCTCTCTAGTGTCCATTGTATTCGAAACAATCGAACTGCCAAGCGGCACGGTACGGGCGCACTCGAGCCTTGCAGGTGGCTCACCAGGACCGCTGTGGACATAAGGCGAGGTCCGCCGGGGCTACGGAGAACTCATTGCGATCCAGTCGGAAAACGTGACTGCTGCGGGCTACGACGCGGCGACCCTCAGGATGCTCGCCGGGTTCGACGACAACAAGTGCTCGTCCATCGCCGTCGACGCGCTGCGGATGGCGAAGTTCACGCGCCATAACCGATGCGGTACAACAATATTTCACAACGCTCGAGGGTCGCAGTATGCGTCGAAGGCCGTCGTCCGGGAATGCCTCGACATGGGACTGACCAGATCGCTGGGCCGCACCGGATAATGCTGCGACCACGCAACCGCGAAGTCGTTCTGGAGCTGCTTCAAGCACGAGTTCGACTACCGCCACGCCTTCGCCATCCTCGATGAGCTCAAGGCCGGCATCGAGGACTTCATCCGCAGGAACGACTGACCATCACCTATCCGCGCGCGCTCTAAGAACATAGCAAGCGGTGCTCTGTGTACCGACCAGTTGAGCATCCACGCACGGACTCGTTAAATAACCTAAGTGTTGAGGCAATTAGTGTGATTAAGTAGTTCATTGGGAGGTTCGCGTGCTGTCATTTGCCAGCCTTGGGCGATCCATCGGGTCGGTTCCTGGCTCGGTGGTCGCGCGGCTCCGCCGCATCGACACCGGTCGCGGCCGTGAGGACCTCTACCGCAACCAACTGCCTGCGCTGCTGACCGAACTCGCGCTCCGAGCTCGAGTCGAGTCGATCACGGCATCCTCCGCGCTCGAAGGCATCGTGGTACCGGACCCCGTCCGCGCGGTCCGGATCATCGAGGGCAAGGTGCCGGTGTTTCGCAACCGGAGTGAGCAGGAGTTCGCCGGCTACCGCGCAGCCTTGGACTACTTGATGACCGACACGTGGCAACCGTTGAACATCGGCCTTCTCCTGCACCTCCACGCCCTGCTCTTCGAGAAGACCGAAGGCGGGGGCGGCGCATTCAAGTCCAGCGACAACCTCGTCGTCGACCGTTCGTCCGACGGCACTATCGAGGTCCGGTTCGTGCCGGTCCCCGCGGCACGTACGGAGTTCTACACCGCCGAACTGATCAGCCGTTTCAACTCCGCAGCCGGGACCGGTGCTCACCACCCGATCTTGCTCATCGGGCTGTTCGCCCTCGACCTGTTGACCATCCACCCCTTCGATGACGGCAACGGTCGCGTTGCCAGGGCGCTCACCAATGCTCTCCTGACGGACGCTGACTACGGAGTTGGCCGCTACGTATCGCTCGAGGGGATCATCGCCAGCACCTCGGACGACTACTACGACTCGCTCCTCGCATCGACGCACGGGTGGCACGAGGAGGCCAACGACCCTTGGCCGTGGTTGTCCTACTTCGTCGACACGGTCGCCACTGCCTACGACACCTTCGAATCCAAGGCAGCGTCCGATCGCACTCATGGCACCAAGCAGGAGCGGGTACGGGACTACGTACTCCACCGTGCTGACTCTGTGTTCCGGATTGCCGACATCCGCGCCGCCCTGCCGGGGGTGTCTGACCAGACCATCCGTCTCGCTCTGGACTCACTGAAGACCGACAGACTCATCACCCCCCAGGGCGTCGGCCGAGGAGCAGTCTGGCGGCGGTCGGGCCGGGAATAGCGGTCACGGGCCGAGAGAGCCAACCGCGATCTAGGCAGGCTCGAACCACCTTTCTGGCGGGCCCATCAGTCGGCTCCACGCGGTCATGCGACGCTGATTGCCTGCTCTGTCCCACGGGAGCGATCCCGGGCCGGTGTCGCCGCCAGGGCCCGGCCGCAGGTGTCCTCCAGCCGGGTCATCCCGCCGGGCCTCTTCGCCAGCGACATCACACCCATGCACGACCGGTACGACTGCTCGACGATGGCGCGGGATGCCAGGATCGCGTCGATGGCGGCGGCGGTGTTCGGGCCGACGGCCTGGGCCCACTGCCCGAACCGCCCGCGTCATCCATTCGGAGTCGATCCGTACACCCCGCGGTTGTCCAAGCGGTCCCAGACCTCCACCGCCGGACGAATCGCCTCCCGGACCCGGGCGAGCACTGATTCGTCCGTCCAGGGACCATCGAGTGAAATGGCCCACGCCTTCGACCACTCCGGGCGCAGACTGCCGGGGAAGCGCTGCCACAGCCACACCTCGAAATCGGCGTAGAACTGCCACGCCATGGGCATGCCGGGCGTGGTCACCACGTCGAACCAGATGACGCGCTCAGAACCGTTGATCGGCAGCCCGGCGGAGAGCATCGCCGGGACTGCGCCCGGTATCCCGAGCGCTTCCTCCCGATCGACGTCGGTGACGCGCATCTCGAGGCAGCTGTTGATGGGGTCGTGGCCAGCCTGCGCGTATTCGTGCAGCCTGCGGTCGAACTGCTCGGCGAGTGCATGGATCGCCTCTTGCACCCCGTCGCGTTGCACATGCACGGCGTACGCGAGACTCACGACCCGCAGGGTGTCGTGCTGCACTTACAGCAGCATCTTGCCCGAGGTGCCGTGCCATTCCTGATCCGGTGGGGAGATGTGGCGCATCTCGGCCAGCACCGCCCGCTCGACGAGCGGGGTAAGCCACGGCAGGTGCGACAGCGACTCGGTGAAAAGCCCAGTGAAGACCGCCGGCAAGTCCGTGGAGAGTCGGA
>CAMCSO010000180.1 GCA_945877545.1 Bifidobacterium breve | reverse complement strand
CAAGGTGCGGAAACAGTGCGTAGGACTGGAACACCGTGTTCACCGGGCGCTTGAAAGCGCGAAGGCTTGTGACGTCCTTGTCGCCGATGCGGATACTTCCCGATGTCGGGTCCTCCAGCCCTGCGACCATGCGCAGAGTCGTGGTCTTGCCACAGCCTGAGGCTCCGAGGAGGGCGAAGAATGATCCGGCTGGGATCGTGAGCGTGAGGTCGTCGACCGCAGCCACCTCGCCAAATCGTTTCGTCAAGTTCACCAGGTGCAGGTCCTCGACGCGCTCGGTCTTGGCTGGCCCCACTTCAGTTGCCGATCGCCTTCTGGAACGCCCGCTGGTAGGCAACGTCTTGCTCAGAGGTGAGAGTCATGAACACGAATGAATTATCGAGGGTCGCGGCGTCGGGGAAGATCCACTGGTTATCGACGAGGGCCGGGTCGATAGCGGCCATGGCCTCCTTCGCGCCTGCCACCGGGGAGATGTACTGCACGTAGGCGGCGACCTCTGCTGCGACCTTCGGGTCGTAGTAGTAATTCATGATGAGCTCACCGTTCTTCTTGTGAGCGGCGAGGGCCGGGATGAGCATGTTGTCGGTCCATAGCATGCCTCCCGTCTCCGGCAGCGCCACCCCGAAATCCTCGCCGAGCTGAATCATGTCGCCCGACCAGCCAATGACAGCAATGACGTCGCCGCTCTCGAGCGCGCCGGCGTAGTCGTTGCCGGTCACCTGGCGGATCTGCCCACTGTCAACCTGCTGGGTAAGGGCTTCGATTGCCTGGTTGAACTGGTCCTCGGTGAAGTTGCTCGGGTCGTTGCCCTGCCAAGCCATGATGATCCCCATGGTGTCGCGCATCTCGGAGAGGACAGTGATGCGCCCCTTGAGTGCGGGATCGAAGAGCTGGTCGACCGATGACATCGAGTCCGTTCCGGTCGCCTCCTTTAGCTTCGCCTTGTTCCATCCGAGCGCACCGAACCCGGACTGCCATGGCAGTGAATAGTCGCGATTCGGGTCAAAGGAAACGCCCTGCAACTTGGGGATGAGGTTCACGGAGTTCGGGATGATCGCCTTGTCGAGCTTCTGGGCATAGCCGTTTTCAATCCACAGGGCCGCCATCCAGTCTGTGAGGACGACGATGTCACGGCCGATGTCCTGCCCCTGCTCAAGCTGCGTGCGAACCTTCGCGAAGAACTCGTTGTTGTCGTTCACGTCCTCGGTGTACGTGACGGCAACGCCCAAGGCCGCTTGGAATGCCTCGAGGGACGGACGTTTGCCGGTCTCCTCGTCAATGTCGATGTAGAGCGGCCAGTTCGACCAGTTGGCGACCTTGTCGGTGTCAGAGAGGTCAGCAGCCGTTGCCGCGCTTGGTGCGCTCGTCGCGGATGCAGCATCGTCGCCGCCGGTGCCGCACGCCGCGGCGGCCAGAGCCACGCCGCCGATGCCTGCAGCCTGAAGGATGCGGCGACGAGAGAGGCTCGATCGAACAAATGCTGCGATGTCATTGGCTGGTGTGGTCGAATTCTCAATCACTTGAGTCTCCTTCAAGTAGATGCCGCCGCGATCGGTGAGGTATTGACGTTAACGTACTGCGATTGGGGTGCCTGAGACCACAAGACTCCCGAATCACACGCCGCGAAGGGTGGGACCGGAGGTCGCTGCAGCAGTGAGAGCGCCGAGAACCGCCTGAATTTGTGCGGCATCGTGCTCGTCCAGCAAACCGGTCGTAACGCGGATGTGGTGGCCCCGGGTGGGGGCTATCTCGAACGGCGTGCCCGGGGCAACGCGCACCCCCCTAGCAGCCAGTGTGATGAGCGCAGATCGCTCATCAGCCACCTCAACCCACGCATTGATGCCGTCGCCCACCGTGCTCGTGATCCCAAGCCCCGCGAGCCCGGCCCGCAGGGCAAGGCTTCGGACCGCGTATGCCGTTCGTGCGCGGAGCACTGCTGCCACGGAAGCTGGATCTGTGAGGAGTTCGACAAGTACCGCCTGGAGCAACCGGCTCGTCCAGCCGGGGCCGAGCATGCGCCTTGCCACGAGGGGATCAATGACATCTGCGGCGCCACCAACCGCCGCGATTCGAAGGTCGGGTCCGTGCGACTTAGAGTAGCTACGGATATGGACGGTTCGCCCCGCTAGGTACCTACCGATGCTCACGTCCTCGCCCGTCGCGATGTCGCCCGAGTGATCATCCTCGATGATCCACGGCTCCTCGCCAGTGCGCTTGGCATGACCGGCGAGCAGGTCTGCAAGGTCGCTGCAGCGACCCGGTGTCATATTTGTCCCGGTAGGATTCTGAGCACGGGGCTGGAGGAAGATTGCCACCGGGGCGAGTTCGAGGGCCGCAGCAAGTTCGCTGGGAATGATGCCCTCGTCGTCAAGGCCGACCGGGACGATATCCGCGCCACCGCGCTCAAGGAGGTCAATGAGCGGCGGAAATCCTGGGTTCTCCATGACAACGCGATCACCGATCCTGACGATCTGCTCGACGATGCGAGACAAGGCATCGAGCGCACCGTCGACGACGGTCAGTCGCGCCGGGTCAAACGGCCAAGTGTCGAGGAGCAGCCGAGCAAGCTGAGGCAGGACCGGATCGTCAAGATAGCTTGTCGTCCACGCGGGCGAACGCGTCGTGACGCGTTCCAACGCTTCACGCAGTGATGGCAGGAGGGCTGGGTCTGGCGTGCCCGTCGACAGGTCCAGACCGTCTGCGCCCGGGGCAGCGCCGATTCCTAAGTAGCGGGTCGGGAGTGAGGGCTCCCTCGTCGCTTGAACAAACGTGCCGGCACGACCCCTCGACGAAATGGCCCCCACCGCACCGAGAGCCTGCCAGGCCTCGCTTACGGTCGCGGGGCTCACCCCGATGTCCCCTGCGAGCTCGCGCACGGTAGGCAACCGATCACCCGTCACAAGTCGGCCGCCCCTGATCAGCCGATGCACGGCCGCCGCGATTCCCTTGGGAGACCGGTCTGCAATGTGCTGAGCAACGAGATACCGGACCGCTTCCTGCCGAGAATTCGAACGAGCTGACTCGGGCAACGCGGCTAGCGTCATGATCCTCCAAATGAACTTCTTGAAGTATTTTCCAGATTCAGTGTTGTAACACATTGGAAACTGTCTAAGGTGCATAATCACACAAATAGCGACGACGAGGGGCCCTCGCAAAGGAACTCCACGGCAGTCTCATCGCCAATCAGTATTCGGCTGGATGGCGCCCGACAGGAGGACACGCATGACCGTAGTTCGAGCCGCACTCGTGCAGACGAACTGGACCGGTGACAAGGAATCGATGATTCAGGTTCACGAGGATTACGCGCGGCAAGCCGCGGCGCAGGGCGCTCAGGTTCTCTGCTTCCAAGAACTCTTCTACGGCCCCTACTTCTGCCAGGTACAGGACAAGGCCTACTACGAGTACGCCGAGTCGATCCCTGGCCCCACAACTGAGCGGTTCCAGGCGATCGCCAAGGAGCTCGGCATGGTGATGATCCTGCCGATGTACGAGGAGGAGCAGCCGGGCATTCTGTACAACACCGCCGCGGTCGTCGACGCTGACGGCACCTACCTTGGCAAGTACCGCAAGCAGCACATTCCCCACGTCGGCGGGTTCTGGGAGAAGTTCTACTTCCGCCCGGGCAACGGCGGATACCCGGTCTTCGACACGGCAGTCGGCAAAATCGGCGTGTACATCTGCTACGACCGTCACTTCCCCGAGGGTTGGCGCGCACTCGGGCTCAATGGCGCCCAGATTGTGTTCAACCCCTCGGCCACGAGCCGCGGCTTGTCGCAGTACTTGTGGAGCATCGAGCAGCCCGCAGCTGCGGTCGCCAACGAGTACTACGTCGGCGCCATCAATCGCGTTGGCATTGAGCCTCTCGGTGACGATGACTTCTACGGCCAGTCGTATTTCGTTGACCCCGAGGGCAACTACGTCGGCGACAAGGGCGACGCCTACAACCCCGAACTCATCGTCCGCGACCTCGACATGGATCTGCTGACCGAGGTGCGCAACCGCTGGGCGTTCTACCGTGATCGCCGTCCGGATGCGTACCAGGACCTCACCCGTCCATAATCGCATCCCACCCGAATCGCTGACCGAAACGAGCACAAAGGAGTTGCCATGACCGTCCTCATCAAGAACGGCACTGTGGTGTCACCCACGGGAATCATCAATGCCGACGTGCTCGTCGACGGCGAGCGCATCGCGGCGGTCCTGACCCAAGGAGACACCTCCCTGGGCGCCAGTCTCGAATCGACCGCAGACCGGGTGATCGACGCCGCCGGGAAGTACGTAATCCCCGGCGGCGTCGACTGCCACACTCACATGGAGGTGCCGTTTGGAGGCACCTTCGCGTCCGACACGTTTGAAACGGGCACGAGGGCTGCCGCCTGGGGTGGCACCACGACCATCATCGACTTCGCTGTGCAAAAGCAGGGCGAGCGCGTTCAGGATGGCCTCGCAGCGTGGCATGAGCGAGCCCGCGGCGAATGCCACATCGACTACGGCTTCCATCAGGTCATCGGCGGGGTCGACGACGACTCCCTCAAGGCCATGGACGAACTCGTCGATGAGGGCGTGACCAGCTTCAAGCTCTTTATGGCCTATCCCGGGGTGTTCTACAGCGACGACGGCCAGATCCTTCGGGCCATGCAGACCGCCTCGAACAACGGATCGATGATCATGATGCATGCTGAGAACGGCATCGCGATCGATGTCCTGATCGCTCAGGCGCTCGCCGAGGGTAAGACCGATCCCAAGTACCACTCGCTGACCCGGCCCTGGGAGACCGAGGCTGAGGCAACGAACCGTGCGATCATGCTCGCCCGCATGACCGGCGCGCCGCTCTACATCGTGCACATGTCAGCGAAGCAGGCGGTGAAGATCCTCCAGGAGACCCGCGACCAGGGCTGGAATGTCTTCGGAGAAACCTGCCCGCAGTATCTGTACCTCTCACTTGAGGACCAGCTTTCGCAGCCAGGGTTCGAGGGGGCAAAGTGGGTTTGCTCGACGCCCCTGCGCAGCAAGGCCGAGCACCATCAGGACGAACTCTGGAAGTACCTGCGGACCAACGACCTGTCGGTCGTGAGCACCGACCACTGCCCCTTCTGCTTCAAGGAGCAAAAGGAACTCGGACTCGGAGACTTCTCCAAGATCCCCAACGGGATCGGCACCGTCGAGCACCGCATGGACCTGATCTACCAGGGTGTCGTCGACGGCCAGATCACCCTCGAGCGCTGGGTCGAATTGTGTGCGACGACCCCGGCGCGCATGTTCGGTCTCTATGGCCGCAAGGGAGCCATCCAGCCCGGCTTCGACGCCGACATCGTCATTTATGACCCGGCAGGGCGCACCGAGATCGGGTTCCACAAGACCCACCACATGAACATGGACCACTCGGCCTGGGAGGGCGTCGTCATCGACGGCCACGTCGACACAGTCATCTCCCGCGGCCGCGTCGTCGTCGAGAACAATGAGTACCACGGGGCCAAGGGCCACGGCCAGTACCTCAAGCGTGGACTCTCGCAGTACCTCCTTTAAGGAGTGCAATACCTCACATAGGCACACACCCGCAGCACGAACCAACGAATGAAGAGTGGAGAACTCCTTGCGCACGATCGATCACTGGATTAACGGGGCCCTGGTTCCGTCGGCTTCCGGCCGCACCAGCCCGGTCTACAACCCAGCCACCGGGGAGGTTCAGGCCGAGGTCGGGCTAGCCTCGATCGCTGAGGTCGATCTGGCCGTCGCCAACGCGAAGGAAACCTTCGCGACCTGGCGCCACACTTCGCTGTCGAAGCGCTCGGAGATCATGTTTGCCTTCCGCCAGCTCATCGTCGAGAACCGGGCGAAGATCGCTGACCTCGTATCGATCGAGCACGGCAAGGTCCC
>CAMCSO010000179.1 GCA_945877545.1 Bifidobacterium breve | reverse complement strand
GCCAGCGCCGGTCGGCTGATCCCCGCGGCGGTGCACTCCCTCGTCACTACCGCCCCGATTTGCCGGGCCATCTCAGCGACGTCGAGCGGGTCATCTGACTCGGTGTAAGCGATCCCCATCCCTCCACCGAGGTTGAGCTCCGACACCTCGACCCCCTGTTCGGCCATAAGTCGACGAGCAAGGCCGACCACACGCGCCGCTGCGATCTCGAAGCCGGCCGCGTCGAAGATCTGCGAGCCGATGTGCGAATGGATCCCAGCGAATTCGAGCGACGGCAATTTCACGATGCGACGGACGGCTTCATCGGCCACCTCAGACGAGATCGACAGACCGAACTTTTGGTCCTCGTGCGCGGTCGCGATGAACTCGTGGGTGTGCGCCTCGACCCCAACCGTCACGCGGACGAGCACCGGCTGGACGACCCCGGCCCGGCTCGCAGCATCAGCGACACGCACGATCTCGTCGAAGGAGTCGATGACGATGCGTCCGACGCCGCCCGCGATCGCCGCCTCGATCTCGGCCATCGATTTATTGTTGCCGTGCATGAGGATCAGCTCGCCCGGTATGCCGGCCCGCAGCGCCACGGCGAGCTCTCCCCCCGACGCCACATCGATCCCGAGGCCCTCCTCGCTCACCCAGCGGGCAACCGCCGTCGAAATGAACGCCTTGGCCGCGTAGTAGACCATCCGGGCACCGGCCTCGTGGTAAGCATTGCGGTAGCGGCGTGCCCGCTCGCGTACATCGACCTCGTCCAGAACGAACAGCGGCGAACCGAATTCCGCGACCGCATCGCGGCAGTCAACCCCGCCCACCGCAAGCGCTCCGTATCCGACCCGCTCACTGCTCATCGGCCAGACGGTCGGTACCAAGAGTCCTAGGTCATCAATGGTCGGGACCGGGCCGATGCCAGATGACGAAGGGGCCGCGTCGCCGTGGCGAGGGCCTGCAGGGTGAGCACGCATGCCGACAGGTTATGACACAACGAGACTACGTGCGCTCGACCCTTCACATGCGTTCGGGTGCGCCGACTCCGAGCAGGCCGAGTCCGTTTGCGATCACCTGGCGAGTCGCGGCGCACAGCCACAGCCGCGCAAGGTGCTCGCCACTCAGGTCCTCGTCGCCGCGCGGCAGCACCCGGCAGGCGTCATAGAACCGGTGATACGTCGATGCGAGTGACTCGAGATAGCGCGCGATCCGGTGCGGCTCACGCAGTTCCGCCGCACCCGCGACCACGCGCGGAAACTCAGCAAGGGCTCCAAGCAACTCATTTTCCCGTTCATACACGAGCAGGCTGGGGTCGAATCCCTGCTCGCGCCAGTCGATGCCGATGTCTACAGCATTTCTCAGGACGGACGACACCCGGGCGTGCGCATACTGCACGGTAAATACCGGATTGTCGTTCGTGCGCAGTTTGATGACCTCGAGGTCGACGGTCAGCGGGGAGTCGACCGGGTACCTAATGAGCGAGTAGCGGGCAGCATCGACCCCCACCTCTTCGACAAGCTCCTCGAGGGTGACGATCGTGCCTGCCCGCTTGGAGAGTTTGACCTCCTCACCGCCCCGCGTGATCTTCACGAGTTGACCGATGAGCACCTCGACGTTGTCGTCCATGTCATCACCAGCACACGCCGCGACAGCCCGCAGCCGATTCACGTAGCCGTGATGGTCGGCGCCGAGCAGATAGATACACAGGTCGAATCCGCGCTCGCGCTTATCGACGTAGTAGGCGGTGTCCGAGGCGAAATAGGTGTACTCGCCGTCCGCCTTAATAAGGACCCGGTCCTTGTCGTCACCGAAGTCAGTGGTGCGCAGCCATACCGCGCCGTCGAGCTCAAAGACGTGGCCGTGCTCCCGAAGCTTCTCGAACCCATACTCGACCGCGTTCGAGTCGTGGAGCGAACGCTCGGAGTACCAGACGTCGAAGACTGTCCGGAAAGAAGCGAGCACAGCCTGCTGCTGCGCGAGCTGCTTGGCGTAGGCGGCCTCCCGAAATGCAGGCATCTGTTCATCGGCGGGCAGTGCGAGCAGATCCGGTTGCTCCGCAATGATTTCTGCCGCGAGTTCGAGAATGTAACCCCCCTGGTAGCCATCCTCCGGGACCGGCTGGCCGTGCGCTGACGCCATGACCGAGGCACCGAACTTATCCATCTGGACACCTCGGTCATTGATGTAGAACTCCTTGGCTACCTTTGCCCCGGCAGCCGTGAGCACGCGGGCCAGAGCGTCGCCAACGGCGGCCCAACGGGTGTGACCAAGGTGCAGGGGTCCGGTCGGGTTTGCCGAGATGAACTCGACGTTCACGACCCGGCCGGCGAGAGCATCGCCATGCCCGAACAGATCGCCGGCCTCGACGATGCGGCGTGCCACCTCGCCCTGGGCGGCAGTATCAAGGGTGATATTGATGAACCCCGGCCCTGCAACGTCTGCTGAAGCGATGCCATCGATATTGACGAGTGCCGCCGCCAATTGCTCGGCGATGACCCGGGGGGCAACACCGGCCTGCTTCGCGAGGGTCAGGGCCACGTTCGTGGCGTAGTCACCGTGCTCGCGCGACTTCGGTCGCTCGATGTGGACCTCGGTTGGCACGTCGATCGATAGACGTCCAGCCGCGACAAGACCAGCGAGGGCTTCACGGACGCAGGCTGAGATCGCTTCAGGAGTCACCGCGCGAGCGTATCCGCACGTTGCAACGTCAAGGAACCCATCAATGCTCTACGACCTATTTCAGTATCGTGATCTGCTGGAGAAACGAGCCATCGCTCTTTCTCGTCGACGTGACCTGGCCTCGTGCCCCGAGATAATCGCCAGTTCCTCCGACGATTGCAATCGTCGTCGGCTTGACGAGCTCTGGTACCTCCGACTGTGGCGTCGCGTACAGCCCCGTTCCAATCGCCACGATCTGACCCTTGGGGAGGTCGAAGACGAACGTGCGCAGTCGACGTTCCCCTGCTGGATCCCCGGGTGTCACGTCCGTCCTGAGTGTCGTGCCCGTGAATGTCCCGAAGGGCTTGCCGTTTCGGGTCAGATTCGACTCGAAAACGGCGACGGTGCCGAACCCCTCCGGCGCCGGTATCACCTTGTAGATGGGGGGTGCCTGAACAAGGTTCAAGCGGTCCGCTGCGGGCCGTTCTGCCGCCGAGGCCGTGAAGGCCGGCCCGAGCCAGACCATCGACATCGCTGCTGCACCTACTACGAGAAGTCTGACGTTGACCATCGGAACAACCTCCTATCACGGGAACGGGAAGCCCTTCCACTCCAAGCCATTGTTTTCAACTCTAGCGAAGCGAGGTGGAGGGCTCAACCAACGAGCCCTCCACCACTGTCGCCAGCGTTCATCCCCCGACGAGGCGGCGACACATGCGTTATGGGCCGCAATGTCCGCGTTCAACCCTCATTGCTGGGATTGAGGCCCAGATCACACTCGGGCCCGTTCCTGTCGCTCAGCCTCGATCTCGGCTCCGATGAGCAACCCGACGAAGCACAGGTACAGCCACAGGAGAACAACGAGCGCAGACCCGAAGACGAGAATCGCAGCGCCCAGCGTCCCCGAGAGGCTGGCATACACGCCGACCCCTGCGCTCGAGCCCATGATCCACACTGCAGCGACCACCGGACCCCCAGAGCGAATCGGCACCGGGTCAATGCCATTGGGACCCCTTCGGATGAGCCACCAGGCTCCCAGCCAGACGACCACCGAGACGATGACCCAGTCGACCCACCCAATCCCGGTGAAGAGTCGCGCATTTGTGATGCCGAGTGCTGCGAGGATTTTCGGGACAACCGTGAGGACGACGATGACGCCGACCGCGCCAATGATGCCCACGAGCGTGATCACCGACGAGAGCAGCCGCTCCAATATCCCTTGGTAGCGCTCGGGGACTCCGAATGCCGCATTGAGTGCGAGCCGGAATCCGTAGACCATCCTCGAAGCCGCATACACGGCGATGACGAGGCTCACGATCGAGGTAATCGTCACCGTGCTGCCGGATGATCGCTCGACAAGGTTCACGATCGAATCGATGAACGGTCCCACCACCTGAGTCACATTCGGAGCCGAACCAATCGCCTTCGTGAGTGTCGCCCGAAGCTCCTCCGGGGTCACGAACAGGCCAGCGATGCCGCCCACTACGACCGCGGCCGGAGCGATCGACAGCGCGACAAAGAACGCGAGGCCGCCCGCGGAGAGGGAGCCACGATGGATGGTGAACCGCCGAGAGATGATGAGGCAATAGGCCATCAGTTGGCCGATTCGTTCACGCATTGAGACATCCTCGCACTCGGCCTGCGCAGGCCTTGATCTCGCGCTGATAGCCTGAGCGCTTCGCCCTCGTAGCTCAGTGGATAGAGCGCCGGTTTCCGGTACCGTAGGTCGCAGGTTCAAATCCTGCCGGGGGCACGTGTTCGCGAAAAGGCATCAGTTGGGTTATGGGCCGATGCACCCGAGTGGGACAACGTGGACGCCGTCCGTACGCCGGTAACAGTATGGGCCTGCAGTGATGATGAGCAAGGCAAGAGGCGGCTTAGCGACGCGCTCGGCGGCGAGCTTGAGTAGGGATCGGGCGGCATCATCGATGCTGTGCCCGCCCCCAAGCTTGATCTCGATTCCAACCCAGTTGCCGTTGCGGTCTTCAACGATGAGATCCACTTCGAAACGGCCGCCAGCCTCGCGGTAGTGGTAGACGTCGGCATCGTTGTTCTGGGCGTAGATACGGACGTCGCGGGTGACGAGGGATTCGAAGAGGAAGCCAAACGTCTTCAGGTCTTCGAGCAGTCGCTGGGGTGAGTAGCGCATCAGGGCCACGGCCAGGGACGGGTCGACAAGGTGACGCTTGGGGGTCTCGACGAGCTGCGAGCGGGAGCGCAGGTTCGGGCTCCATGCGTCGACGTCGTCGAGGACCATAAGGCGGCGCGCGGCGTCTAGGTACGGCTCTGCGGCCCAACGGGACAGGCCGCGTTCGCCTGGCGCCTGTCCCGTTCGCGATGCGGGCAGCAGCGCCCGGTCGACGTCTGCGTTGGCTCGTTCCACGACGGTCGCCACCTTGGCGGGGTGAGCGGTGAGTTGTGCGTAGGCGTGGAGGAACCGGCGGACCCGTCGGGGGTCACGTCGAGTGCCGGAGACGGTGAGGACGTCGACTTCGATGAGGGTGTCGAGGTAGGCCTTCAGGTACGTGGCGGCCTCGTCGGGTCCGCGCCCGATGAGCAGCGGCCAGCCTCCGGTGACAACGTGCTCGGCGTACTGGGGGACGGAGATCTCACTCACCGCGCTCGGGATCTCCTCGCCGGCGAGGATCTGTGCGAGGGAGATGTCGCGGGTGGAATGCCCGAGCTCAGCTAGGGTAAGCGGGCGCATTCGCAGCCGCGCGAACCGGCCGGCCCCGGAGTCGCGAGGCACGTCGTCGGCTGGGGTGGCGGAGCCGGTGAGGATGAACTGTCCCGGGTCCCTGCGGTCATCGACGGCGCGGCGTACCGCGTCCCAGACGGTCGGAACACGCTGCCACTCGTCGATGAGGCGCGGAGTCGGGCCGTCGAGGAGCAGCCCGGGGTTGACTGCCATCAACTGCTCTCCGTCGGGGACCTGGTCAAGGAGGATCTCGCTGGCAGCCCGCTTACGGGCGGTTTGGGTCTTCCCGCAGCCTTTGACACCTTCAATCAGTACCGCGCCTAGGGCACTGAGCGCCCGATCTAACTGCTGGTCAGCGATCCGCGAACGGTATTCGGCCACCGGCTCCCACACCTCCTGTGCGTATGCCAACGGATCCGTCCACGCGGTAGAGCCTACTCAATCTGCGACCGACAGTCTACGGTTTATGATGCATTCAGCCTACTAAAACTGCAGTCGAGGGTTGAGGTCGACTTCAGACCGAAGCTCCCGGTGACCGTGAGGCGTCTGAAC
>CAMCSO010000178.1 GCA_945877545.1 Bifidobacterium breve | reverse complement strand
CGTGGCGTAGATTCGGGGCATGCTCTTCATGACTGTCCCCACAGCCGGATCACATCCGGAACTCCTCGATGCCATGATCCGCGACTGCGGCCTGCCGCGCGAGAACATCGTCATCATCGCAACCGCCCCAGGCGTCGCCGTGCCAGAGGGCTGCGTCGTCATCGAGGACCTCGGACCGAAGAACATCCAACGGTGGTGGTCCACCGGCATCAACGAGTCCAAGTCCCGGGGGGCGGCGGTCGTCGCGGTCGTCAATGACGACATCCGCCTCACTTCGCAGACCCTGCCGCAGTTGCGCGAGGCGCTCGAGTCGAGCCGGGCCACGATTGCCAGCCCGAGCCGGCCCCCTCGCCGGGATCGCCGGCACACCCGGCCCCTCGTGCCCTACTCGCCTCGAATCTGGGGGTGCCTGTGGCTCATCGATGCATCAAGCAGCCTGCGCCCCGACCCTCGCTACGTGTGGTGGTACGGCGACTGCGATCTCGACATTCGGGCCCGTCGGGATTATCGCGGGATCGTCACCCGGGATGTCGAGTACGAGCACTACTTCCCCGGCGAGGGCACCGGGCTCTCAGCCGAGTTGACGGCGCAGACCGAGAAGGATGCGGAGACCTTCCAGCAGGACTACGCCCGGCTGCTCACCCTCTCGCGACTCGCCACAGCACCAAGCCGGTTCTTCAACGAACGCTTCAGTCGCAAGGTCCCCGCCTGAGGGTGCGTTGCTGTTGGTTTAGATGGACGCCTCAGGGCGAGAGTGGTCGCCTCCGCGGAAGGGCTGCGGTGCAGGGTGCGGCGACTTCTTCAGCACGGCCACCGAGTCGTAAAACTGGATACTCTGCAAGGTGTCGCGCTCAAGTCCGAGAGCGCCGGGGCGCCGCGAACGTGCGTAGTAGGGCTGATGGAGGGTGTCGACGAGCTCTTTCAGAGCCTCGATTGAACTGCCCTTGCGCTTGAAGCCTCCGCCCCACGAGGGCCAGTAGCTCGTATGAAGGTCCTCGATGACGTACCTGCCGCCATCGGACAACAGTGGGAACAGGATGCGCAGTGACGCAATGACATCCTTCGACTGATGGCTGCCGTCATCGATGACGAGATCAACGCCGCCCATCTCCTCGACCACCCCACGGAGAAATCCCTCGTCGGTCTGCGAGCCCACGCGTACCTCGGCTGAATCGATCCCGAGGGTCAAGATGACCTCGTCGATGTCGATCCCGAAGATGACAGCCTCAGGGCCGAAATACTGCCGCCACAGATCCAAAGACCCACCCCGCCACACCCCCATCTCGAGTATCCGCAGGGGTCGGTCAAGCTTCCCCTCCCTTGATTGCTCCGCCAGCGCGGCGAACTGCTCCTCATACGCGTCGAAGTAGTGCCACCACTTCACGAATGGTCGTCCGGCACCTGCGTCAACCGCCATCTGAGCTAGAAGGGGCATCGACTCGCGAGCCTCGGTACTCACGTCCTTGACGTCGCTCGGACTCACCGGCTTCGTGCGCAGCGTGGCAGGGACGTCCGCGAGGCGCAGGTCATGGGGGATGTGGAGTTTCTCCTTGACCAGATAGGCAATGTCATGTGCCTTCATGATGATGACCATCCCTCTCTGGTGCGGCGGAGAATGCCTCGTCAGTTGCCGCGACCGCGACGACCGGTCGACAGAACTTTAGGCGAGGGGCCCGAGGGTTGCGATAATGACCCCGTGAAGGCCCACGAGCAGTTCGTCAACACGGTCGCCCGCAAGTTCGGGCTCCAGGTGTCTCGACTCGGGGCGAACGAAGGCCGTCTCCCGATCGAGGCGACACCAGATGACGCCGCCCTCATCACGTCTCTTCGGCCCTACACGATGACGAGCGCCGAGCGCCTCTGGAGCCTGCTCAATGCCGTCTCCTACGTGACCGCCGAGCAGGTAGCCGGCGACTTCGTCGAATGCGGTGTCTGGCGCGGCGGAAGCATCATGGCGATGGCCTTGCAGTTGAACCGCTTGGGTGTCACCGATCGTCGAATCTGGCTCTACGACACATTCGCGGGGATGACCGAGCCGACTGCGGCTGACATCGCCGCCGACACCGGCGAGCAGGCCGCCGCGATGATGACCCGAACCGAGGTCGGCGACGGCAACAACGTCTGGGCCCACGCAACCCGGCAGGACGTCGAGATGAATCTCGCCTCGACGAACTATCCGGGCGACAACTTGATCTTCGTCGAGGGCGACGTCGCGCAGACCCTCGACGCCCAGGCTCCCGAGTCCATCGCCATCCTGCGCCTCGACACCGATTGGTATGAGTCGACGAGGATGGCTCTCGAGGTGCTCTACCCACGGCTAGCCATCGGTGGCGTGTGCATCCTCGATGACTACGGTCACTGGCAGGGGGCCCGCAAGGCGGTTGACGAGTACTTCGGTGCTGCGGGCAAGCGGCCGTATATGCACCCGATCGACTACTCCGGCCGAGTCTTCATCAAGACGAGTTAGGGCAGGATCGTGGTCGATCATGCGCCGAACCCCTGGCTGACGGTCATCACGGTCGTCAAGGACGCTCCTGCCGACCTTGCGGGCACCCTCGCATCGGTCGCGTCGCAGGATCTGAGCGGCGTCGAATACCTCGTCATCGACGGATCCGATGACCGAGCCAGTGTCCCCGAGGTGCTGGCGCGGTTCCCCGCACTGGCCGCGTCCTACGTGTGGCGTGAGCCGTCAGGGATCTATCCCGCCATGAACGAGGGCTTGACTCTCGCTCGCGGTGACTACGTCTACTTCGCAAACGCGGGCGACGTGTTCTTCGACACCGAGGTGCTCGGCCGCGTCCGGAAAGCCACTGAGTCGATGTCGCCCGCTTGGCTCTTCGGGGAGGTCGAGATCCTCAGCGAGTCGGGTCAGCGGGTCATCACCGAGCGTTGGGACTATGCGGACGAGCAGGCAACATGCTTCAGTCGCGGACGCTTTCCATGCCACCAGGGCACGTTCACCAGGCGAGCGCTGCTCCTCGATCAAGGCGGTTTCGACACCTCGTATTCGATCGTTGCCGACTATGCGGCCTTCTTGAAACTCACCCTCGTGAGTGATCCGACCCACCTTGACTTCATCATTGCCACCTTCGCAGAGGGCGGCGTATCAACGACGAGATGGCGTGAGTCCTTTCGGCAGTTCCACCGGGCGCGGCGCGAAATTCTCAAGCCTCGCGGCCCGCTGGCATTGCGTGAGTACGGGGAAACGGTAAAGAACTATGCCGCTGTCGAGGTCTACCGGAGTGTCTGGTCGAAGATTGCCCGCTAGCCCTCGAGGGTCGCTCGGTACACGGCCGCAGTGTTCGCCGCCGTGCGCTCCCAGGTGAATTGACGAGCACGGTCGATACCGGCGGCTGAGAGTTCCCTGCGTGCGACGTCGTCGCCTACGAGGGTCGTCATCGCTTGAGTGAGCTCATCTGTTGACCCGGGGGTGAAGTAGGCCGCCGCATCGCCCCCCACCTCCGGGAGTGATGAACCGGCGGCGAGGATGGTCGGCGTGCCGCACGCCATCGCCTCGAGTGCTGGGAGCCCGAACCCTTCGAATCGCGAGGGAAAGACACACATGAGTGCCTGGCCGTAGGCCGCCGGCATTTCGGCTTCGGGCAGGCTCCGCTGATCCGTCACCCGGTCGATACCGAGCGCCTCGAGTCGCTGCCGCTCTGTACGAGTGAAGGGCCCGCCGCCGACAAAGAGCAGGCGGGTTTCGGGTTCATTCTTCGTGACGCGGGCGAATGCGTCCATGAGGACGGCGGCATCCTTGTATGCGCCGCGATTGCCGACGTACAGAACGTAGCGATCCGGTAGATCTGCCCAGCGCGGCACATTGGGCGTAAACGCAGGATCGACCCCGTGGTGCACGACCGTAATGGGCGCATCCACCGGTCCGTAGCAGCGCAGGAGATCCTGACGGGTCGCCTCCGATACGCAGATGACGTGGTCCGCGGTATGCACATAGCGGCGCTTGAGGGTGATGAAGTCCAGACGCCGCCGGGTCTTCGGCATGAGCTCAGGGATCATGTCGTGAACGGTGACGATGCGCCGCGCTCCCGGGTAGCCGGCGAGGCCATGTGGCAGGTAGAAGGTGCTGTGCAGGACATCGACCGGGGTGCTCGGGCGACGTCTGGTGAAGTAGCGGCCGAGTGCATTCCACGGCGAGCGAGCATCCCAGACATCGAGGGCCTGCTCAAGTTCCGGATTGCCGAGGATGTACCGGTTCACGATCGGGGCGTGCATCGGCTCAAGGTTGACGTCGATCGCACCGGGCTTCGTGTACTGCTTCGTCAGCTCAGCAAAGAGTCGTGAGATGCCGCCGAACTCCTGGATGGCGAAGATCTGCTCATCCATTGCCAGCCGCATCATTGGATTCTATTGGCCCTCGCTCACAACCCCGGGCCTAGAATCATTTCGTCCGCATTGGTGAGGCGAGGGGCCCACGATTACGAATTCGTCAATCACTGATGTCCTGCTCTTTCCGCTGAGCGGGTATGCGAACCGATTCCAGGCCATGGCCAGTTCAGCGATCCTGGCCGAGTCGCTAGGAGCGCGCCTACGAATCTGCTGGGAACCGCAGGAGGTTCTCCCCGCCTCGGCACGCGAGGTCTTCAGTACCGACTTCTGCGATGCGTATTTCATCACGCCTGAGCAGGCCCTTGCGGACTTCGGGGTGACGCGGCCAGAAGTACCGCGCTACCTGAATCGCGATGATTCCCGCTGGCTCATCACCCTCGCCGGACATGACCGCGGGGAGCAGGTGTTCATGTCCGAGCTTCGCGACATGCTCGAGGCGGCAGCACGGGCTCGCACGCTGGTCATCGCAGCCGGCGGTCAGTTCTTCATGTCTGGCGTCGAGACTGTTGCCCCCGTCGGTGGTTCGGTGTTCCGAGACCTTCGACAATCGTTCTACTCGAGGATGACGTTCGTCGAGGAGACCGAGCAAGCAGTTCGGCTGGCAGTTGCGGGCCGTGGCCCCTTCTGGGGGGCGCACCTGCGCTACTCGGATCGGGCACATCAAGCGCCGCGCGACCGATCCATCCGTCGAGCCCTTCAGGTCTCGGCAGAGGCAAGTGGCCTCACGAGTCTGTTCATCGCGAGCGACACAGCCGCTGCGCGCGACAGATGGGTCACTGAGGCCGAAGGTCTCGGGCTCGAGCCATGGTTCGTCACCCACGATTCACTCGCCCGATCAAACGTGAGCGGCTCGCGCGCAGCGCTCGTCGACTGGCGCGTGCTCGGCAACGCGAAGCGACTTGTCTACTTCGCAGAGTCATCCTTCGCGGTGGAGGCCGCGGTCGCCGGGCCCGGGTTCGACGACTCCTTGGCCCTGCCGGCGAGTTCGATCCGCGGTGCGTTCGTGCGAGGCAGTCGCCTCCTCGATTCCGCAAGGACGTATCCGATGCGCCACGGATGGCGTACGCCTACTCGACGAGCGTGAACCCATCCTGAATCGCCGGCCCGATCATGCGTAGGCCCGGCTCTGGCCACGGCGTGCACAGCGGGTAGACGTCCCAGCACTGATCGGATGAACCCGGCCACAAGAGACTCGTTCCCTGACTGGGGGAGATTATCTGCACGGCTGGTAGCGCGACCGGCGAGATCGATTACGGCACGGACATTGGGCCCACTGAAAGCGCGCGTTCACTCGTCATGGAAGCCAGATCCAGCCGGGTGATCGCGCAGAACAGGCACAGCAGGATGAGCACAGACGACGTGCCGCAGGAGAGAAACACCTGAAGCCCTGTCAAGCGCTTTGGCGTGGTCGTTGCACCTCGGTAGCTGGAATGCAGGGCCCACCCGCAGGGGATCACCGCGAGGCTGAACACCGGCCCCCAGGCCATGCGAAAGGTCGGCGGGGCGGCGATCAACCAGACAAGGCTCGTGAGCACACTCGGGGCCAGGGCGAGCAGGAGCGTCCGACCGCGCAGC
>CAMCSO010000177.1 GCA_945877545.1 Bifidobacterium breve | reverse complement strand
GGCTGACGTTCAACCTGACAACGACTCCGATGCTAACGCCGGCACGCCCGAGCACAACCTTGACCCTTCCTCGATCCGATGCAAGCCTGCCCCGGCACGACTCTTTTCCCCTGATCGTCCAGCTCGCCCACGATGCCCTTCGGCACATTTCCCCGCTCGAACGCGTGACGCGGCATGACTCCCCCGACCTCGGACCGACCCCGACGCCACCCCTGTGCCGGAACCGCACAGAGGCGGTGGCGGCTCACAACGCGTGTCCTATTCGGACGCATTGGCCCTACGGGATGCGGAAGACCCCATGGTCGCCGATGCGGCGCCAGACGCACACCCACTTCCCGTCATCACGGGCGAGGTGGAACGTCGCACGCCCGTCGGGTGACGCGAAGCTCCATGTCATCTCCATGATGCCCCCGCCGTTCACGATGGCCGACACGCGAAGGGACTTCGGCCACACGTAATGCTCCCGGGCGGCTTGTGCTGTCGCCCAGGCGTCACAGGCAGGGATGAACTTGGCACGCACAACCTCCCTGAACTCTCGCCGGTGCTCAGGCTTCAGGCGATCCCAGTCCGTCTCGAAGCTGGCTGTGCGATCGAACCGCACCTCAGTCGCTCAACGACGCGAGGAAGGACTCGCCGTCGTCGTACGACGTCACGCGACCGGCTGCGAGATCCTCGTCGGCCTGGCGTTCGCGTGCCTGCCAGGCGTCGGTCCAGAACCAGGCCTGGCTCGCGGGAACCGGGACCTGCGGTCGAAGCTCGATCACGCCGTCCTCACGCTCAGTCACCTCAACCTGCGCCCCGGGTGAGTCAAGGAGCAGGCGCTTGCGCACCTCGGGCGGCAATGCAAGCACCCCACGCGTCTGGAGGCTGATGAAGCCGTGGTATGTCTCACGAGCGTTCGCCATGCCCACAATGGTGCGACATTGCAGCAATACTGTCAAACGGCATCAGCGATTCGATTCGGTCCAGTAGGAGAAGGAACTCTCCTGACTCACAGCATGCGCCCGAACAGGACAGGCGATGTCAGTGGCGACGCCGAGACGCTCTCGCGCCTCCCGGCGGGCATCTGGAGCAGGCTCAGCAGGCCCTGCCCGTACTCGGGATGCGCGACCGCCAGCATCTGAGCCATCGCCGTTGCCCCCGCGGGCTCGCGGCCCATTCCGACAGCGACGACTGCAGGCAGGCTGCTCGTGAACGGGAACTCGACGGTCACCCCCGACTTATCGCCCAGCGACAGCATGCCGAGGGCGCCCATGGCGTCCGGGAGCGCCGCCAGCTCAGCTCCGATCCAGGCATTGGCCTCGGCGCCGCGAGGGATGATCTCCATGTCGGTCGCGCCGACCTGCGGATCATGCTCGGCGACGTCACCAAGGCGTAGCCGTCCTTGATCGACGGCTACGGCGGGCGACTACTGCTCGACCCCGGCACCCGACCCAGTCCCGGCAGCGCAGGTGTCGATGAGCAAGGAGAACAGCAATGAGCAGCATCTTGTGCGTGACAGTGATTCCGGCATACGGCGAAGCCATCGAGTTCCGCAGCACCGGCCTGCACGAGGAGTACCTCGAGACGATCAACGGCTACACCGGCGAACTCATCGTCGAACGCGTCGAATACGGGCCCCGCGGAACCGACGAATGGGCTCGACTCGGCACCGCCGTAGTCGCGGCGTGGGATACGACCTCATGGCGCTCCGTCACCCGCCACAACCCCGTCGCGCAGCCAAGCGAACTGCCAGCCACGCAGGAAGCCCAGTAATGGCCGAGTCACAGCCTCCTGCGTCCCTGACGCCGGCGGGGCACAACGGCGAGATCGTGGTCGCGTGACTCGGGCAGACCTCCTCGACTGGTCCGTCGCTCTGACCCGATGAACGTCTGGCCGCCTGATTTCTCCGGTTTCGGCGTGCGATAGGCGTGCGATAACGAGAGGTATTGAGCGGGCATTTAAGGGCTCGAACACCTAGTCCACCAAAGCAGAAACCCGTTGGAATTCAACGGGTTTCCTCGGTGGGGCGGGTCGGGCTCGAACCCACGACTACCAGATTATGAGTTCTGCCGGTGCCCGCTGATGACAACTTGAACCCTCCTGTTCCTATTCGGGTGTCAATTCCAGCGACGGCGAGTACCGTCTTGATATTAACCACGGCTAACGTAACGATTACCGTAACGTTAGCCTATAGTGAGGTTCTATGGGTAAAGCGGACGATCTGGCGGACGGGCTTCTGGCGCATGGCCGCAGTGCCGTGACCACGACAGAGGCGGCCGAGATCCTTGGCGTGCCCAAGGATCAGGTCCGGGTCCGCATGAACGCCGGCGTTCATGCCGGGCGTCTGTTCAGCCCAAGCAGGGGGCTGTGGGTGGCGATCCCGCCCAAGTACCGAACCTGGGGCGCACCACCGGCGATGGAGTTCCTCGACCAGTTGATGACCCACCTAGGGCGCGAGTACTACGTGGGGTGGCTGTCCGCTGCCGAGATCTATGGCGCCGCCCATCAACGTCCACAGACATTGCAGGTCGCCGTCGACCGACCGGTTCAGGGTCGATCCTTCGGCCGGTCACGTCTGGGGTTCACCCAGCAGTCGCGAGTGAGTGAGCTACCGCGGCAGCGTCACAACGTGGAGTCCGGTCATGTGTGGGTGTCCACGCCCGACCTGACTGCGGTGGACCTCGTCGACCGACCCGAGCTCGGCGGCGGTCTGAGCAATGTCGCAACCGTGCTGTTCGAGCTGGCAGAGACTGCCGCACTTGACCCGCAGAGGCTTGCACAGTTGGCTGCCGGCTTCTCCGCGACCGCGGTGCGCCGCGTCGGATACCTGCTCGATTTCGTTCGGGCACCCGTCGAGACGACTGCCCTGGCGTACATCGTGCAAGCCATGCCATTGCCTAGGCCCGCGCTGCTCGACCCGCGGCTCCCCCGCCGCGGGATCATCGACACCCGCTGGGACCTCGACATCAACATCGATGTGGAACCGGACCTATGATCCCGGCCGGGTTCGTGACCGCGTGGAGCGCTCATGCCCCTTGGCCGAGCCCCGCGCAAGTCGAACAGGACCTGCTTCTCAGCCGAGTTCTGATCGAGATCTACCAAGATGACTACCTTCGCGACGAACTCGTCTTCCGCGGGGGCACCTGTCTTCACAAGTTGCACCTTCCGATGCCTCGCCGATACAGCGAGGACCTCGACTTCGTGCGCACGACCTCATCTGGGATCGCCCCCCTCACCAAGGCCGTGACAGCGCTGGGTGAACGCCTCGGATTCGAGGTGTCCACTCGCATCAGCCAGCACCCCAAGATCTACCTGCGCACCAACGCGGCCGACGGCAGGGCAGCAGGCTCTTGATGTAACGGGAGAACGTTGGCGTGGGACCCACAACGAGGACATCGTCGTTACGCAGCTCTTCGTGGTTGCAGAGAAGGTAGGAGACTCGATGAAGCGCGATGGCCGTCTTGCCGGCACCAGGTCCGCCCTGGATGGTCTTGACGATGTCCTGCATCTCGCCCGTGCGATCGCGGACGAGATCTCGCAGTAGAGCATCGTCAAAGGACGGTTCCGATCTTTGCAGTTCCTCAACGAGGGACAGCAGATCGGCAAATACCGTGTCATCGAAGTCATCGATGCGATTCCTCGTCATAGCGAAGGTGCGTGAGCGACGAACGCCAAGGGGCTCAACTGCTGATGATAAGAAGAAGGTCCTGGCCGCTGGGCTCTGCCACGGGATGACGCGGAGCTCTGACTCCCTGTTGAAGATCGTATGCTTGCCAACGTAAAGCTCTTCACCGTCAACCAGTTCGAAAGACTTTTCCGCGACCGAGTCATTCACATCGACTCGCTCGCGTCTTTCCCTTGTCGCACGAGCATCGTCGAAGTAGGCCTGCTCCCGCTCAATCACGGTGGCTTTGTCCACGTTGTCCCCCGTGGTCAAAGAATGACTTGCCCCCATTTATATTTTGCAATTGATCGTTCCTACGCAATCGCGGAGCAGGTGGCCGCCGCATGTTGCAGTTAGGGCAGATAGGCGGATACTCTGGCTCCATGGCCATCACCGTGCACGCCCCTGACGCCATCACCGCAGATCACGACGCCCGGGTGCTGATTGAGGTCGCCGCACGCCTGGATTCCGACCAGGCCCGCGCGGCTGTGCTGCGCCTAGCGGGGGCCCTTGCCGGAACCGGAATAATCCTGGCCTCACCTGATGAGTCCGTGTCCCCGAGGGTGGCGGGGGAGATGCTCGGGGTGTCGCGACAGCTGGTTGACCGGATGATCAAGGACGGGCAGCTCCCCGCGACTACGAAGCCCGGTTCCGCGCACCAACTCGTGTCGGTCGAGGACGTTCGCGCCTTGGCTGCACGGCGCGAGCGCGGGCACGCCGCCATCGACGACCTGATCGGCGGACTGCTCGCCGACGGCGCCGAGTACTGACGCGTGCAGCGCATCCTGCCCGACACCAACGTCCTACTCGGCATTCGTGAACTGGACTTGCTCATGCGCTGCCACGCTGCCGAGGTCCTCGAGGTGGTCTGGTGCGACGAACTGCTCGCCGAGTTCGAGCGCAAACTGCCAGACGTGTGGGGATTCAGTCCCGAAAAGGCGCGTGACACTGTTCGCCGGTTCACTGCCGCGGCGCCCGGTGGGCGTATCACGCCCACCGCCTACGGCGGCTTAATCGGCGAGATGACAGGCAAGGACCCTGACGATCACGCTATGGCCGCCGCCGCCCGTGCTGGTGCCGATGTCCTGCTCACTCATAACCTCGCGGACTTCCCGACTGACGACCTGGGCATGAACTGCACCTCGATGACGCCCGCCGACCTGTTCGCCCACCTCGCTGAGCTGTACCCGGAGGACCTCGCCGCGGTGATTCGTCGCAGTGCCGCGGGACTGAGTCGGCCGCCGCTGACCGCAGACGAAGTCCTCGACAAACTCGCAGAAGTCGGTCTTGGCGAGATGGCCACCCGCCTGCGCCCATTCATGCCATAGCCCGGGTTGAGCGCGAGGTCCCGGGCGCCGTCACCCGACTTGAACTCCCGGCCAACCAGATCACCGTCCGAAACCCCCACTGAGCCCGACATGTCCATGTTCGCGCCGCTCATCGGCGGACGATGGGCGTGCTTTATAGCCGGTGAAGCAATGACCCATCACATGTTTTCCCCGGTGGAGGTCCTCGTGAACACGACCAACGGCGCCGCGCCTGTGGATTCCCGATGACGTGAGCAGTCTGCGCGTCGCCCGACGTGAGGGGAACGTTTACGTCCACCACATGTCCAGTCGAGAGTTGATCCCTCTTGCGACCTTGATGGCCGACGGGCCGAGGTGACTACGGGACACGTAGCCATCAGCCCACGGCTGGCACGCACCGTGCGCTTGCAATCCGGTCGTCCTCGGGCTGCCTTCCACGTGCCACAGTGCAGATACCGGGCGCAATCATCGTCGCCTGTTCTTGATCGTCCGATTCACGAACAGTCGCGATACGCCGAGCCTCAGGATCGCGGCCCGCGCACATCCTTGAGCACCTGCTGGCTCGCCAACCGGCCAGGCGCACCGACCACGCAGCCGCCCGGGTGGGTGCCTGATCCGCACTGGTAGTAACCCTCAATGGGCGTGCGGTATTGGCTCCATCCCGGTGCCGGCCGGAAGAAGTACATCTGCGGGGCGAGGAATTCACCCGCGTAGATGTTGCCCTCGCTGAGCCCGGTAACCCGCTCGATATCGAGCGGCGTGACAACCTCGCGATGGAGCACGAGGTCGCTGAAACCCGGGAAGTACGAGTCGAGGTGACGTTGCACGGTGTCGCCGAGGTTCTGCCGTTCGGTGTCCCAGTCGCTGCCCTTGAGCTCATAGGGGGTGTACATGACGAAGCACGACATGACGTGCTTGCCCGCGGGCGCCATGTCGGGGTCGATGAACGACTGGATGCACGCATCGATGTAGGGCTTGTCGCTGTACCAGCCGTACTTGGCCGGATCGAATGCGCG
>CAMCSO010000176.1 GCA_945877545.1 Bifidobacterium breve | reverse complement strand
GTGCTCGTGGAGTCCCACGGAGCCCTCGTCTCAGCGCGCTCCCCGGGGATGCCGTCCGCCGTCGTGATGACAATGGGCGCCCTGCACGAGGGGCACGCGGTCCTCGTGCAGGAGGCGCGTGCTGCCGTCGGCGCTGGCGGCTGCGTCATCGTCACCGACTTCGTCAACCCGATGCAGTTCGGTGCCGGTGAGGATTTCGAGCGCTATCCACGATCGCTTGAGGCGGACGTGAGCATCTCTGGCGCCGCAGGTGCGGATCTCGTCTACGCGCCAACAGTGGCCGAGATCTACGGCGAGGGTTTGACCGCCGCCTCGATCACCGTCGATCCAGGTCCCTTGGGTGAGATTCTTGAGGGCGCGGTGCGCCCCGGTCACTTCAGGGGCATGCTTACGGTAGTGGCGAAACTCCTGCACCTCACCGCACCGGACCTCGCCCTCTTCGGGGAGAAGGACTACCAACAGTTCATCCTCATCAAGGAAATGGTGTGTCAGTTGAACTTTCCGACGAAGGTGGTACTAGTCCCGACAGTGCGCGAGCACGATGGGCTGGCAATGAGCAGCCGCAATCGCTACCTGAGCGCAGTCGAGCGATCTCTTGCGTCGTTGGTCCCTCGGGCTCTCGAGGAGACCATCCGCGCAGCTGAGGTTGAGGGCGCCGACGCCGGGGTGCGAGCAGGACTCAAACTGCTGTCAGGAAGCCCAGGACTTGAGGTCGATTACCTCGTCGTCACTGATCCGGCGCTGGGCCAGGCACGTCCGGGAGCCGGCCGAGCCCTCGTCGCTGTTCGCGTGGGTGCGACCCGACTCCTCGACAACATGGCCTGCACAGTGGCGGGCCCATGAACGTGCCTGTTAGTGGCGTGCCTGAGTTGAGCGCATCGGCTCTGATCCCGACGAGGCTCTCCGCTGATGAACCGGGGTGGACCACGAGAGCAGATGTCATCGTCGTAGGTTCGGGCATCGCCGGCCTTACGACCGCCCTCCATGCTCGTGCCGCCGGCAAGACTGTCCTGCTCGTGACGAAGGCCCGCGTGAGCGAGGGCTCGACCCAGTGGGCGCAGGGTGGCATCGCCGCCGCGCTCGCCGACGACGATTCCCCGGAGGAGCATCTCGCCGACACCCTAGTAGCAGGCGTCGGATTGTGTGATGAGGAGGCCGTGCGGATCCTCGTGACCCAGGGGCCGCCCGCGCTCAGGCAGCTCATCGCCCTCGGTGCCCGATTCGACACTGATGCCACCGGTGCGATCTCACTCACCCGTGAGGGTGGCCACCATCATGACCGGATCGCGCACGCAGGTGGTGACGCTACCGGGGCCGAGGTCTCCAGGGCGCTTGTCGCTGCGGTCGCACGCGACGCCGGAATCGAGCTCGTCGAGAATGCCCTCGTGCTCGATCTGCTCCTTGACGGCACCGGAGCTGCGCAAGGCGTCACCCTGCACGTCATGGGTACCGGCCAGCGCGGCGGCGTCGGTGCTGCGCTCGCACCGAATGTCGTGCTTGCCACCGGTGGGTTTGGTCAGGTGTTCGGACAAACGACGAACCCGTACGTCTCAACGGGTGACGGCGTTGCCCTCGCGATGCGAGCGGGGGCCGACATCGCCGATCTTGAATTCGTGCAGTTCCATCCGACCGTCATGTGGCTCGGACCCTTGGCCCAGGGGCAGCAGCCCCTTGTCTCAGAAGCTGTCCGCGGCGAGGGCGCATTCCTCCGCGACATGGACGGTACCCGGTTCATGGAGGCCGAGCACCCGATGGCCGATCTCGCCCCCCGCGATGTCGTCGCGAAAGCGATCATGCGTCGGATGCGGGCTTCGGGATCGAGCCATGTCTGGCTTGATGGGCGTCATCTCGGCGCCGACATGTGGATCAGCCGGTTCCCAACCATTTTGGAGTCATGCCGAACGCGTGGCATCGATCCGGTGACAGATCTCATCCCAGTCGCGCCGGCGCAGCATTACGTGTCGGGTGGGGTGCGTACCGATCACTGGGGCCGCGCTTCGATCCCCGGCCTGTTCGCGTGCGGCGAGGTCGCCTGCACTGGGGTGCACGGCGCGAATCGACTGGCATCGAATTCACTGCTCGAGGGGTTGGTGTTCGCCGGAAGGATCGGAGAGGTGCTCGCCAGGACTGAGGCGGTTGTTCGCGATCCAGCCGTGGGCCGACAGCGTCCCGGGTTGCTGCCTCACAGCGTCCGGCGTGCCATGCAGCAGACGATGGATGAGCATGTCGGCGTTCTGCGCAGCCAAGCCTCGCTCGACCTCGCCGAGGGAGCGTTGTGGCCACTCTCGACTGCGGCCGGGGCCAGACCGTGCACGGAGGACTGGGAGACAACGAACATCCACGCCCTCGCCTGCGTCCTCACTCGTCATGCTCTGCTCCGAGAGGAGACGAGGGGATCCCATTGGCGCGAGGACTTCCCCGAGCGTGACGATGGTCAGTGGCAGACCCGACTCGTGACCTCGATCGACGAGAATGGTGCGTTACACACGAGAACCGAGCCCATCGGAGGACCCGAATAATGCTGCCCGACGCAGGCCCGATGTGACGGCCTCATCAATGTTCGGTGCGACGGTGTCGCGCATGCTCGAGGATGCGCACCTTGATCCCAAAGCCCTCGAGCCGTTGATTCTCGCCTCGATCGAGGAGGATCTTGACGGCGGAGTCGACGTCACGACTGTGGCGACGGTCCCGGCGGATCAGCGCGCAACCTTGGATCTCGTGGCCCGCGGGGCAGGCATTGCGGCGGGGATTCCTGCTGCAGCAGCAGTATTCATGGCGGTCAGTGGCGATGACGACCTCGAGATCATGTTCGGCGCGAGCGATGGTGACCGGGTCGAGCCGGGCGATGTCCTCATTTCGGTGACCGGGCTCACTCACGAGCTTCTCCGCGCAGAGCGTCCGGCTTTGAACATGCTCGGCCACCTCGGCGGCATCGCCACCCTGACGAGGGCGTGGGCTGATGCCGTCGTCGGAACCAAGGCTGCCGTCCGCGACACGAGAAAAACCACGCCCGGCATGCGCCGGCTTGAGAAGTACGCGGTGCGGTGCGGCGGCGGGCAAAATCACCGGATGTCGCTTTCCGATGCAGCACTCGTCAAGGACAACCACGTGCTTGCCGCGGGTGGGGTGGCGGCGGCATTCGAGGCCGTGCGTCGGGCCTTCCCCGATGTCCCGGTGGAGGTTGAAGTCGACTCGATGGAGCAGTTGGATGAGGTGCTCGAGGCGGGCGCTGACCTTGTGCTGCTCGATAACTTCACGCCGGCGCAGATGATCATTGCGGTAGAACGGACAGCCGGTCGCGCCCGACTTGAAGCGTCAGGCGGCCTGAGCCTTCTGAACGCGGCAGAGGTCGCGGCGACGGGCGTCGACTACATCGCCGTCGGAGCACTCACCCACTCGGCGCCGGTGCTCGACATCGGCGCCGACCTGCGACAGGAGACATGAGTGCTGCTCGCGATTGACGTCGGAAATACGAACACTGTCCTAGGTCTCTTCGATGGAGACATCCTCCTGAATTCCTGGCGCACGAAGACCGATGCCCGCACGACCGCCGACGAGATGGTCCTCACCTTTCGCGGGCTCCTCGCGGATCAGAAGCCGGTCACGGGCATTGCGCTTTGCAGCACGGTGCCAGCTGTCCTGCGCGAGATGCGGATGATGCTCGGACGGTACTTCGATGATGTTCCGACGGTCATCGTCGAGCCGGGGATCAAGACCGGTGTGCCGGTGCTCACGGATAACCCAAAGGAGGTGGGCGCCGATCGCATCGTCAACACGATTGCCGCCCACCATCTCTTCGGCGGACCATGCATCGTTGTCGACTTCGGGACCTCGACCAACCTTGATGTCGTGTCGGCGAAGGGCGAGTTCCTTGGAGGCGCCCTTGCTCCGGGGATCGAGATCTCCCTCGATGCCCTTGCCCAGCGCGCCGCGCAACTGCGCAAGGTCGAACTCGTTCGGCCTAGATCCGTCATCGGGAAGAACACCGTCGAGGCGCTCCAGTCCGGGGCACTCTATGGCTTCGCAGGGCAGGTCGATGGACTTGTCGATCGGATCATTGAAGAACTCGGCGACGTGACCGCGGTTGTCGCGACCGGTGGTCTCGCACCGATCGTGGTGCCTGAGTCGCTCACCATCACCCATCATGAGCCAGATCTCACCCTGCTCGGCCTGCGGCTGCTCTATGAGAAGAACGCCGACTAGGTCCTTCCCTCCGGCGTGACCACTACGGCGACAGGTGGGGGAAACGGTGCACAAGTCAGGGCTGGCGCTTGATGGCGGATCTCCGCAAATAGGACTTCCTGCGCAGACGCGCGCGTAGTCGAGCGAGCCGGGACAGGTGAGTGTCCGATGCTCTGGCAGCGAGTTCGGCGAACCGAGGGGCTGGCAGCGTGAGAGTCTCTAGGTAACGTTCGAGAGTCATCGGTGGATGCTTCAGGCTTCTGGCCCGATTCTGCACGGTGTCTAGGACGTCATCCCGCTGCTCGGCCAAGATGCCGCAGAGAAAGTCATCAACACTCGTGACGGTGACACCCTGTTCGCGCAGGGGACCAACAGGGAATCCCCTGCTGTCGTGAGTCAGGAGGTAGTCGGCCTGCGCGTAGATGGCCGCAGCCTGGTGAGGGTGGTCGTCGGCATCCGGTCCAGTGGTGAGGCTCATCTTCGTCCGCCATTGAGCCTCGCTCACCTCGTCGCGCTTGAGGTGCGCGCGAGCCGCGTCCCACTGGCTGTGCACGGACCTCTCGTCTCGCCCAACGTCGCGGGTCAGTCGCCTCCGTGGAACGACGTCAATGACCTCGTCGACGAGGTACTGCGTCCATACGAGCCGTATGACCCCGTCTGACGCCAACCACAGCAGCAGGTCGGAGATGTAGTACGGGTACAGGACGTTCGTGTCGGCGTAGACGACGACCCGGCGGCTCACTACCGAGCGTTCCGCGCCCGGGCTTTCCGAGGTAAACGAGTGAAGAGCCCAGTCGCGCGCGCCTCGGCCGCGGCGGCGTTGAGCCCGGACTGCATCTCGAGGCGGCTGTCCCGGAAAGCCTCAACCTCAAGGCGGTCGAGACGGCGATGCGAGCTCCCAGGAACATTGGTCGCCGTGAGCACTCCCTCATCGATGAGTTTGAGAAGGGTGGGCCTGCTGATTCCGATGAGGTCTGCCGCCTCGTTCGGGGTGAGCGTTTCACTGCTGGCGTCGAGCACATCGACGTCGTGGCCCTGACCCATGATCTCGCCTGCTCGGCGGAGAATCACCTTCATCTGCGGTGGGAGGACACGCTCGCTTCCGTCGTCGCTGACCAGACGCACCCTCGAGTCGGACTCGAGCAAGGCCAGCATCCCGACGATCTCGGCGTTGACAGCAGGCTCAGCTTCGATGCGCGAAACGGCTGGTAGGCGCGGCATAGCGACCTCCTTGTGTCAGCTGCTGCAACTGTCAACTGCTGCAACTGTAACAGGTGTGCTGGACAGCGGTAGGGCGGAGGTCGATGTCGGCGGGCTTACGCACTCCCCTCGCTGGGCGCTTAGCCTTCCTGTTCTAGCCGGGCGGCAGCCAGAACAGACCGCGCCAAGCTCACTGCGTCCAGGTCGCGGTCGGTCTCCACTCGGAGGACTTCGCCAAGCCCCAGCGGTTCAGCGGTCCGGAGTACCTCGTCCAACTCGGGGAGCAGCGCGGCGTCGTAGTGCCCCGGATGGCGCTCGCGCTCGGCGTATCGGCGTCGGTTCTCGTCGAAAGGACAGGAGCACCAGGCCCAACGTCCGCCGATGAGCGGCGCGAGCATGGACATGTCGCGCTGAGCGAGGGTGACGTTCACGTGTTTCATTGGTCGGAGCCTTTCATGAAGTGGATTTTTTGGTACCGGGCCAGGGGAGAGTTTGGGTTTCGGACAGTGATCTGGATGGCCGGACTCCCGTCTGATCCTGAGACTGGGCGGTAGGTGACGTGCGTACCGTCATCGAAAGTGCGGATGTAACCACGATCGATG
>CAMCSO010000175.1 GCA_945877545.1 Bifidobacterium breve | reverse complement strand
CGACATCGCCGGCCTCGCCGACCGCACCGGCACCAACAAGCGGTCCCCCGACGAGCTCAGCGGCGGCACCTTCACGGTGACCAACACCGGCAGCCGCGGAGCCCTGTTCGACACCCCGATCATCAACCAGCCGCAGGCAGCGATCCTGTGCACGGGCGCGGTCGTCAAGCGCCCGGTCGTCGTCAAGGACGACTCCGGCGCCGACATCATCGCGATCCGGTCAATGGTCTACCTCGCGCTGACCTACGACCACCGGCTCGTCGACGGCGCGGATGCCGCCCGCTTCCTCGGGGCCATCAAGGCCCGGCTCGAGGAGGCCGCATTCGAGGCCGACGTCGGTGTGGTGACCGCATGAAGATCACGAGCATTGAGCCGGTCGTTGTCAACGCAGGTATGCGCAATTGGGTCTTCGTCGTGGTGCGGACTGACCAAGCCGGCCTCGAGGGCATCGGCGAAGCAACCCTGGAGTTTCAGACGCGAGCTGTCTCGGGGGCTGTCCAGGATCTCGCCGAACTGATCATCGGCAGGGATCCGACCGACATTGAGCGGCTTTGGCAGATCATGTTCCGCCATCCCTTCTTCAAGGGCGGTGCCGTGACCATGTCGGCACTGAGCGGGATCGATCAGGCGCTGCACGACATCCTCGCCAAGGACCTAGGAGTACCGCTCTATCGTCTGTTGGGCGGACTGGCCCGCGATCGGGTGCGCTTGTACGACCATCTGGGTGGCGGAAACTCCACGGCGGTCTACGACCATGACTCGCCCTCGGCCTTCGCGGAACGCGCTGCGGAGTCCCGTGAGGCGGGGTTCACCGCACTGAAAGTTCTGCCCGTCGGCCGAACCCAAGCGCTGAACGACGCTCGAGGCATCGCTCACGCTGTCGACCTCGTCACGGCAGCTCGCGAAGGTGCTGGAGACGATGTCGAGATCATGATCGACTTTCACGGTCGCACCAGCGCTGCCGCCGCCATCGAGGTCTGTCGCGCCGTCGAGCACCTACGGCCATGGTTCGTCGAGGAGATCTGTGCCCCTGATCGCCCCGATGAGCTCATCAAGGCTGCACGTTCGGTTGCAATCCCAGTTGCGGCAGGTGAGCGCCTCTACGGTCGGCGGGACTTTCTGACCTTGCTTGAGGCGGGTGCGATCGACATCGCGCAGCCGGATGTCTGCCACGTCGGAGGTATCACCGAATTGCGCAAGATTGCCAGCCTCTGTGACACCTTCGGCGTGGCGATGGCCCCACATAACCCGCTCGGCCCTGTGGCCACGATGGTCAACGTGCACGTGGCGCTTGCCACTCCCAACTTCCTCGTTCAGGAGATCATGCGATCCGACGTTCCGTGGCGCGGCGACGTGATCGAGGATGACCTGACGATTGATGCGGGGTACGCGCTACCACCGGGGAAGGCTGGTATCGGAGTGACGCTCGATTGGGCCGTTGCTGCGGCTCATCCGCCGCTGGATGAGCGCGCACCCCAGTGGTTCCATCCCGATGGCTCCGCTGCGGACTGGTGAGAGATACCGCCTACCGATGGCCAAACCCCTCTTTGGTGCTCCGATGTCAGATGATTCACATAGAAAGCAGGTCTGCGATGACGGCCCATACGCTCCCCGTAGGCACGAATATGCCGGCGCTTGTCTACGAGGCGCCCCGTGTCATGACGATGCGCGATGTCCCGATCCCGCTGCCCAGGCCCGATGAGGTGCTCATCGAGGTGGAGTACTCCGGCATCTGCGGTTCGGAGCTGAGCGGATTCCTCGGGCAGAGCAGCATCCGCCAACCACCACTCGTCTTCGGCCACGAGATTTCTGGTCGTATCGCAGCCCTCGGCGACGACGTCGATGACTCGTGGCAAGCACACGTCGGTGATCCAGTCACGGCCAACCCACTGGTGAGCTGCGGTCGTTGCGACTTCTGCGCCCGCGGCCGTCAGCAGTTGTGTCCCCGGCGACTGCTTCTTGGAGCAACGCTGCCTGGAGGAAATGCCCGGTACGTCGTGGTCCCGGTCGCATCCGTCCTCGCAGTTCCCGAAGGTATGGATCTCGCGACTGCTGCCATGGTGGAGCCGGTGGCGTTCGCCCTGCGCGCAGTGGAGGTCTCGACCGTCACGCCTGCCTCATCCGTGCTGGTAGTGGGAGCAGGTGCGATCGGGTTGCTGATCCTCCAGGTTCTCGCTGCGTCGGGCGTCCGGACGCGCTACGTCGTGGAGAGGAACCCCGATCGCCTGGCGCGGGCTGTCGCACTCGGCTGCATCCCGTTGGAGCGGGGCGAACGGGGTCTCCCATCAATGATCGATGAGGTGACGGGGGGCCGCGGAGTCGATGTCGCCATTGATGCGGTCGGTGCACCTTCGACAAGGCGGGAGTGCATGCTGAGTTTGACGCCGGGCGGGACCATGGTCCTCGTTGGCCTCCACTCGGACGAGACAGAACTCCCACTGAACACCGTCGTGCGCTCGGAACTCGTCATCCGAGGGGCGTTCGCCTACTCGCCTGTGCACTTCCGGCAGGGACTGGCATGGTTGGCAGAGGGGATCGTGGGCCTAAAGGCGGGCGTCGTCGTTGCGCGTCTGGATGAAGGTCAGAAGTGGTACGAGCAGCTCGTATCGGGGCACCCCGCCTCAAAGGTTCTCCTCCAGCCGGCACTTCAGGCATCCTGAGGCCCATCGTCAACTGGCAAGCAGCACTCGCGCGCCATCGGGACAGATACAGATGAGACCTTCGCATGAAGCTCATTCGAGTCGGACCCATCCGTGCTGAGCATCGATGACATACCGGTCTCCGCATCCAAATGACAATCACAGGGCTGAACGACCAGCACGCCGACCTCCGGTCGACGCCGGGCACTGAGCAGCCCGTGAGGGTCGTATCGGTCAGCAGCCTTTCAGCCGCCCAGATCTGCACCACCTTCGATCGCTGGCGACATCTGGCCATGGTTGACGGCTGAGACAACGTCATCGGCGTTGCACGAACGTTCGTCTAGGAGAGGGTCCGCGTCAAGCCTCGTGTGCCATCAAACCACCGACTCACCGTACGGCGCCGCCCGTGAGCCCGCGACTGATGGCCCGTTGGGCCAAGAGGAAGACAACGAGTACTGGAAGCAGTGCCATCAATGCGGCACCCGCTGACGCTAGAAGATTGTTGTCTTGCTGGGTCACCAGCGTCGCGGCCGCCAAGGTCACAGTGAACTTGTCCGAGGACTGCAGCATGAACGATGCCATGATGAGATCGCCCCAGACCCACACGAACGTAAGTGCGGCCAGCGTCCCGATGGCCGGCTTGGCCAGGGGTATCACGATGCTCATCAGCGTGCGCATGGTCGATGCACCGTCCACCGCAGCGGAATCGAGGCATTCCCGCGGGATACCCCTCTGATAGTAGGAGTGGAGCAGGTAGACGCCGAACGGCATGTTTACCGTGGCGTACAGCACCGCGAGGACCACGAGGTTGTCGAGCAGGTGGAGTCTGCTGACACCGACATAGAGCGGTACGGCATAGACGATGAAGGGAACCGACCAGAAGGCGAAGAGACCGTACATCAAGAGCCTGCTCAGTCTACCGGCGTGACGCAGGAACCAGAACGCAGCGGCACTGCACACGGGGACGAGAATGAGTGTCGCGAGTGTGACTGTGAAGGCGCTGTTCAGCAGCGCTCGTCCGAGATCCGCTTCCTCCCACGCGTTCCGAAGGTTGTCCAACGTCCAAGAGGTGGGCAGGCCCAGTTGGTTGGTCGCATAGTCCTGCGGGGTCTTGAACGCCGTGGATACGAGGAAAACGAACGGGTAGAGGAACGGTAGCGCCAGGAGGACCAGAATGGCCGTCCTGGGGATGCTGATGCGCGACCTCATCGGTTGGCCTCGGCGGCGACCTGGTAGGAACGAGCAGTTCGTCTGCGCAACCACCCGGCTCCACTGGCTGCCACTCCGAGCGTCGCAACAATCGCGAGCAGGACCACCGACTCGGCGGCGGCAATTCCGAACGCACCGAACGTGAATGCGTTCTGATAGATGTCGAAATCGATAGTCGTACTGGCCCCGTTGGGACCGCCGCTGGTGAGCACATACACCCAGCCGAAGCTGAAGGCGAACAGGGAGATGGTCTGGTACGCAGCCCATAGGCCGATGACGGGGCGAAGCTCCGGCAGGATGATGTATCTCACCGACTGCCACCAATTGGCACCGTCCAGCGTGGCGGCTTCGAGTTGCTCTAGGGGCAAGGCACTGAGAGAAGCGCTGAAGATGATGATGCCCACGCCCATGCCCGCCCATGTGAGCAGGACGATGAGGACGGGCTTGACGAGGTCCTGGTCGTTGAGCCAGTCCAGCGCAAATGCGTCGAGCCCCATTCGTCGGAGTAGTTCGTTGAAGGGACCATCGGGGGCGAGCACTACACGGAACATGATGCCGACGATTGCTGGAGAAAGCACCGCCGGGAAGAAGAAGATGGTCCGAAAAACAGAGGCGCCCCGGACCCGGTCGAACAGGACGAGCGCCACCAGGAATGGTGTAAGGACGTAGATCGGCAGTCCGAGCAGCAGTACGGCTTGGTTCCCCAGCACCTGTTGGAAAAACTCCGATGCGAACAGGTCGTGGTAGTTCTGCCATCCGATGAATGGACTCTCCGACCCCGGCTGCCAGTCGTGCGCCGACTGGAAAGCGACGTACGCCATGGGTACCACGATGATGAGCCCGACAAACGCCAGGACAGGTAATACCAGAGGGAGCTCAAGCAATGCTGAACGACGTCGATCCCATGACCTAGGGAAAGAGCGCCCGGATGCGGCGGGACTTGGTCCCGCCGCATCCGGGTGCGAGTTGAGCAGTGTCGTCATGACTGCACCACGGCGATCAGCGGCACCCGCTTATCGCGTGTACTTCGGTCGGAGCTTGGCCATGGCCGCCTCGAGTTGATCCATGAGCTCCTGGGCGCTCAGCTCCCCGCTCACGTAGGCGGGAGTCTGGCGCTCGGCAATGGCGAGGACCGAAGCGGGCATCGCCATGTAGGTGGTGCGATTGCCTTCAAGCGCGAAGCCTGCGAGGAGTTTGTCTTCCACAGGATCCTTGCCTTGGAGCACGATCTCGGTGTTGCTGGGGATGCTCCCGTTGTCCCCGAGGATTTGCTGGGCTTCCTTGCTCAGGAGGAAGCGCAGATACAGGATCCCGGCGTCACGGTCCTGCGCCCACTTGGTGAGCGCCCAGCCGTTGTTGGGGCCGAAATCCACCATCTGGCCGGTCTGGAACGAGCCGGGCAGCATCGGCGGGTAGAAGACGTCCGGCACGTCGTTGCCGAGCGCGGCGCGATACTGCTCAAGCTTGCCTAGGGACACGTTTGTCAGCACCATGGCGGCCTTGCCGCCGCTGAAGTAGTCCTCACTGTCCGACAGGGTTCGGCCATCAGAGCCGTCCGCAAAGCAACCGGCCTTGTTCATGTCCTGCAGGTAGGTGATGGCCTGCACCATCTTCGGTGAGTTGAATGGAAGCTGCGCGGACACAAGCTGCTTGAGCTCGTCGTCGTTCAGCAGCATGTCGGCGTAGATGTACAGGAACCAATCCCCCATGTACCCGTCCTTCCACCCCCCGGAGATGGGCTGAATCCCCGCGCTGCGCAGCTTGGTGCAGGTATCGAGGAGGCCCTCCCACGTGGTGGGCGGACCTGAGATTCCAGCCTGCTGGAACAGCTTCTTGTTGTAGAAGTACTGGAACGTGTACGCCTCGAAAGGAATGGCGTAGAGCTTGCCGTCTGGCGCGCGGGAGACATCGATGAGCGAGACCGCCTTGGCCACTTCTGGTGTGACGACGTCATCGATCACCTCAAGACCGTTTGCGTAGTCAGCTGCAAACAGCGACGGGTACATCGACACGACGTCGGGGCCGCTGCCGGCAGCCGTCGCCGCGCGGAACTTGTCGAAGTAGGTGTCGTAGGCCGGGGCCTCCATCTTGATGTTGATGGTGGGGTACTTGGCAGTGAACGCGGCATTGATCGCGTCGAGCCGAGTCT
>CAMCSO010000174.1 GCA_945877545.1 Bifidobacterium breve | reverse complement strand
GGGCCTGTGTGCGCCTCGTCCGGCCAGTGCCCGAGTTCGCTGGGACATCCCTCGCTGAACCCTCCTCGCCGGGTCATCCGCCCGTGGACCGGGGGTCAAGCCCCTGCCCGCCTCCCCTGGAGCGGGGCGTGCCCGCGAATCAGGCTGGGATCACCGGCCGCATCCCGGTGCCCGGGGCCCTGGCGATCGGCCCGCTCCGGCCCCGACGGCGGCGTATGCCGCTTCCACATGCGGCGTAGCCGATTGGCGCCTGATGCGGTCTTCTCGATATGTTGGACCAGTCCTTCCGCGCGGACCGAGGGTGTCCTCGCGGACAGGGGCAGGGCATGACGACCATCACGGAGACCTACACGGGGATCGGCACCGAGATCGCCACGGCGACCGCCACGGCGATCGACACGTGCATCGAAGCGAACGCGAACGCTGGCACGGCCATTGTGGTTGGCGGCGCGATGGACACTGCCGAGGATTGGCTGACGCGCCCGAGGATCGGGCAGCTCGCAGGCAAGAACGAACAGACAATCGACCGGGACATCAAGCGGCACGGATTCGAGTCCCGCTCGCTGCCCAACGGCACCAAGCTCTTCCGGGTCAGCGACTTCATCAGGATCGGGCGGATCAAGGCGACCGACATCCCCAACGGGCTGACCGCGGGGCAGGCCGTCGAGGTGCTGCGCCTGCAGGAGCAGGTCGCGGCGCTGCTGCGCGAGAACGGCGAGCTGCGGGGCCGGCTCGAGGAGGTACGCGGGGCGGGCGACCTGATGCGCGCCCAGCTCGAGGCGAAGGACAGCCAGATCAGGGCGAGCGACTCCAACCTGCGGGCTGCGCTCACCCTCGCCACCCGGACCGCGGCATGAGCGGGGCAGCCGCACCGCGGCAGGCCACTGGCATGACCGGCGACGCGCTCGCACCAAGCCATGGATGGGACCCCGCCGCGAGCCGTCAGGACGCTCTCGTCTCGGAGCGCTCCGGCCTGCTCGACCTGGCCGATGGCATGGCCATCGTCATCCCGGGCGCGGACCTGGTGCAGCTGGCGAACCTTCGCTACGAGGGTCCCGATCCCGACGCGGACCCCGACACGATCAGCGCCGCCCGGTACGCGCTGGACATGTACTGGTATCGGGCGGGGGAGGCCCGGCGGATCGGCGGGGAGCGGGCGCGCGGCATGCATTACGTCCTGTGCCGCTACCTGCTGCCGTTCCTCCTCGAGCACCGGGGCGAGGGCGGGCCGCTGCAGGCAGCACGGCTCCGCATCAGCGACGTCACCACGCTCGTGCAGGTGCTCGCCGGCGAGCGGCCGCTGCCGGCCGCGACGGTCGCGGCCGACCGGCTGAAGCGGCTAGCTGTCACCTGTCATGGGCTGACGCTGGACGACGTGGCCATCGCCTGCGACATCGACCGTGGCGAGCTCGCAGGATCGATCGACGGACGCGTGCCGGTTCGACTGACCGGCGACGGGCAGCCGGTCGTCCGCGCGATGGACCTGCGCGCCGCCGGAATGCTCATCGAGGCGCAGGAGCCCCACGGGCTGGGCCGGGAGACCGCCGACCTCGTCGTGCAGCTCCTGCATGCCACCTGGTGGCAGGCAGCCAACCATGGCGCGCGGATGGTCGGCAACCCGCGGAGCATCACCGCCAAGGGGCCACTGCCGGCAAACCGGCAGCGGGCCCCGAAGCCGAGCGCACGCGTCCACGTGCCCCTGGCCCGGTGCCACGAGGTGGCTGCGCGGCTGCATCCGGTGCACCAGCGTGCCCTGTGGGAGGGGCGCTTCGGCGGCGCGCGGCAGGGCGAGGTCTTCGGATGCCTCGTCGGGGACCGCGAGAACGGGGTCTGGCACCTGCGGGCGATCGGCGGCTCGCTGCGCGACGTGCGCGGCATCGACGGGCAGTTCGTGCGCAGCGACACCCGGCCCGGAACCAAGGGCAGCGCCGAGGGCGAGGTGGACCCGGGCTCGCGGGACGCCTCCCGCCAGCTGCGCCAGCGGACGGTCCCGCTCGCCCCTTCGCTCGTGGCCTTCCAGGACGAGTTCGATGCGATCTTCCACGTCGATCCGGCCACCGGCGCCCCGGAGCCGTGGGCGCGCGCGATGCCGGGCCTACGGCTCGACGACGCCAGCGGGGCGGGATCCTTCGATGCCGCGCTGAAGAAGGCGTGCGAGGAGACGGCCGCGACGACGGCCGGGCCCGCCGAGTTCACCGCGCACGACCTCCGCGCGAGCCTCAACACCGACCTGGAGAACGCCGGCCTCGACGACCGGTGGCTGCGGCACATCTTCGGGCACCAGAGCGAGGAAGGACGGAAGCTGGACGTTCACGATTCGTCCTACGACCTCGGCCTGAGCGACGACGTTCGCGGGCAGGTCGCGGCGGCGATCCAGGCGCTGATCCCGGACGGCGTCGACCTGCGCGTCCCGACCTTCCGGCTGCCGCAGTTCGGGCCCGGCACGAGGCACGCGGGCCGGATGGCCGTCATCGAGGGCGAGCTGCTGCGCAGCGGCTGGTACGTCCCGGCGGACGGCGACCCGTCCGGCGGCGGGCTGCCCGCGGACGGAACCGAGATCACGACCAAGGTCGTCGCGGACAGGCTCGGGCTGTCGGGCACGCACGTCTCCCGGATGCTCGAGACTGGCGACCTTCCCGGCCGCAAGGTCGCCAAGGGCGGAGCCTCGATCTGGCTCGTGCCCGAGGCCGCGGTGCAGGCCGAGTTCGACCGGCGCGAGCGGGTCCGGCTTCCCGGCCTCGCTGCCGAGCTCGGGCTCTCGTACCACCAGCTCTACGGGCTCGTCGCGGGTCTCGGGCTTGCCTCACGTCGCGGGATGAGGGAGGCGATCCTGCTGTCGGCCGACGAGATCCAGCGCGTGCGCGACGAGGTGGAGCGGCAGGCGGTCGCCCGGTCCGTCGCCATGACCCACAGCGAGGCCGCTCAGCACCTCGGCGTGCCCGACCCGCTCATCCAGACCCTCGTCCGCTCCCGGGTGCTCGTCGCGGTGAAGTCCGGCAGCCGCACTGCCCGGGTGACCCGCGGCAGTGTAGAGGACTACGCCGCGAGGTTCCCGGCTCGCGGCATCCGCGCGGACGAGAAGGTCGTCGCGTTCGCCGATGTCCGAGAGGTGCTCCGGGTGAGCCGCAACGCGGTGAGCGACCTCATCTGCACCCGCCGGCTCACCGTCATCGGGATCGATCGGAGGCAGTTCGTCGGCAGCGACAGCATCGTCGCCTACCTCGAGCAGTACCCGTGCGACGGCGCCCGCGAGCGCCTCGCCCGGCTGGAGGTGAGCCAGCCATGACCCACGATTCGCTGTCAGGTGTTCCTGACGGCTGTCAGGAACACCTGACAGCCGCAGGGGGCCTCGCGAGCGTGATGGAGGTGCTTCACGAGACGATCTCGGCAGCCGGGCCGCTCGAGCGAATCGAGCTTTGGCGGAGCCTTCGCGAGCGGATCGACGAGGGAATCGACGAAGCCGTCGCCGGAGCTCGCATATGTGGCGACTCGTGGGACAGCATCGGGCGCGCCGCGGGGATGTCGCGCCAGGCCGCTCACGGGCGCTGGGCCAAGGGGCTCGACCCGGCGGACACCGGCAACGCAAGCGACGAGAAGCCGAAAGCGACGGAACTACCGGAAGCGAAGGAAGGCCACCGGGCGAGGAAGGGGAAGCCGCAGCGGGAGGTGGTCGGAGTGCGTGTCGCGGGGATGCCCTTCGGCGTCACGTTCGACATCACGCGCCGCCGGATCGATGAGCGCCCGGGCTCGCCGACCGGAAGGTGACCGGTGTCACGGTGATAGGGCACTTTCGCTCCTGTTGTGCCCGGAACCTTGCGTTCGGGCGTCCTCCTGTTACAGTTACAGCAGTTGACAGATGCAGCAGCTGACAGGAGGAAGTCGCCATGCCACGCACACCGGCCGTCTCACGCATTGAGGCGTCTCCCGCCGTCCGAGCAGACATCGTGGAAATGCTGTCCCTGCTCGAGTCGGGCTCCAGAGTACGTCTGGTTAGCGACGATGGAATCGAGCGGGCTCTTCCGCCGCAGATGAAGGTTGTCCTCCGCCGAGCAGGCGAGATCATGGGTCAGGGTCACGACGTCGATGTGCTTGACGCCAGCAGCGACACTCTCACGCCGAACGAGGCGGCAGACCTCATCGGGATCAGCCGACCCACCCTCCTCACGCTCGTTGACGAAGGAGAACTGACGGCGACCAACGTTCCGGGGAGCTCGCACCGCCGCCTCGACCGGCTCGAGGTTGAGGCCTTCCGGGACAGCCGACTGCAGATGCAGTCCGGGCTCAACGCTGCCGCTGCCGAGGCCCGCGCGACGGGGCTCTTCACTCTGCTGCCTCGGAAGGCCCGGTCGCGGAACGCTCGATAGTGAGCCGCCGGCTCGTCGTCTACGCCGACACCAACGCCCTGTGTCCGTACTACATCTCCGACCTGCTTTTGTGGCTGGCGTCCGATGGGGTCATACGCCTCGTGTGGACCCGCTATCTCGTTGACGAGGTCATTGACGTCGTCCCGCGACGGCGACGAACCAGAGGTGTGGGGAGGGACGAGCGCGCCGTGCGCAGCCAATGGAACGCAGCGTGCGCTCACCTCCATCGCGCCGAGGTGGGCGAAGCAGAATGGCGAACCAAGATGGCCCTCACATCTGGTCCTGACCCCGACGACCATCCCCACCAGGCCGCGGCCATTTACGCGCAGGCGGACTATCTCCTGACGCACGACACCAGGGGCTTCCCCGCCGATCACATGCGGGCGCAGGGCGTCACCGTCACCGGCGTGGACAACTTCCTGTGCCTCCTCCTTGCCGCGCAGCAGGACGACGTCCTTGTGACAATCCGCAGCCGGGCCAGCGGTCTGGAGCGGCCGCCAATGACCCTTGAGCGCTACCTGGAAGCGATCGCGCTGACGGCCCCGCGGTTCGGCTGCCCTGGCTGCCCGAGCGTCGAACACGCGCCTGTCGTGGGGCGCACAGCTACGCGTGCGTCTTCGCAGGTTGGCGTTCCGCTTGGGTGTCTCTAGCTGACTTTGACCGGCGTTCGCTGTACCTGTGGCTGGAGATCTGAGTGCACAGTCACCTAGACGCAAGTGCCTTGAGGCGGGTCAACGCCCGCTTCGGTGTTCAGGCGGTTGTGAGTAGGGTCGCGCGATGAGCTTGGACGAGGCCCTCCACGACGACAAGCAGGCGGACTTGGAGATCGCGCGACACCTCGCTGAGCTCGCCGGCCCTATTGCCTTGTCCTACTTCCGCGGCGACAACCGGACGTGGTCGAAGGCGGACGGCAGTCCAGTGAGCGCGGCGGACGTGGCCGTCGACCGGGCTATCCGAGACGAACTGGGTCGGCTGCGGCCAGAGGATGGCATCCTCACGGAAGAAGGTGAGGAAGTGGGTGCCGGTCAGCGTCGACGCTGGATCATCGATCCGATCGACGGGACTCGCGAGTTCGTCGCCGGACGAGGCGACTGGGGGACGAACGTCGCCCTCGAGGTCAACGGCGTCATCACGGTCGGGCTCATGACCTGGCCTGTGCATCGCCTGCGGTGGTGGGCGCAAAGAGGCACCGGGGCGTTCTTCCAGGACCGCGACCTCGAGCCCACCCAGGTGCACGTCTCGAGCAGACACGCCCTCGGCGAGTGCCGCCTGTCGGCGTGGCCGGACGTGGAGCCCACCGGCACGAGCCTCCGCGTGAGGTCCGTGGGGACCTGGGTCGCACCGGACATGACGTTGCTACCCAAGCTGCTGGCCGGAGAGCTGGAAGCAGTGTTCGCGATGCGTGCCGACCCCTGGAACTTCGCGCCAGGTGTTGTACTCGTGGAGGAGGCAGGCGGAAGGTTCCAGGACCCTGCCGGTGGACGCAGCATCTTCCTAGGATCCGGCATCTTCTCCAACGGGCTCATCGACGAGCACGTGCGTCAACTCCTTCACCAAGAATCCACCCCGACAACGACGTGACACCCGCGAGGTAGTCAGCCGCCATACCGGCCGTACAGGTGCCACGAATACCGCTCTCA
>CAMCSO010000173.1 GCA_945877545.1 Bifidobacterium breve | reverse complement strand
GAGAAGAAGAACGATAGGTTCGGCGCGAAGTCGTCGATCTTCATGCCACGTGCGAGATAGGCCTCGACGTAGGTGAAGCCGTTCGCGAGTGTGAACGCCAATTGGCTGATCGGGTTCGCACCCGCCTCGGCGATGTGGTAGCCGCTGATCGAGACCGAGTAGAAGTTGCGGATCGAGTGCTCGATGAACCACTCCTGAATATCCGCCATACATCGCAGAGCGAACTCGGTCGAGAAGATGCAGGTGTTCTGGCCCTGATCCTCCTTGAGGATGTCGGCCTGAACAGTGCCGCGCACCGTGGCGAGGCCGCGAGCGCGGATCTCGTCCGTCTCCGCGGCGTCAGGTTCGCGGCCCTCGTCCGCCCGGAACGCAGCAAGTTGCTGGTCGATCACCGTGTTGAGGAACATCGCGAGGATTGCCGGGGCCGGACCGTTGATGGTCATCGAAACCGAAGTCGTAGGCGAGCACAGATCGAAGCCGGCAAAGAGATCGTGCATGTCATCGACCGTCGCGATCGAGACGCCCGAGGTGCCGACCTTGCCGAAGATATCGGGCTGCGGTGAGGGGTCGCGGCCATAGAGGGTGACGGAGTCGAAGGCCGTTGAGAGCCGGGTTGCGGGCTGCCCCTCGCTCAGCAGGTGGAACCTGCGGTTCGTGCGTGCGGCATCGCCCTCCCCCGCGAACATTCGGGCGGGTGCCTCCCCGCTCCGCTTGAACGGAAAGACCCCGGCGGTGAAGGGGAAGTAGCCCGGCAGGTTTTCGGAGCGGATGAACCGCACGAGCGCCCCGGCCTCGTCGTCGCGAGGCAGTGCGACGCGCGGCACGTGAGTACCCGAGAGTGTGGTGTGGGTGAGCGGGGTGCGGATTTCGTTGCCCCGGACCACGTACACCTGCTCGTCGCCGACATAGGAATCGCGAAGGGATGGCCAAGCCTCGAGTTGGGCGACGACGCCGGTGGACAGTTCGCGGGCGGTGGTCGCGATGAGTTGCGAGACGGCATCGACCGCGGATGTCTCATCCGAGGATGAGAGGAGCTCCCGGGTTGCCTCAAGCTGCTGAAGTCTGCGGGCGAGCGCGGCATCGCGCTCGGTGGCCGCGTGGTAGGCGCGGACGGTCTCGGCGATCTCGGCCAGATACCGCTCGCGACCGCGCGGCAGGATTCCGACGAGTCCGGTGGAGGTGCGCCCATCGACGACGGGCAGCACTCCCTCGAAGTCGCCGAGACCCTTGCCGATGAGCAGGCCCTTCAGGGATTGGTAGAGGGCTGAGACACCGTCGTCGTCGAAGCGTGCCGCGCTCGTACCGAAGACCGGCATCTCCTCCCAGGGGGTGCCGAATGCGCCGCGGTTGCGCACGATCTGCCTCGCAACATCGCGCCGGGCATCCTCGGCCCCACGGCGCTCGTACTTGTTCACGGCGATGACATCGGCGAAGTCGAGCATGTCAATCTTCTCGAGTTGCGAGGGAGCACCGAACTCCGGAGTCATGACATACAGCGAGATGTCGACGTGGGGGACGATCGCCGCATCGCCCTGGCCGATGCCCGGGGTCTCGACGATGACGACATCGAAGCCGGCCGCCTTGCATGCGGCGATCACATCATCGAGTGCCTCCGGCACCTGATGGCCTGAGTCGCGGGTGGCGAGCGACCTGAAGAACACGACATCGGGGTCAATGGTGTTCATGCGGATGCGGTCGCCGAGGAGCGCTCCCCCGCCGCGACGGCGAGTCGGGTCGATAGCGAGGACGGCGATGCGCAGCTTGTCCTGGCTGTCGCGGCGCAGGCGGCGGACGAGTTCATCGGTGAGTGAGGACTTTCCGGATCCGCCGGTGCCGGTGATGCCGAGCACCGGGGTTGTCATGCCCGACGCCGCTGCGCGCACGCCCTCCGCGAGCGATGGGTTGCTGCCCTGCTCGAGGACCGTGATCGCACGCGCGAGTGCGGCCGGCGACCCTGCGCGCAGGGCCTCGAGATCAGCCCCGCCCACGGCTAGGTCGATGTCGCACTCACTCACGAGCTGGTTGATCATCCCGGGCAGACCAAGCCGCTGGCCGTCCTGGGGACTGAAGATATGGACACCGCGTGAGCCGAGTTCGGCGATCTCCTCTGGAACAATGACCCCGCCACCGCCGCCGTAGACCTTCACATGACCGGCGCCTCGTTCGGCGAGCCGCTCGACGAGATATGTGAAGTACTCGACGTGTCCGCCCTGATACGACGAGATCGCAACACCCTGGACATCCTCCTGGAGCGCTGCTGTCACGACCTCTTCAACACTGCGGTCGTGCCCGAGGTGCACGACCTCGACACCCTGGGACTGCAGGAGCCTGCGCATAATGTTGATGGCGGCATCGTGGCCGTCGAAAATGCTCGCGGCCGTGACGAACCGAACCGGGTTCAGCGGGACGTGTAACGGTGGCGTTGGCATTCGTGAACTCCCGGGCCGGTACACGTCTTTGAAGAGTACTAGGACGTCCCACTAAAGCACATCAGCGTTACGTGTGTGCGTTCACCCCTCAATTCCCCCCGATTTTCCGACAAATCCAAGAGTTCAACGAGTTCCTCTCAAGAAAGTTTTCCGATACCGTCACCCCGTTGGCGGAACGGAATGGCTGAACTCAGCATCGAGAGGGACCTATGACCGAAGCAGGCGCTACCCATAACGAGGACTTCGACTACAGCTCTTCGATGTACCACGTGGGCTACCTCGTCACCGATATCGCGGCGACGATGGCAGATCTTGGGGCGAGCCTGGGCCTCACCTGGACCGAGGTGGTTGTGCGCGATGCCCAACGCATGTGGACGCCCAAGGACGGTGCCACAACGGTTCCGCTCACCTTCGCCTACTCCCAGCAGGGTCCCCAGTACGTCGAGCTGCTCCAAGGCTCCCCCGGTTCGATCTGGGACGCCGCCGGTTCCCCCGGGCTCCACCATGCCGGGGTCTGGGCCGATGTGCCGGCTCTGACAAACTCCCTGCTCGCTAAGGGCTGGACCCTCGAGTGCAGTCAGCTCTCCCCCGAAGAGGGCTACGGGTCGTTCACCTACGTGCGTTCCCCGACCGGGTTCCTTCTCGAGCCCGTCGACTACCGAAGCCGACCCCGCATCGAGCGCTGGTTCGCCGGCGAGCCACTCCAATCGTCCTGAACTTGAACGAACCATCCGCGAGAACCAACCCAAACCCAGCCGCGCACGACAACCCGGAGCAGCACATGACCGACGCCAGATGGTGCATTGACACCGAGCTCAATACCCGCTTCCCGGTTTACACCAGGTTCAATGCCAATGACGTGCTCCCGGACCCCATCACCCCGCTCGGCGCGAGCATGGCCTGGATCCCGCACATGCTGCCAGGCTCATCGATGGGCTACGCAGCCCTCGGCGCAGTGACAGCGGAGGAGTCGATCGACTTCGCAGCCTGGCCCTTCGGTGCCTTCTGCTACGGCCACCTCTACGTGAACGTCACCATGGCACGTCTCGTCGGGATCCGAAGTGGCATCGGCTGGGCCGGCATCGACGCAGCGTTCTTCGGCAGTCACCCCGATGCCCCTCCGCACACCGACTCGCCGAGCGACATCAACGAGGAGGTAAGCCAGCGGATCGCTGACCGGACGCTGTGGACCCTCACCGCTACGTCATTCCCCGACCTTGAGGAGGAGACCGGCCTCGCCGATAGCTTCCGCGAGCAGCGCCCTGACATCGCGCGCTTGTCGAACGCCGCGCTCCTCGCACGAGCACGCTCGATGATGCCGTACCAGCGCCTCACCTGGCGTGGTGAGCTCATCGCCGGCTCCCAGGCGGCAATCGGGCCCGCCGTTGTCATGAGCCTGCTCGGCGACAACTCACCCATAAACGTCGTCGACATCATCGGGCCAGCCGGCGATGTCGTGTCGGCCGCGCCCTCCTACGCCCTATGGGACATGTCGCGGCTCGTCCGCGCCGATGCCGCGGCTACCGCGCTCTTTGACGCAGGGGTCGGGGGCGTCGCCGGCGGGCTTGAAGCAGTCTCCCCGGAATTGCACGCGCGATTCGCTGCATTCATCCGCGAGTTCGGCTACCGAGGGCCGTCTGAGTGGGATCTCGGCGCCGACTCTTGGGAGACTCGGCCTGAACTCGCGCTGTCGCTCCTCGATCGCATGAGGCAACTCGACGACTCCGCGTCGCCGGCGCTGCGCAGGGCCGAGAGCGTCGAACGCGCCGAGCGCGCCTTTGAGGCCGTGCATGCCTCACTCGCCGGCAATGACGAGGCGCAGGCCACCTTGCGCATGGCGGTCGACTCGGCGCGGCGCGTGGCCTCATGGCGTGAACTCGGCAAGGCCAACTGCATCAAGGTCCTCAATGAGTCCCGGGTCGCGATGCGTGAGTTCGGGCGACGACTCGCAGCGGAAGGACACATCGCGCACCCGGGCCAGATCTTCATGGCCCTCGACGAGGAGCTCGACCTCATCGTGCTTGAGCCGGGCGCTCTCACCGAGCGGCTCGCCTCACGCGAGGTCGAATGGAAGGACCTCGGCAACGTCGTCCTCCCCCTCTTCCTCCAGGCGGGTGCGCCGATGACCCCGCTCGCCGACCTGCCCCGCAAGTCGGTCGCGGGCGTTGTTGTCGCCGCGTCCGGCGATGTCCTCACCGGTACCCCTGCCTCATCGGGAGTCGCGACGGGTCGTGCACGGGTCATCCTCAACCCGGGCGAGATCGCGGCCTTCGAGCCCGGCGACGTCCTGATCGCGCCGCAAACTGATCCGTCATGGACGCCGCTGTTCGTCGTCGCGAGCGCGGTCGTCGTCGGTGTGGGTGCCCTGAGCAGCCACGCGATGATCGTGAGCCGCGAACTCGGTATTCCATGCGTGGCAGGGCTTGAAGGCGCATCCGAGCGGATTCCGGACGGCGCAATGGTCGAGGTCAACGGTTCAACCGGCACCGTGACCCTTCTGTGACAAACGCACCTGTCGGCTCGTTCATCTCCCGGACTGCCGTCATAACCGGAGCCGGAACGGGAATCGGCGCTGCAACCGCTCGCACCCTGGCAAATTCGTGCAGCACCATCGTCCTCCTCGGCCGGCGGCTGGCCAAGCTCGAGGAGGTGGCCGCCGACATCACGGCGAGCCACCCCACAGTCACGGCTCACGCGATGTCAGTCGACGCAACCGATGTTTTGGCGGTCGAGACGTTCGCGGTCTGGGCGAGCGATGCGCTCCCTTCGATCGACGTCCTCGTCAACAATGCCGGGTCCACCCAGCCCGCCTTCGAAGGCGGGCTGCAGAACATTGCCGATGTGTGGGAATCGACGATCCGTGGCAACCTCATGAGCGCAGTGCTCGTTACCGAGGCCCTACTCCCCCAGATGACCGCCCCCGGCGGCCGCATCGTCATCACCGGCTCCTTCGCGGCGCAGTTCGGCACCGGATCGATCGCCTACTCCGCAGCCAAGGCCGCGCTCCAGACGTACGTCGTGAGCCTCACGCGAACCCAGGGCCCGCGCGGGATCACCTGCAATGTCGTCGCCCCCGGCTACACCGGCGATACCGAGCTCGTCGCAGGTCGCATCTCCGAGGAGCGGCATGCCCGCCTTATCAGCGGCATCGCGGTGGGCCGCGCCGCCACCTCGCAGGAGATCGCCAATGTCATCGACTTCGTCGCTTCCGACGGAGCATCATTCGTCACAGGTCAGACCATCACCGCCAATGGTGGCGTGATGTTTCCCGGATAGCAGGAGGTACATCATGGCCGAGTTCACCGAACTTGATCTGCAGCGCATCGAGATCGTCAAGCAACTCTTCGCGGCATGGAGCAGTGGCGATGCAGACGCTCCACGTTCGTTCATGGCCGAGGACGGCATCCTGTGGGACTCGATCGGCGGCCAGAAGAACGGCTGGCCCGTCATTCGTGAGTACTTCGCCCACGGCCTCGCGCGCTACCCCGATCTCGTCCTCGAGCCGACCGGCGAGTTCTGGGCACGTCCCGACGGCATTGCCCTTCAATGGGTGATGAGCGCGACGGTGCTCGACGACTCAAAGGGCGCCGAGCACAAGGGGAA